>NZ_NDHW01000064.1 GCF_002251945.1 Pseudanabaena sp. SR411
ATTTTTAAAATTCTTTCTTTGGCTTATCGTAATCGTCGTCGTCGTTTTGGTTTACGTTGTAATTTGATTGCTGCCATTTATAACTTTGAAGTCTCTCTTCCTGCTTCTAAAACTTTCTCTCCACAGTCTTAATTTCAGTTCTGCAAGAGGTCTAACCAAGAAATAGCGTTGCGGCGCTTCGCGCCGCAACGTCTATTCTTTCACTGGGAAGGGAGTAGAACATAAAACCCTAAAGAGAATGGAGATGCGAAGCACCTCTATTCTCTTTAGGGTTTTGAAGAGAAAACACTATTTCTCTTTTGGAAGTGATTCTGCTAAGCTACGATCGCTGCCGCTTTAGTTGTTCCGAGTGATTCCATTACCAATTCTGCAAGGTCATTGATAAAAATTGGATGACTATTTAAAGCAGGAACGCGATCAAAGTTGTGAATACCCGCTTCTTCTGCAACTTCACGATACTCAATATCGATTTCTTGCAAAGTCTCAATATGCTCCGACACAAAACTGATCGGCACAACTAAAAGATCGTTAACGCCACGCTTTGCTAAATTCTTAATTGCTTCTTCAGTATAGGGTTGGAGCCATTCGACGGGACCAACACGACTTTGATAAGCGAGGGTATGCGCGTTATAGCGTTGATAGTCTCGGCGCAAAGCCTTCATAATCCCGTCAACACAGTTTTCCATTTCTGATTGATAGGGATCGCCGTATTTGGTGACATATTTCACAGGTACACCGTGAGCACTGAAGAAAATATGCACATTCTCAGGTTCGGCAAAATCCTGTAATTTTGCATCAATTAATTGATTCATCGCCCGAATATAGCCAGTGCGCTCGTACCAAGATTTAATTGTGATTCTCTCGATCGCTTGGAGTTCAGGGTCATTTTCCCAAAGTACATCGAGTTGCTTAATGCTCGAACCACTAGTGCTGATGGAGTATTGTGGATATAAAGGCAACACCACAAGGCGTGTAATGCCATCCTGTTTGATTTGGGCGATCGCTTCTTCTGTGTAGGGATGCCAGTAGCGCATGGCAACATATACCTTGGCATCAACTCCATGACGCTGCAAAACGTTTTCAATATTTTCACCCTGCTCCTCAGTAATCTGACGCAACGGTGAGCCACCACCAATCATGCGATAATTTTCTTGACTGATGGGAGCGCGGCTAGCAGCGATCAGTGAGGCGATCGGCTTTTGTAAAAAAGGAAAGGGGAGGCGAATGATTTCTGGATCAGCGAATAGGTTATACAAGAAAAGATAGACATCTTCTAACTTTTCAGGACCTCCCAAGTTTAATAGCATTACTCCAACGCGACCAGACATAAAGCAATTTCCTAAATTTGATAAGTTGATAGTTTGATTAATATGAGTGACGCAAAGCCTCGCTCATAATGATGAATAAATGGATTATTTTATTAAATGAAATTTTAAAACGCTGTCTAAAATCTTAGTCTAAGTTATAGATAAGTATAAGCTTTTGTTTTGGGGTGCTTAGACATAAAGTAGGGTGTAATAAAGCAACATCTTAACCCTATTACTTATCTAACCATTGCTTGACACAGGCTTCCAACAAATCAATATCTAAAGGCTTTGTCAGATAATCATCACAACCAGAGGCGATCGCCGATTCTTTATCTCCTTTCATCGCATGAGCCGTGACCGCAATTATGGGGATATGGGCGGTGCGATCGCTAGCTTTGAGTTGTCGGGCTACTTCCCATCCATCAATTTCTGGCAAAGATAAATCTAGCAATATCAGATCAGGATGATGAGTTACTAGCCAATCTAGTGCTGATTGACCATCTTGGATGCAAGTGACACGATAGCCTGAATCTAGAAACACCTGTTCCACCAAAACTTGGTTGTCAGGAGCATCTTCGACCACTAAGATTAGCGGTGGGCTGTTAAGTGCGGGCATAGGTGCTGAGCGGTTCTTTGATGAACTTGATATAGAGATGTTTAAAGGTCGATTTCAAGACTCTGGGCATTCCAAAGTCGATCGCCATCATCGTTTCTGGTAGTTTCCAATCGCTGCTTTGCAATTGAGCGATCGGATCGCCGATGATGTCAATTGCATCAAGATCGCTACAAAGTCCTGTGCGGATCGCGGCTGCAACCGTCGGCACATCGAGAGGTTTAACTCCAAGGATCTCCACCATAACGCGATCGAGTGCAAAAACATCACAGGAAGCCGCTAAAACTCCTAATTCTTTTGGTTCACCAGCGCTAGGTCCATTCCCTTCATGTCCGACAATACCATCAAGGATTGTTAGTTCAGGATTAATTGCTCTTGCTGTTTCGATGAGCATTTGTGCGAATCGTTCGACATCTTTGCCAGCTTCCATATGCCACCAAGCTTTCATCTTGCCTGGAACGCAGCCAAATAGATTTTTGACACCGAGGGTTAGGGTCAGTTGCATATGGGACTTGACCTTAGGCAAATTAATTACCACATCTGCATCCATCGCTTCTTTACTGAGACGCAAATGTTGCAGTTCACCTTCGCCCTCGGTTGCGTAGCGTTTGCCATGAAACTCGATAATTGGTAAGCCTAATTCTTCGGCAAGGGGTAACAAGCCATTCGCCTTGGCAATTCCTTTGGCACTACCGAAGGCGGGGCTATCCCCTAAAAATGGCTTCCCACCAGCGTCCTGTACCATTTTGGCGACACAGTACACCAATTCGGGACGAGTGGTGCATTCTTTGGTTGGTCGTGAGCCTGTGAGTAAGTTGGGCTTGAGGAGAACGCGATCGCCTGCTTTGACGATGCTGGACATACCTCCTAGGGGTGCAAGTACTGCCTCTAGTGCTGTCATCAGTGATGCAGTTTCGTAGCTAGAGGTATGTAGAAGACTGACGATTGGTTTCATGAATATGTCTAGAAGGTGGTGGGTCAGCAAACTATTTAAAAATATAACCTAGTAACTATGTCTTATACAAAAACAGAAAATGGCTATGCCATTTTCTGTTTTTAAAACCCAGTCTCAAAACCCAAGAATTATTGGTGCGGCGCGAAGCGCCGCACCAATAATTCTTGGGTGGAAGGCAATAGTTAAGACTAAAAGCTTTTTTCAGTGCGATCATCGGCGCTGGCTCACTAATTAGTGATATTAAGCTGTAACTCCTATCTGGTAACGATTTCAGGCTTTAGTCACAATTTACTTGTAAAGCCTTGCTAATCAAAGGCTTCATCGCTCTATCACTAATTAGCTGTCCAGCGCCCTAAGTCCAGATAAAAGGAAGCAACGCGAAGCTCTGCCTCCTTTTATTTGGGCTTTATTAAGTTATTGCCATACAATAGCTATAGATAGCCAAAACCACTGAAGGAGTGGGCTTTCATATTTCTGTATTTTTTAAAAAGTCATAATCTGAGTAAATTTATGTCTATTCAAGTCTATGGCATACCCAATTGTGGGACTTGCAAAAAAGCGATCGCTTGGTTAGACAATCAAGGAATTGCCTACGAATTTATCAACACTAAAGACTATCCCCCAACTCGCACGGCGATCGCTGAATGGGTAAATGCATTAGGAGAAAGAGTAATGCGAAATACCTCTGGACAATCCTACCGATCGCTCGGCTCTGAAAAAGAAACATGGTCACATATTCAATGGATTGAAGCCTATGCCAAAGATTCGATGTTGCTAAAGCGTCCTTTATTTATTAAAGATGGTAAGGCGATCGCGATCGGATTTAGAAACCCTGAAGAAATCAAGCAAAAATTAGCTTAAAATCAGCCTAAATGAGGCATCTTATAATCATACATACTCATTCTAAAGAGTGATAGTAATTCCTATGTGAACTAACGTATATTGAATTGGTAATTATGAATTACTAGTTATCAATTCGTAATTCGTAATTTGTAATTTACTGATTGCTAAATTATCTCCAAAAAAATTCAATCACATGGGTAAAAACAACAATGAGCCAAAGACTAAAGCGATGGGAGTCACCACGCAAAGAAGGTAGAAACGATAAAGGTAAAGGTGGCTCAGCACGCCAACGCCAAAAGAAAAAACAATTGCAAATGCTTCGTAAAAAATTAAAAGCAGGAATTAATTCCCAAATAAAAAGAGATGGCACTAGTGCCATCTCTTTTTGTTTTTCAGAGAAAGTTGCGAAGCAACTTTCTCTCGGCTAGTGTGTAACCACAGGAACCTGCTGAGCAAAGTCTGCATCACCAACTTCGTGAAAATCAGTCTCACCAAAAATTGCAGTTTCAAACTTGTAATGCTTGAACTCCAGAATATTGCCCGAATTATCAGCTAAGAAAAAGGTTCGATGCTCCAAAGGTGTATCCACAAAGCGAACTTTTGGCTTTTGATAAAACTTAAGACGCTTATCATGGACTTTTTCTAATAAAGCCATCCAGTTATTTTCGGAATAAAACACTAATCCGAAATGGCGCGGATAAATACCACGTTGCGATTCTAGAGATTCATGAACAACGTGCGCCACCAACTGGTGACCATACAAACTCATGATCAGCGAGTCACTTGACTCGCGTCCTGCCAAACAACCCAAACCATCAATATAAAAAGCTTTGGTGCTTGGAATATCTTTGACTGGAAATGCGAGATGAAAGAGGATCTTGGTCATGTTGCCGTATTTTCTAGCATAAGTTTGGTGCGCTTGAGTTTATCAGGAACTTCAATTGGATATTTTCCTGTAAAACAAGCCGTGCAAAAATGCGTGGTATCAATTTGTGTCGCTTTTAACATTGCGTCGTGGCTGAGATACGCAAGCGTATCAACCTCAATCTGTTTGGCGATCGCATCGACAGATTTCTGTGCTGCGATCAAATGATCTTGCGAGTCCGTATCAATACCATAAAAACAAGGGTGAGTAACAGGAGGCGAAGAAATACGCATATGTACCTCAGTTGCACCAGCCTCACGCAATGCTCTTACTATTTTACGACTCGTCGTTCCCCTTACGATCGAATCATCAATCACAATTACCCGTTTACCCTGCAAAACATCCTTAAGTGTATTGAGTTTCATACGGATGCCAGACTCCCGCATCGCTTGGGTTGGCTGGATAAAAGTACGCCCTACATAGCGGTTTTTAATCAAAGCCTCACCGTAGGGAATCCCTGACTCTCGTGAAAATCCGATCGCCGCAGGAATGCCCGAATCTGGCACACCGATCACAATATCGGCATCCACAAAGCTTTCTTTGGCTAATTCTCGCCCAATTCTCAATCTGTAAGTGTAAAGACTTTCATCATGCATGACACTATCGGGTCTTGCAAAATAAATCATCTCAAAAACACAGAGTTTTGGTTGTGATTCTTCCCATTGCCAAGACTCAATCCCTTTGTCCATGGTAATGATCACTAGTTCTCCAGCTTTGACCTCACGGACATATTCTGCACCGATAATATCTAAGCCACAGGTTTCTGAAGACAAGACATAGGAACCATCGGTCGTTTTGCCGATCACCAAAGGACGTACACCATAGGCATCCCTAGCGCCGATAAGCGCATTAGGAGTTGCCATCACTAAGCTGAACGCGCCATGGCAACGCTTCAGAGCCGTAATGATCGCTGCTTGCCAATTTTTGCCCTCCTCTACAGCTTCGCAAACTGCAAAAGCAATTCCTTCAGAATCGGTAGTTGATTCGAGGGCATGACCCTGAGCCGACAGTTCGCCACGTAACTCAGTGGCATTGACTAAGTTGCCATTGTGAGCAAGGGAGAAATCACCCAATCTCGTATTTATGACAATTGGTTGAGCGTTACAAACCTTACTCGAGCCTGTGGTCGAATAGCGGTTATGCCCAATTCCTAAAGCACCTTTCATTTCTGAGAGGATCGTTTCATTAAATACTTGGGCAACTAGTCCCATGGCTTTGTGAGTATGGGTCGTGCCGCGATCATCGTAGACAGTAATACCTGCTGATTCTTGCCCACGATGCTGTAAGGCATACAGACCAAAGTATACAAGTTTAGCAACATCCCCTTCTGCTGCTAGTACCCCGAAAACACCACAAGCTTCCTGTGGTTTGTCCGTCTCAATGTCATTGTTAAAATCTAGATCATCAAAATCGGTATGATTTATAAGGTTCTTAGGCATCTCATCAGCAAAAACAGAATGGTCAGAATGGTCTGGCAACATAGCAGTTATACGCAATACATTAGTTTGGGTAGAAGAGAAAAGCCCACTCTATAGATCGTACCAGTGTTAAGCATTTCTTAACCAAAATTAGCAAAGCAAACCCAGAAGGAGGAGGGAGACACTCTGCGTTGCCCTCCTCCTTCTGGGTTTTAATTTGTCCTTCTGCCCTGTAAACTTAATTACGAGGTTGTGTAGTAAGGCACAACTAACTTAATTTTGTTTTCTGTTTCTAGAAATTTTCTAGAGCATAACAAAAAATCATAGTTATAAAATTTAGATAAAGCAAGGATTCCTAAACATGGATAGTACAATCAGCCTTGAGATTATTGAGGTCGTTGAACAGGCTGCGATCGCATCTTCTCGGTGGATGGGCTTGGGTAAAAAAGACGAAGCCGACGAAGCAGCAGTTGAAGCAATGCGCGAGCGCATGAATAAAATTCATATGCGTGGTCGTATCGTCATTGGTGAAGGTGAACGTGACGAAGCACCCATGCTCTATATCGGTGAAGAAGTAGGTATTTGCACACAGCCAAATGCTGCCGAATTCTGTACCATCGAAGAATTACAAGAAATTGATATCGCTGTTGACCCTTGCGAAGGGACAAACCTAGTTGCCTATGGTCAAAATGGCTCAATGGCAGTTTTGGCAATTTCTGAGCGCAATGGCTTGTTCCGCGCTCCTGACTTTTATATGGACAAACTAGCTGCACCACCTGCGGCAAAAGGTCACGTCGATATTCGCAAAACACCTACTGAAAATCTGAAAATTCTTTCGGAATGTCTAAATCGCTCGATCGAAGAATTGGTCGTCGTTGTTATGGATCGTCCTCGTCACAAAGGCTTGATCTCAGAAATCCGTGCTGCTGGCGCTCGTGTGCGTTTGATCAGTGATGGTGATGTATCCGCTGCAATTTGCTGTGGCTTTGCTGGTACAAACATCCATGCTTTGATGGGTATTGGTGCTGCTCCTGAAGGTGTTATTTCGGCAGCCGCAATGCGTTGCTTAGGTGGACATTTCCAAGGTCGTCTAGTTTATGACCCAGCCGAAGTTAATACCCCTGAAAGCGCTAAGTGGACTCGTGAAGGTAACTTGGCTCGCCTCAAGGAAATGGGTATCGAAGATGGCGACAAGGTCTATGATGCCCATGAACTAGCTTGTGGCAAAGATGTATTGTTTGCTGGCTGTGGTATTACCCCAGGTACATTGATGGAAGGTGTCCGCTTCTTTGGTGGTGGTTGCCGTACTCAGTCTTTGGTTATCTCAACTCAATCGAAGACTGCTCGCTTTGTTGACACCATTCACTTGACTGGTGATGCTCCTAAGACTATTAATTTGCGTTAATAACTTAGTTAGAATTACTAGCACCTGTGGTGCTAGTAATTCTAACCCCCAAAAAAGTAAAGGAAAGCGCTTCGCGCTTTCCTTTACTTTTTTGGGGGGTTTAAAGAATGGTGGCAGCTATATTACAGAACGTTAAGGAGTAATAAGTACCTACTACACTAGTAGCTATCTCCTGATAAGCTCATCCAATAAGATAATTATTTCCAGTCCTAAATAAGAAACGCATTTACGATATGAATATTGCAGTTGTTGGCTTGAGTCATAAAACGGCGACTGTGGAAGTACGGGAAAAGTTGAGTATTCCCGAAGATCGCATGGAAGCAGCGATCGCTCAACTGATGAGCTATCCGAATATTGAGGAAGCTGCAATTTTAAGCACTTGTAACCGCTTAGAGTTGTATGTAGTTACTAGCGAAGCCGAAGGTGGTATTCGTGAAATTATGCAGTTTCTTGCGGAATTTAGCCAACTACCTCTACAGTACCTGCGTCGCTATCTGTTTATTCTGCTCCGCCAAGATGCCGTAACTCATCTGATGCGAGTTGCATCAGGCTTAGATAGTTTGGTACTTGGTGAAGGTCAAATTCTCGCTCAGGTCAAAAATACTCATCGTCTTGCCCAGCAATATAATGGGGCAGGTCGGATTCTCAACCAACTTTTTAAACAAGCTCTTTCAGCAGGTAAACGAGTTCGTACTGAAACTGAAATTGGTACGGGTGCGGTGTCAATTAGTTCGGCAGCCGTAGAACTAGCTCAAATCAAGCTGCAAAATTTATCGGATAAACATACAACGATCATTGGCGCTGGCAAGATGTCGCGTTTATTGGTAAAGCATTTGATTTCTAAAGGGGCGCAAAAGATTGCGATTGTTAATCGATCGCGCGATCGCGCTGCTGCTATGCTCAAGGAATTTGAAACTAGTGAGGCTCAGTTTGATATTCGTCCGCTCGATCAAATGCTGGATTGTGTGTCAATTTCTGATCTTGTATTTACCAGTACTGCTTCTACAGAAGTAATTCTGAGCCGCAAAAATCTTGAAGCGATCGCTTCAAATCACACTGGCTTGACTCTCGTTGATATTTCTGTACCGCGCAATATCAGTTCTGATGTCAACGAGTTGCCGAATACCAGAGCCTACAACGTTGATGACTTGCAAGCAGTAGTTGCCGAGAATCAAGAAAGTCGTCGCCAAATGGCGATGCAAGCCGAGATTTTGCTGGAAGGTTGTGTGGCGGAGTTTGATAGCTGGTGGCGATCGCTTGAGACTGTCCCCACGATCAGCAAGCTGCGTCAAAAGATGGAAATCATTCGTGAGCAGGAGATGGAAAAAGCACTATCTCGCCTCGGCAATGATTTTGCTGACAAACATCAAGATGTGATCGAGAGCATGACTCGCGGCATCATTAACAAAATTCTCCATGATCCGATGGTGCAGCTTCGCGCCCAACAGGATATCGAGACGCGCCGTCGCGCGATGCAAATGTTACAAGTCCTTTTTGATCTAGATTCACCCTCTAGTCAACTTAAAGAAGGGTAACAAAAAAGCCGCCTTTAGGCGGCTTTTTTGTTGCTGAAATGGAATTGCTTAACTTGATGTCTACAGTGTTCTCAGCGTACCTGAACTATGGCTATACGATAAAACCCTCAAAATTTATATTTTGTCTGATGGTGAATATCTCGAATCAGAACTTACCCCCCTTTTGGCGATAATTAATTCCCAAAATTTCTTGCCTAAAGAATGATTGTGTTTCCGTCATCGACTAAAGTAAACTTTTGTTAACACATTTAATAATTACAAAAATTTGATGTGCGCCACTTTGCGGTGGACATCAAAAAACTAAAAACTTTTTTTAAATCACAAGGTAATGCGATGAGTACAACTAAAGCGACGGGATTTGCTTCGGGCTCTCAAAAGAAAAAGAAGAAGGCTCCAAACAAACGTGAGGTAGCTGCGAGTAAATATGATGAAATGAAGGACAAAGGTTTGCCTGAGTTCAATATTTTTATCCGCATCAAGGGGAAGGAATGGGTTCCTGCGGGTTCAATGGCAGTGGAACGTAGTAACCTCATTAGTCGGGCTATCTTCCAACAAGAAGCAGAGTTATTAAAGGGTGCAATCCGTTTATATCCTATCTTGCGGAAGTTCAAGGACAATTTGGAATATGGCTATAGGTTGAAAGAGTTTCCCGATGAGGAAGTCACTGTTGCAGTTTTGCCTGAGCCAACGATTGGCGATAAAGTCCAGTATGCTTTCACTAAGGCTAAGGAATATTTTAATAGCGTAACGAAGAATAAGGACGCTAAATAGATATCAATCGTTTCTACTCAGTTAAAAATGTTAAGACTATAGCAAAAAAAAGAGTTAGCTAGTACAAACCAAAAAAACAGAAGATGAGTTGCGGCGCTTCGCGCCGCAACTCATCTTCTGTTTTTTTGTCCTAAGCAAAACTTGCTTTGCTATATTCCCTGTAACCCTGTTAAGGCATGGTCACTTAATAAGAGAAATGTAGCAATTTACAATGGCAAGCTTAAAAACGATATTGAGTTTAGGTCTATCTCGGTATTGATATGATTGACAGATGTTACGGTAAATCAAACAAATTTATGCCTGTATATAGTTTATATTGTGATAGAGGTTTATCGATAACTTAGCTAATAAGATTGCTTATCAGTTGTTTTTTTTTGGCTTCAGTTTGAGTTGAGACTTCAGAAATTCTGGAAGTTTTTCCATATAGGCGATCTAAAACTCGCTTTACAGAAATACGCTTCCAAGTTTGTCCTCGTTTAGTGGTGTAGCCCTGTTTGTTTAACCAGTCAGCGATCTTTTGTAATGACTTACCTGATTTATGGTGACGACGAATTAGTTCAACTACTTGAGTCTCTTCAGGATCTTCCACCAACTCTCCATCTAGCGATCGCTGTCCAAAAGCAGGCGAACCGTAACCTGCATATCCCCCTGATGCAGCTTTAGCCAATCTACCGCGTTCTAGTCTTTCCCAAACAGACAGTCTTTCTAACCTGTTTTCTGTCATGGCTATAAAAATTAAATAATAAAAATAAATTTATTTTGTGCATAAGAATATGGCAATACTGAATACTGCCATTATTAAAGATGCTATTTCCCCCTTCACAGCAATTATTGATCAAATGAAGCAAAATTTTCAAAAAATTTCTTGATTCAGGTTTGAGCGATATCGCTATAGATCTCAGTTTAACCCACTTTCTGACACAATATTAACCTGTCTTAATTTATCTTTCTCCTCAAAATAATAAAAAGCAATAAAAATAAAATATGAATACAGCAGTTTTTATCCAAGACCAAACTGAATTTGAAACCTTAAGGGCGAAGACCTCTCTGCTTGTTGTAGACTGCACAGCTACTTGGTGCGGCCCCTGTAAGGTAATTGCACCATTCATCGATCAACTGGCCGCAACTTATAGCGATCGCGCTCAAGTCATGAAATTAGACATTGATGGAAATAAGCCCTTAGCTAAGGAATTTGGACTGAAGAGTATTCCTGCCGTCTTATTCTTTAAAGATGGAGAATTGGTTGAGACAATGATTGGAGTCAAGACCTATGAAGAGTTTAGTAAAACCTTAGATAAATATCTATAGTTTGATTGTCAGCACTGGACTGTTAAAGAGGGATAAGTAGATAATCCGAACCCGCAAATTTGTGCCACGCAGTGGCACAAATTTGCGGGTTCGGATTTGCAATTCGAAGTATTTATCCTGATAGCATAGAAACACTCTAACGATTAGAGCGATCGCAGTCTAAATACTGACCAGTCTTGAAAATATGCCAAAACCACCCTTAGAACAGCTTTTTTACTCTAGTCTGGTTACTGAACATATTGTCCCTAAAGGTCGTGACTTCCCTTTTAAGAGATGGCATAATCGTCTAGTGGAAGTTGCCAAACACTATGAGGGTTTTCTGCGTTGCGATCTATGTCCACCACTCAGGTGCAAAGATCCAGTTGTGAAATGGTATTACATTATCCATTTTGATTCACCTGAGCATCTTGATCAATGGATGGAGTCAAGCGATCGCAAGCGGTTATTAGAATCAGGGCAAGAAATATTTTCGGCTTATCGATTTAAGTCTTTTACTACGGGTTTAGAAGGCTGGTTCTCGATGCAGTCAGGCTCTTCAGAAAATCAAGGTTTGGGACCACCGCGATGGAAACAGATTTTATCGGTAGTATTAGGGCTTTATCCTGTCGTCATGGTTCAGGCTATTCTATTTTCAGCGCTGAGAATTATGCAATCTTGGTCATTGGCTAGCTCAATGATTATCAATAATTTAATCACCTCGGTGATCTTGAGTCTATTTGTGATGCCTTTTGTATCGCAACGTTTGAGATTTTGGCTGCAACCAGCCTATCTACCGATATCACGCAAGACTAATTTAATCGGCACGGTCATAGTATTAGCTAGCTTGGGATTGATGGTACTTGTATTTAGTGGAATTTTAGGATTGGTTAAGCAATAACAAAGCCTCACTTTGCAATGCTTTTACAGCGCTTTGCGCTTAAGCCCAAACCAAGAAAAATTTTGAAAGCGTTGCAAAGCAACGCTTTCAAAATTTTTCTTGTGGTTCGTTTGATCGGAAATTGCTGTAAAACCTGAAGCTTACGATTGCAGTGTATACCCACAACAACCCGCCAAGCCCTTGCTCGAACTGCATTTAAAAACTTCACTGTACAAAACTCAGTATCAGCAAGAACAAGCACTTTCGTTCCATGAGTTAATCGCTTTGGTACTGTCGCCAACAACTTACAAGCTAAGTCCGATGGACTCAGATATCCCCCTTACCTCGCCATACTCTAAAACTCCACGGTACTCGCCACTCACCGCAGACCAGATACAGTATGTAGTCCTCGCTTACCGTTAAGCATTCTTACCCACGAGTCGGGTTTAGTTGCTGTCGGATTGCTCAAATGTAAAAAACTTGCCGCATTTTTCTAGCGTCGTCAAGTCTATTAATATCTGCAATGGCGTTGTTTTGAATGGTCGATGCTGGGCGATTAGCATCACGTGTTGCTCAAATCACCCCTCTCGTTGACCAGTTGTAGTGATTGAGAAATCGACTTAACGAACTGGCTGATTTTATCTGCGTATGTTCTAGATAAGTTTGTCCTTGTGCTTCCAGAAATAGTCCCAATATTGCATTCAAACTTGCTTTTTGATGCACACTTGGCATCAGACAAAAAGGAATTCAAGGTCTTTTCAATAAAGATGACATATATTACCAAGGCAATACATGTCATCTTTCTGTATGTCAATTTGCGAATGTCAAAGTGGACTCGCTGATCTTCCAGAGCTTGTGCAAATAGAACTCAACACGATCGCCTAAAGCAGTCACCAGAGTTCCTTCCTCAGCACAAATATCTCTAGAGATCCAAGTACCGCTAAAGCAAACTTCAACATAGCGATCGTCAACTCTATCCACACTAAGCTTATTAGAGAGGCGATCGGACATGACAGACTTTAGCAACAATAAATCCACAACATCCGCAGTTAATAGAAAGGCTGCTCGACTGGATTCGATGTGGATTGACAAGCCAGAACGCAAGCTGAGCAACATCCGATTGGTGACAAACTCCTCTAAGGAGATATCTAATCTCTCTAAGTGCAATCCAGCTTCAGTGTAAGTGAGTTTCAACATTGGGATTGATTCTCCAGAATATACCACTCTAAATAGGGGGCGATTTTCAAGATGCCTATGACAACTTGAAAATCGCTATATGGATCGCTATCCACTGTTTATTTCTTGTTGCGATCGCCAGAATTGTTCGGCAAAGGCAACGGTAGGATGCATCGGGGCTTTGGGCTTAGTCCGCAAAGTCATATTGGCTTCGTGAGGCGTGCGATTTCCTTTACGGTTATTGCAAGGTTCACAAGCAATGACGACATTTTCCCAAGTATTCAATCCACCCTTAGCGCGGGGAATGACGTGATCGATCGTCAGTTTTTTGGTGTTGCCGCAATATTGGCAAGTGTGATTGTCACGGCGCAGAATTTCTCTACGGGCAACGGGTGGAACTCGCCAAAACCGTTCTGATTTCGTCAGCGTCAGACGGATATGTTCTGGCACTTGCAGGACGAGTCTGGGGGAAACAACTTGCCAAGTTTGTTGGCTAATGAGTTCCAAAGGTTCGGCGCGACCTGTGACTAACAGAGCGATCGCTCGTTTGATGTTGATTCGGCTCACTGGCAGATAGTTTTGCGAAAACACGACTACCGATTGCCTCAATACATCTGGTTCATACTGATTGATAGATTGCACTGGCTTCTCCTCACGATATAGTTGGTTTCATTTTGCCTACGGCAAAATGAAACCTTAAAACTCTTACTAAGATTGATTTTTGATTTTCCAATGAGTATGTACTCATTGGAAAACTGTTACAAAAAATGCCCCCGCTTTCACACCTAAGAAAGCGGGGGCGAAAGACTTGATTGTCTATTCGTTATGTGGGTACGGCGATCTGCCGATACCTCCCGCTTGGGTATGTCTCTGGATTAATGGCACTAATAAATCTGCGGACGCTGGTGAGAGCATCTCTCCGCGAGTCTTGTTTGGTTGAATGTTCGGGGGATTCTAAGTTACCGCGATCGCCAGAAATATCATCATAAATATCGCCACAAATCCCAATCGCATCTTGGCTACCAATGGTCATCGCCAAGCCAGATATTGCCAAGGCATTGGCTCGTTGCCAAACTTGGGGATACCCGATCTGATGCTGACCGATAGACAAATAGGATTTCATGGGAATGTACTTGGAATTTCTTAGATAGTCATACTACACTTGTAGTATAAACATAGATATCTAAGTTTGTAAACTAACTAGGAGAAATATTTATGCAGACACTACATCAAAGCCCTGCAACTACCGAGATGGAAGTTACCAGTATTCGCCTAGAGCGCGAGTTAAAGGAAAAGCTCAAGGAACTTGCTGGAGGACAAGGCTATCAGGCTCTCATCCGTGGTGTTTTGTGGGATTACATTGATCAGCGGCAAACATCACCGACACAGAGGCAGATCTCACCCGAACAAATTCGCGCCAGTGTCACCGCTACGGCTCAGCGAAATGAGTCTTGCGCCCTCACAGGTAAATCGATCCGATCGCAAGAATCTATGTTTTTAGGCTTAACCACCAATGGCGATTGGGTTCCCTTAAGCGTGGGTAGTTTTTAAAAATAAAAAGGGACGCAAAGCGTCCCTTTTTATGGCAATGGTTCTGCCTGATAGTGCGTAACCATTGCCTGTAGGGGCAATTCATGAATTGTCTCTACATTTTTGGGTCATATCTCGCGATGAATGGGCTAAAGCTGGTAAACGAAATCCAAAGATTGCGCCTTGAGGCTGTCGATTTTCTGCCCAGATTGTACCGCCATGAGCTTCAATAATTTGGCGAGTTAGGTACAAACCTAATCCCGAACCAGTAGCTAAGCGATCGCCTTGACCTTGATAAAAGCGATCGAACAGGTAAGGCTTCTCATCAATTTTAATACCCGCACCAAAATCAATCACTTGCACAACTTGATTGGATGAGTTAGTCTCAAGTACTAGTTCTACCTTTGCGCCTCTGGGGGAATGGTTAATTGCATTGGTAAGCAGATTTGTAAAAACGCGCCGTAATTGGAATGCATCTCCATTCACCCAGAGAAATTTACGAAAGTCCGATTCTCCATAGTTCAAATTTACATACACATTGCGACTAGTCGATAAGGGAATCAGCAAGATCGCGACCTCTTCCGCCAAAGTCACAAGATTAATGGGAGCTAATTTTAGCTGTAATCCTTCCGTTTCATTACGATAGACATCAAGAAGAGTTTCTACTAGACGCAAACTATTCTGATGACTACGAATCATCGTTGCTAAAACAGTTTTTTGTTGAATCTGAATTTTTCCAAATTGTTCGCGTTCAAAGGCATGGAGAGTCTCGATCGCTCCTAGTAATGGGGTCTTCAAGTCATGGGCAAGGGTGGAAGCAAAATCTTCACGCATATTCATAATTTTTTCTTGCGCCTGTAGTTTTGCCTGTTGCGTGACTAAAACTTGTTGAGTGCGTCGATAGCGATCGCTTAGAACTGCTGTCACAACTAAAGCCAAGACAGTTACCAAGCGATTGACCACCATAGAGACTTGAATTGTCTCATGATTAGGAATCCAGATATTGATGATCGTCAAAAACACCGCCGCAAGTGTGAATAGAAAAGTATTGGTACGGCTCAATCGGGAATTAGCAATCAGAATCGGACTGATGTAGAGATACCCCATCACATAGTCTGGCGGTGTGGAAAATTCTAAAACAATCACTATCCCAATCAAGCCCACAATCATCCAAAATGAAGGCGATCGTACAGTTTGTGCTGCTACTTGATCTGGATTTGGCATAGTTACTAATTCACATGGTTTGATCTAAACATATTCTAAACACCAACTAAACAGCTAAATCTTTACCGAGCTTAGAACCTAGATATTAGTATGCAAAAGCGTTCTAAACGCAAAGATATACCTTGTCAAGCAGAGAAAATGGATCGATGATTTGACTGTTAGGAGCAGTTTCCCAACATTTAATCGATCTTAAGAGAAGAATTTCCACCATGTTACAAGGATGGATTCAGATTTGCCTAACATTATTGCTGATAGTAGCGATCGCCCCGATTTTGGGTAGCTACATCGCACGGGTGTTTCTAGGACAAAAGACAATATTGGACTCAGTTTTAAATCCATTGGAGAAGTTGATTTTTAATCTCAGTGGCGTTAAGACTGAAGCGCAAATGACAGGATGGCAATATGCTCTCGCCATTTTATTGAGCAATTTGGTCATGGCGATACTGATGTTTTCGTTACTGATGTTTCAGGGTATATTGCCATTTAACACCACGAATCTAAGCGCTCCTAGTTGGGATTTAGCCTTACATACAACGATTTCGTTTATCACGAATACCAATCAACAGCATTACTCTGGCGAAACTGCTCTGAGTTATTCCACACAGATATTTGGCATTGCTTTCTTAATGTTCACTTCCGCAGCAACAGGAATTGCGGTGGGTCTTGCCTTTATTCGTGGTTTGACGGGTAGAGCTTTAGGTAATTTCTATGTAGATTTGACATTGGCGATTACGCGGATTTTATTACCGATCAGCATTATCGGCGCGATCGCCTTTATCGCCGTAGGTGTTCCCGAAACTCTCTCAGCACCAGTGGTTGTACCAACTTTAGAAGATCCGAATATCAGTCAGGCGATCGCCTTGGGTCCTGTCGCACATTACGAGTTCATCAAACAACTGGGCGAGAATGGTGGTGGATTCTTTGCAATTAACTCGGCTCATCCCTTTGAGAATCCGAATGGGTTCTCTAATTTACTACAAATTTTAGCGATGATTTCTATTCCCACAGCGATGATCCATACCTATGGAATCTTTGCCAATAATCGCAAACAGGCTTGGTTATTGTTTGGTATGGTATTCATTCTCTATGTTGCTTTTATTATCATTACGGGAATTGGTGAATATCAAGGCAATCCCCTCGTAAATACTCTACTCGGTTCACAGAATCCGAATTTAGAAGGGAAAGAAGTGCGGTTTGGTTGGGCGCAATCCGCTCTATTTGCTGTGACAACAACTGGAACTATGACGGGTGCAGTTAACTCTTTGCACGACTCGTTTATGCCTAATGGTGGCTTTATCACTCTCTCGAATATGTTTCTCCAAATTATTTGGGGAGGACAAGGAACGGGAACCGCTTATCTATTTGCCTATTCGATTTTGGCAGTATTTGTAACGGGTTTAATGGTTGGTAGAACTCCAGAATTTCTAGGAAGAAAGATCGAGAAAAATGAAGTGGTTTTAACCAGTTTCTTACTTCTGCTGATTCATCCAATTGTGATTCTGATTCCTGCGGCGATCGCCTTAGCATTTCCCGATCAGTTAGCAGGAATCAGCAATTCAGGATTTCATGGACTATCGCAAGTAGTCTATGAGTATGCTTCGGCGGCGGCAAATAATGGTTCTGGCTTTGAAGGTTTAGCCGACAACACACTTTGGTGGAATCTCAGTACTTCCGTTAGTTTGTTGGGAGGTCGTTATATCCCAATTATTGCTTTGTTGTTATTAGCCGATGGAATGTCGCGCAAGCAACCAGTCGCCATGACCACAGGCACACTTCGCACCGATACAGTTCTATTTACCACTGTCACCGCAGGGGTGATTTTGGTTATGGGTGCTTTGACTTTCTTTCCTGTACTGGCGCTAGGTCCAATTGCCGAAGCATTTCTGATTGCTAGAGGTGGTTAATTTTTTGACAGTTTAGAAGTAAGTCGCAAGCAATAGGACAGTAAGGGTTCTTTTTTTAAATCTATGAACAACAATAGCAACTTATCATCGCAATCAAAAAAAATGCTTGGCAGCACTCGTGAGTCGCGTAGACATATTCCGAAAGTGTCAGTAGATGGACTTTATCAAAGAGCTGTCAAAGATGCTTTTCGGAAACTCAATCCCAAAATTGCGGTACGAAATCCTGTCATGTTTATGGTCTGGGTCGGTACGATTGTGACCTTGTTAGTCACTATTGATCCTAATCTTTTTGGTACGGTCAAAGGCGATCCCCATCAAGAGCGCATTCTCAATGGATTGATTACCGTAATTCTCTTTTTTACAGTAGTATTTGCCAACTTTGCGGAAGCGATCGCTGAAGGGCGAGGTAAAGCTCAAGCGGACTCATTACGCACTACCCAATCAGATACGATCGCCCGTAAAGTCCTTCCTGATGGCACGGTTCAATCCACTAGTTCTACCGAATTGCGGCGCGGTGACTTAGTAAAAGTAGCGATCGGGGAAATGATTCCTGCTGACGGAGAAGTGATAGCGGGCTTAGCCTCTGTCGATGAATCAGCGATCACAGGTGAATCGGCTCCCGTTCTCAAACAAGCAGGGACAGATATTTCCAGCTCAGTTACAGGCGGTACGCGCGTAGTTTCCGATGAATTAACGATCAGGATTTCGGCTGACCCTGGGCAGGGATTTATCGATCGCATGATTGCCCTTGTCGAAGGAGCCGAACGCACAAAAACGCCTAATGAGATCGCTTTGACCGTGCTGCTAACAGTGCTAACACAGGTGTTTCTGATTGTGGTTGCCACGATGACCCCGATCGCTAATTATGTGAATACACCCACAACCATTGCGATTTTAATTTCTCTCTTAGTGGCGCTGATTCCCACCACGATTGGCGGTTTATTGAGTGCGATCGGCATCGCAGGTATGGATCGCGTCGCGCAGTTTAATGTGATTGCCACCTCTGGTCGCGCCGTTGAAGCTTGCGGTGATATCAATACCCTCGTTCTCGATAAAACTGGCACAATTACACTAGGCAATCGCTTAGCCGATGAATTTATCCCTGTCAATGGTCACTCCCTCGCCGAAGTCGCCACCGTAGCCCTTGCGGCAAGCATCTTTGATGAAACTCCTGAAGGTCGTTCCATTGTGCAGTTAGCCGAACAGTCAGGAGCCATAGTCAAATTTGATCGCAATCAAGCCAAAGGTATCGACTTCTCGGCACGTACCCGTATGAGTGGCACTGATTTACCTGACAGTATCGAAGTCCGCAAAGGAGCCGTAGATGCGATTCGTGGCTTTGTGCGATCGCGTGCTGGTACAGTCCCCGAAGAATTTGAAGCCGCCTATGAGAAAGTCTCAAAACTTGGTGGTACTCCTTTAGGAATCTGTGAGGGTGGCGATCTTTATGGAGTGATTTATCTCAAAGATATTGTCAAATCAGGACTGCGCGAACGTTTTGATCAACTACGGCGCATGGGTGTACGCACAATCATGCTTACGGGAGATAACCAGATCACAGCTTCCGTAATTGCTGAAGAAGCAGGTGTTGATGATTTTATTGCGGAAGCAACCCCCGAAGACAAAATCGAAGTAATTCGCAGCGAACAGTCCCAAGGTAAGCTGGTGGCGATGACAGGCGATGGCACAAATGACGCTCCTGCATTGGCTCAAGCTAATGTCGGTGTTGCCATGAACTCAGGCACACAAGCTGCCAAGGAAGCTGCGAACATGGTGGATTTGGATAGTGATCCGACTAAGTTGATTGATCTCGTAGCGATCGGCAAACAATTGTTGATTACACGCGGAGCCTTGACCACCTTCTCGATCGCTAATGACATTGCCAAGTACTTCGCGATCATCCCCACAATCTTTGCTGCTTCAGGAATTGGTGCTTTGAATGTCATGGGTCTAAAAAGTCCGCAATCAGCCATTCTCTCGGCACTAATTTACAATGCTTTAATTATTCCTGCCCTAATACCCCTTGCCCTCAAAGGCGTGAAGTTCCGTCCTCTCACTGCCGATCAATTATTGCAGCGTAATATCCTGCTTTACGGACTAGGCGGCGTAATCGCTCCATTTATTGCGATTAAATTTATCGATATTCTGCTACCCATTGCTTGAACACAGATTAAACGGATTATTTGATTTCACGGATTTTCTTTAACCCGTTTAAAAATTCCTATCTAAAAATCAGCGTCATCATTATTATGAAAAAATCTCTGCCCCATGTTTCTCAAAATTTTCCTATCGAAGCCATGAAAGGGCTTTGGCAACTCTCAAACAAAAAGAAATATCCAAAATATCTATTTTTCACGCTTTGCTTTAATTTGATTGTTGCTCCCGTTGTCTATGCCGCCAATGCTGATAGCTTTACTCGCACTCAGGCGTACGCATTAGGGCTTTTAGGAATTGCTACTGTCTGCTTCTCAATCTATCTTTTTGTCGTCATGTTTCAACCAGAGAAGTTTTAAATTAATTACGAATTGCGAATTACTCCAAATCTATAAATCTATGAACGAAATTATTAAAGCTATTCGCGCTACTATTGTTCTTTGGGTTCTTGTTGCTGTCATCTATCCCTTTGGAATGTTAGCGATCGCACAATTACCATTTCTCTCCAATCAAGCCAATGGCAGCCTGATTCGTAACCCTCAAGGACAAGTAGTTGGATCATCTCTCATTGGTCAACCATTTACTAGCGATCGCTATTTCAACAGTCGTCCCAGCACCACTAACTACAGCACTGCCGATCCCAAAAATGATAGTGCAAATATCCTCAAAACAGGCGTTTCAGGTGCAAGCAATCTCGCACCGAGTAATCCTGACTTGCTTAAAAGAATTAATCCTGCGATCGCCAAACTCCAACAATCAGGAGTCTCGCCAACTGCTGATTTAGTCTATACTTCTGGCTCTAGTCT
Organism: Pseudanabaena sp. SR411; assembly: GCF_002251945.1. Classification (GTDB taxonomy): domain Bacteria; phylum Cyanobacteriota; class Cyanobacteriia; order Pseudanabaenales; family Pseudanabaenaceae; genus Pseudanabaena. The sequence continues at coordinate 20,731 of NZ_NDHW01000064.1, forward strand.
TGATCCGCATATCACTCCAGAATCTGCAAAAGCTCAAATTGCCAGAATTGCTCAAATCCGCAAAGTGGAACCTAGTCAACTAGAAATATTAATTCAACAAAATAGCGATCGCCGTTTTCTCGGTATCTTTGGCGAGGATGGCGTAAATGTCTTGAAGTTAAATTTAGCGATCGATGCGATATCAAAAGCTTAAAATAAGAAATGTAGGGGCAATTCATGAATTGCCCCTACATTTCTTATTTTGTGTAAGTCCTAAAATATCTAAGGTTAAAATATGCCATATAACAATTACAAAAAGATTGATCAAGTTCTAGGCGAGTTTGAAGTCACCTATGCCGAGCAGAACTTTATCCAAATCTTTGAAGTAGAAGTGCCTACATACTTTGAATCTGAAATTGAATTGACCCTTAGAGAAGGTGTATATAAAAACTCAGAATATGCACTGTGCGAAACCTTGATTTATCCTACCCTCAGAGAAGTATGGAAACTCTATAAAAACGACCTACTACTATGGAGTCATCAGCCTCTAAATTATGATGAGAATCTATGTGGCATTCCAGACTATATGGTGGCTAAGCGATCGCCTATGGGCAAAATCTTTCTCGAAAATCCCTTCTTGATTATCGTGGAAGCCAAAAAGGATAATTTTGAAGAAGGTTGGGCGCAATGTATTGCGGAAATGATCGCCGCTCAGACAATCAATCAAAAGCACAATTCAGCATCTACACCGATTTTTGGTATTGTATCTACTGGTGTAATTTGGGAATTTGCTATTCTTGATGAAAATCTGGGTAAGAAACATTTTACGAAAGAGATTCTCATTTATACAATCCAAAATCTTAAGTTATTATTCGCAGCACTGAAGTACATTTTTGAACAGTCCAAATTACAGTTGCTGAACGTCTAAGTCATTATGATTAAAGCTCATCGACGTGGCAAGCATAAAATTTTTATCGGCATGAGTCCTGGAGTAGGTAAAACCTATCGAATGCTAGAGGAAGGACATCGATTGCGGTCTGAAGGAATAGATGTGGTTATTGGGCTTTTGGAAACTCATAACCGAGAAGAAACTGCGAAAAAAGCAAAAGGGCTAGAACTCATTCCCCGCCAACAGATTAATTGGGAATCGGTCATCCTTACAGAAATGGATACGGAGGCGATTCTCAAACGCCAACCACAACTAGCTCTAGTAGACGAATTAGCGCATACTAACGTCCCCAATGCCGAACGAGAAAAGCGCTATCAAGATGTAGAAATTCTGCTAGAAGCAGGGATTGACGTTTACTCTACTGTGAATATTCAACATATCGAGAGCCTGAATGATACTGTGGCAAAGATTACAGGCATAATTGTGCGCGAACGCATTCCCGATCGCATTTTAGAAGATGCCGATGAAGTTGTCGTCGTTGACGTTACGCCTGAAACTCTTCAGGAACGCCTACGTGATGGCAAAATCTATGCCCCTGAAAAAGTTGATCAATCTCTAAATAATTTCTTTCAACGTCGTAATTTGATTGCCTTGCGCGAGTTAGCCCTGCGGGAAATTGCTGACAACATTGAAGATAATTTAGAAGCTCATGATCAATCAGTTTCTACAACCAATCTTGTTTGTAATATTCACGAAAGGATTTTAGTCTGCGTTTCCACCTATCCTAATTCGCTTCAGTTGTTACGAAGAGGCGCAAGGCTAGCTAACTATATGCACGCGCAACTTTATGTGCTATTTATCGATGCTCCTGATCGCTTTTTGACTAAAGCTGAAAGCTTGCATGTTGAGACCTGCGAGCGTCTATGTAAAGAATTTGAGGGGACTTTTATTCGTGTAAGCAATAGTAATGTTTTAAAGGCGATCGTCGATACAGCTAAAAGCTATCGGATTACGCAAATTGTGATGGGCGAAAGCCAAAAATCACGTTGGCAGATTTTATTTAAGGGATCTCTCACTCAAAGAATCTTGCGCTTACTCAAGAATGTAGATATTCATATTATCTCGACGAGTAAGACTCAAGATGTGTAGTTTAGAAACCATTTACAGCAATTATCAAGCAAACGAATCACAAGAAAAATTTTAAAAGCGTTGCAAGGCAACGCTTTTAAAATTTTTCTTGGTTTGGGGGTGAGCGCAAAGCGCTGCAAAATAGACTACGGTTGGGAAATTGGATAGTAATTACCCAAACCTGTAAAGTTGCGCCCCGCAAGAGCGCAACTTTACAGGTTTGGGTTTGTAATTAATTATGCCCATCTACTTATTCGTGAAAAAATATTTCAGATTTTTGTTAAAAATTGCTTTTTAAAATGCCTAAACAAATTGCTAGAGTGCAATGATAGGAAAACCGTGTTAATAAAATTGATTGAAATTAGTAAATATTTATGGATAGTACATTAGCGATCGCATACCTTGGGGCCTTAGTTGTGCTGCTAGCTGGGGTTAGCTGGTTAGTTATCCGCCAGATTTTGAAAGCCCGTAGTTTAGAAAATGTAATTTCTGACCTTCAGCCTAAGCTGCAAAAGGAAAAAGGTACACCCGAAGACTATTACCAACTTGGTAGTGTCTATTTGCGAAAAAAACTCTATGCTCAAGCCATTGTCCTATTTAATAAGGCTCTGAAAGAAGGTGGTGAGAACGTTCCTGAAGTTTACAATGCGTTAGGATTTTCCTATTTCTCCCAAGAACAGTACGATCTAGCGATTAAAAATTACAAAGAGGCGATCGCCTTGCAAGATGGCTATGTGACTGCTATTAATAATCTCGGTCATGCCTATGAAAAGAAAAAGTTGCTACCTCAAGCGATCGAAATGTATGAGCAAGTGCTGAAACTAGATGACAAAAATGAAACAGCCAATCGCCGCTTAACTTCTTTACGTAAGCAAGTTGTACCAGCATCATAAAAAAAGGGACGCTTAGCGTCCCTTTTTTATTGCTTAGATTCGATCAAACCGCCACCTAGCAACAAATCATCACGATAAAATACCGCCGCTTGCCCAGGGGCAATACTAAATTGGGGTTCGTCAAAGACTATCCTTGCCCGATCGCCTTCGAGAGGAATCACCGTTGCCGAGGCTGGAATCGTCCGATAACGCACTTGGACTTCTGCATGAAAAGGAACATCGGTAGGTGCGATCGATACCCAGTTCACTTGATGGATAGTGCATTCTTTGTCATGGGCTTCTGAGCGATCGCCTACGACTACTTCATTTTTGATCGGGTCGAGGGCAATCACATACAAAGGATTTGCCGCCGCTACCCCTAGCCCTTTGCGTTGACCGATGGTGTAGTGATAAGTCCCATCATGTTCACCCAAAACATTGCCATTAGTATCCACAATCTTGCCTTGGACAGGTGTGAGATATTTATCGAGAAATGCTTTCATGGAGCCATTGGCTTCGACTAGGCATAAGTCCATGCTTTCAGGCTTTTCGGCAGTGGCTAAGCCAAACTCAGCAGCAATTTTGCGGGTTTCGACTTTGGTGGTGTCGCCCAAAGGGAAAATACAGCAGCTTAGTTCTTCTTGCCCGACTTCATAGAGAAAATAGGACTGATCCTTAGTATTATCAACAGCGCGGCGCAATTCATAACGACCCGATTCAGGATTAAAACTGAGCTTGGCATAATGCCCCGTTGCAATTTTATTAATCCCTAACTTTTCACGAGCATAGGTCATCATGGGCGTAAACTTTACCGCTTTGTTGCAACGAGAACAGGGCGAAGGTGTGGAACCTGCTGCATAGCCTGTAACTAGATAATTAATAATGTTTTGTTCAAAGACATCACGGCTATCCACAATTTCGTGGTGAATCCCTAATTCTTCGCATAGTCTGGCGGCATCGACCATTCCCTCAGAGCAGCATTGTCCTTTGCCACGCATTAACCACAATGTCAAACCTGTTACATCGTATCCTGCACGATGCAATAGGGCAGCCGCAACGGAGCTATCAACTCCGCCCGATAAACCGACTACGACCTTTTCTGCTTTTTTTTCTATGCTTTCTGCGTTTGACATTTGCTGCAATCGAACCATTCAACCTAAATTGTAACCCACATCTCGCTGTCAAAAGAAGGAAAAAACAATTAGGAATCAGGGAGAGGGAAAAGATAATAGCGACGGCAAGCAGAGGAAAAATTGGGAAGGGAGCAAGTACCTGTGCAGATTCACGAAAGTATGCCAACACTTTTGTTTTGTGGATTAAAAACACCCCCAATACCAAAACTAAAAATCGCTCCGCGATTTTTAGTTTTGGTATTACTTACACAGAGATTAAAGAGGCGATCGTGCTAAGTATGTTGCGTTTAAAGGCGATCGCAATATCAAAAGTTACCCCTAACAAGTTTACAAATACAAATTTACAAATAGTTTATGCTCGATAACAATCAGTCAAATGTAACTGTATTGGGAATACCTTCTGAAACAGGACGATGGCTACTGATTCCATTAGGGATGCTCGTTCTACTCTGTTTGGGGAATATATATACTTGGAGTGTATTTAGAAAACCATTGGAAGCAGAATTGGGAATTACCGCCACTCAAAGCCTATTGCCTTACACCGTGGCGCTAGTTTTTTATGCTCTCCTGATGCCGATCGCAGGTTTTTATATTCCCCGTCTTGGGATGCGCCCGATCGCCGCAATCGGCGGGATTATTGTTGGTCTGGGATATATTCTCTCTAGCTTTGTCAGTGATATTGGGATGATGATCCTCACCTATGGCGTATTTGCGGGGGGAGGAGTGGGGATCGCCTATGGTGTGCCGATGGCAGTGGTAGCAAAATGGTTCCCTGACAAACGTGGCTTAGCGGTCGGTTTGACAATTATCGGTTTTGGACTTTCTCCATTAATCACAGCTCCCTTAGCAAATCAATTAATTACTTTGTATGGTATCAAGCCAACATTGCGGATTTTGGGAATTGCTTTTATGGTAATTATTTTGGCGATCGCTACGATGCTCAAACCACCACCCAAGGACTGGCATCCTCGTCAAGCTTCAACCAGTTCCGCCTCTGCTCAAGCAATCAATTATCCCGCGCAAATTTTAAAAAATCGCTCATTTTATGGATTGTGGATTTGCTATGCGATCGCCAGTTTGGTGGGCTTGAGTGCGATCGGGATTTCCAGTTCTGTCGGGGAAGAGGTGATTCAAATTAATCCTGCTTTAGCCGCTAGCAGTGTTTCTCTATTTGCGCTATTCAATGGTCTTAGTCGCCCTCTATTTGGCTGGCTTTGCGATCGCATTAAACCGCATTATGTAGCGATCGCTTCCTATACCTTGATTTTGATTGCTTCATTGATGATGATCGGCACTCAAAAGGGACAGGTCGCCACTTACCTGATCGCATTTTGTCTGTTTTGGTTCAATCTTGGCGGTTGGTTAGCCATGGCTCCCACAATTACTTTGCAATTTTTCAATCCCAGTCAATATGCTCAAAATTACGGGCTGGTGTTTACAGCCTATGGGGTTGGCGCTCTGATCGGCACTTTGATCGCTGGACAAATTCGTGATTTGTTTGGCAATTACACCTATGTTTTTTATCCCATGGCGGTACTGGCGATTATTGGTATTCTTGTAGCAAATTTGATGCTCAAGCGATCGCCCCACCAGCTTGTTCCCAACTTGAAAGACTAGGAGGAAAGGTTGTAACCCGAATTTGATATAAGGGCATCTCTAAAAATAGGTGTAGACAAGACAAGGGATTTGAGGAATTGGAATATACTTTGCACGGCTTAAGGATGCGGATTTCGGATATAAAATTTAAAGAGAAAAGTGCAGAGGTTAGGAAACGAAGTATGCTGCAAATCGCATTTACAGAAATCAGTATTGATTATGAGAGACAAGTTATCTATATCAAATATGTTCTAACTCACGCTGAGTATGGCTCAGGTAGGTGGAAAAATGACCCTTACTATTAATCGAAAAGCTTATGGTGATTTGCTAGCCGAGATTCAGCCTCATGTGATTACCAATGACGCTGAAAATGAAATTGCATTGCAAAACATGGAAAGATTGCTAGCAATTCCCCAACCCACAGCCGAAGAAGAGAGGATTTTGCAAATCCTACTGACTTTGGTTGAAAAATATGAAGATGAGCATTATCCAATGAATGATGCTTCACCTCTTGATGTTCTCTTACATTTAATGGAATCCAATGATTTAAAGCAAGCCGATCTAGTGAATGTGATTGGCTCAAGTGGCATTGTCTCAGAAGTGGTGAACGGCAAGCGTCAAATCAGCAAAAATCAAGCTCAAGCGCTTAGTATATTCTTTCATGTCGATCCTAAATTGTTTTTGTAGCAAAATTGGTGCAAAATGCCAATTTTGCTTACTTATCGAGACGGACGACATACCATTGCCATGTACCGCGATCGCCACAGTCTAGATCACAAGCAGTTTTAATCAAGCGCTGGACTTGCTCGTTAATTGTGGGGAGATTTTGTAAATCAGTGGGCAGATCTTGATGCTCGATCTCAACAAGCAGATCATGCAAAATTTGTTCTAATTCTAGCTGATTAACAAACCGCTCTTGCATATCTGGAGGCAGCACTACATAAGTGTCTTCGTAGTACATCATGCTGCTTGGCATATGGTTTCTCAGCTTGTGATTTTTTTTGTTTAAGAGTATAAAAAGAGCGTAAAAGTGGCGCTATGCACCGCCTATACTCGGTTAAAATTTTAGCATGACGAATGTATTGCCTTTTGAACAACCTATCGATCCTGTAGATCCTGTAAATCCTGTAGATGCAGAAGAACTAGAGCCTGAAGAGTTTTTTGAGCTTGAAGAAAACTTTGAGGCTGAGCCACTGTCTTTATCCATGGAAGGGTTTGAGCAGCCAGAATTACCGATCGCCAATAACCTCAAGCAAAAAGTAGAGGCGGTTTTGTATCTCAAGGGACAACCGATGAACTTGGCGGCGATCGCTGAGGCTTTGGGGTGTGAGATTGAAGATGCAGAGATGGGACTGATTGACTTAATTACAGAATATGCCCATCGAGACAGCGCTTTAGAAATTGTGGAAACCGATGTGGGCTTTTCGCTAAGACTGCGATCGGAGTTTGGGGATTTAGTCCATAAATTGATCCCTGTAGATTTGGGGCGTGGTGCTTTGCGGACTTTGGCAGCGATCGCTTTGAAAAAAAATATCGTGCAGTCAGAATTGATCGAGTTACGTGGGGCTGGAGCATATCAGCACGTTCAGGAGTTAGTCGAGCAGGGATTTGTAAGAAAGAAAAGGCAAGCAGATGGAGGAAGATCGTCGGTTTTGCAAGTAACCACCAAGTTTCATCAATATTTTGAAATCGATGACTTAACTAAATTGATTTAGTCGCATTTGATATTCACCTCGTCATTCTCATGTAATCTTGCCATAACTTAATTTATTGCGAGAAAAATCATGGGTTATAACAAAGGTGATAATTATGAGCAAAATATTTTCGATTTATTGACTGCCAAGGGATTAATTGCCATTGGTTCAACTAGAGGTGGGGCGGGGAATGCAACGGATATAAAATTTCTGCACAATTTTCAGGAATACAATTTAGAGGTTAAGCTCGATCTTGAGGCTGATTATGGACAAAAAATGTTGCGCTGGAATGATGGGATTTGGAGTTGGTGTGTTGATGATGCTGTGACTTCGTTTTATACATCTGTTGGGGTTTTGGATATCGTTAATGCTAAAAAATTCATTCCTAATCGATATTCTATTCCCAGAGATGAAATTACCATGCATCACAAAAAGCAAGATCAAAAGGCTTTTGAAGACAAAGTGGAAATTGATATTAATAGTTTGTACGATTTTTATGGGGGTAAAGATTGTTACTATATTCAGATTGGTGGCTATGGATTTTATCATCTTAAACAAGATGTCCTCTCATTAGGTACACCGCAATTTGATTGTAAAATGAATTTGAGATTGAGAGCTAAAACTATCCATAGCAGTCCAATTTATAAATATGGATTCTATGCAGTTTTAAAAGTAGATAAAAGGGAAAAGGTTAAAAAGTCTTGTTATGATCTCGAACAAAAAGATGGTCGTGAATTTCCACCAATTATATAATTTTTAATTACGCTAAAGGAAGGAATTTAGTAGCAATTCATGAATTGCTACTATGGCGAAATAAAGGTTTTAAGATAGTTTTGTGTAAGCCATAATTTTGATATGTTATCCAACTTAAAACAATGCAAGCTGATTAGATTGTTCCATTTGATTGTCTTTCTTGGCAGATCTGTTAAAAGCATTTTCTCTATAGGAAAATGCTTTAGCTCTAATTGATTGAATGTCTTCAATGGAGTTAGTTACTTCCATATCTTTTTTCATCGAATCTAACCTAAGAATGGACTCACCAAGAGCCTTAGCCAGAAGCGGTGGAACGGCATTGCCAATTTGTCGCCACTGTTGGGTTACAGTACCACAGAAAAAATAATTAGCTGGGAAAGATTGAATTGCGGCGGCTTCTCTGGCTGTTAAATAACGATTTTCAACTGGATGATAGTATGTGGTGCGACTAGTGTTAATTGTATTTGCACAATCGTAACGATCTAAACGATTTAATTTTGCTTCTCTAAATCGCTCTTCGTGAATACTTGACCAATCAACATCAAACCACAAGCTTTCAGGTAAATACGCTAACTGATCTTTCTCATACCTGACGCTTTTACCTTCAGGTATATGACTAATTCTTTCTCTTTCTAAATCATTGGCTATTTGCGATCGCTTAATATCATGATTGAGGATTTCAGCATTTAATTCTAGTAAATTATCAAAAGCCCATCCAACAGTTCGAGGTAAAGGCAAATCTTGATGATCTTGCGCTGAATCTTTGAATATTTTGTCTGGATAAATATTTTTGACCCCAAATCGGTTGCCAAGAAAAATAGTCCGTCTTCTTTTTTCTGGTACACCATAATGATGTGCTGATAAAACCTTAACATCGATTGTATAACCTAAATCTGTAAAGCTTTTGATAATTGCTTTTAAGACATTTTCATTCTTTTTTGATAATAGTCCTGTCACATTTTCAACAATGATGTAATCAGGTTCTAATGCTTCTACTATTCGCAGAAATTCAAGAAAAAGAAAGTTACGTTCGTCTAGATGATCGTTTTGTCCAATTGTCGAAAAGCCTTGACAAGGTGGCCCGCCACAGATCAAGTCAACTTTTTGATGTTCGATTATTGCTTGAATTTGTTGGTTAGATATCTCCCGAATATCACCAGCGATCGCCTGAGCTTGTGGATGATTATGCTGAAAAGTTTCAATAGCAGCGCGATCGTGGTCAATTCCTAGCAAGCAAGTCCAGCCAGCCATTTCTAACCCGCAAGACATTCCACCTGCACCAGAGAATAAATCGATAAATGTTTTTTTCATTCTTGTATTAAAATAGCTAATTAGCCAATTGTCAAATTATGCACTTAGCTATGTTAGGATAACAACAATCCATTTATTGCTAAGTTAAAAATGGCGCAAACACAGAGAAAGCCTGTATATGTTCTGCCAGAACATCACGATATTCTAAGACGCATTGCCTATGAGCAGCGTTGTAATCTATCGGATGTCTTGGATGCTGTGCTAGAAAATGCTGATTGGGAAGTAATTGAAAGCAATGCTAGGAATAAGCCTTTGCAAAGAGCTAATGAAAGAGGTAGTTCCTATACTATTGTCAAAAGATAAATTATGAAAAGACTAGAAGTTGAAACAAGAACAATTTTACTAGCTTTGACAGGATCTAGGCTATATAGGGTTCACAATGAGAATAGCGACTATGACTACAAAGGAATCTGCATTCCCACGCTGCCTTATTTTATTGGCACACAGAACTTTGAGCAATTAGATAGTTTCTCTGACCCAAATTGTCTGTATTCAGCTTTGACCGATACCGATAGTAATATCTACAACATCAAAAAGTTTTGTCATTTGGCAACACTGAACAATCCCAATATTCTTGAATTGTTATGGATAGATAGAAGTGACTATCTAGTTCTAACCAGATTTGGCGAAGCTTTGATTGAAATCCGTGATGCTTTTTTAAGCCAAAAAGTTTTCTACAGCTATTCTGGCTATGCTCACGCCCAAATTAAAAAGGTTCAGACGCACAGAAAATGGTTGTTGAGGTATAAGGAAGACCCAGATTTTTTCTCGTTGCCACCAAATCCCAAAGACTATGGACTAGAAGAAAATCCCTTACGCAAAGAACAATTAAATGCTTTTCTTGAGTTTCTCTATATTTTAATTAAGGATGCTAGCCAATACAGCGAAGTGGCTACCGAATTGCTAACCCATGTTGATTACAAGGGTTTACTCAAGCAATATCCATTAGCTGAAGAATTGCTTCCCGCAGTGCAGTACTACACGAGGTCAACCAATGAATTTATTACCTTGCTGCACAATACTCAAACCTATCGACAAGCACTGCAAGAATACGAAGCTTTTCAGTCATGGCGCAAAAATCGTAATTCCAAACGTGCAGAGATCGAGGAGAAGGTGGGATATGACAGCAAACATTCTGGGCATTGCTATCGCCTACTCAAATCTGGAATTGAGATTTTGAATGGTGAGGGTGTAATTCCTAACCGAGAAATAACAGGTGATGCTCAATTTATCCGTCAAATCCGCAATGGCGAAGTACCCTATGACACCCTTATCGCTGAGGTCGCTAAGTTAGAACAGGAAATGGAATCAGCGATGAAAAATACCAAACTCCCTAAATATCCCGACCAAAAGCTGATCGAAGAAAAGCAGATTGAGATTATTAAGGAGTATCTTAATTTTTAACTACTCCGTTTGGTGGCGTGGCGAAGCCGCGCCACCAAAAATCGTTTCCTTACTTTACGGCACAGTCCAAAGTTGTGGGAATTAAACGTAGGATGGTTTAGCGATCGCGTAACCAATCATTGTTGACTAATTGCTGGCTACTAATTGATGCGTTACGTTGCACTAACGCATTCTACAAGAAACAATTAAAGGAATTTTATAAGGAATTTTATTTTGAGCATATTAATTAGACAAAGCACGATTATTCTGCCCGATCGCCAAACCTTAATTGGCGATGTCTATATTCAACATGGCAAGATTGCAGCGATCGCATCTTCCCTCGATCCCACTGAGCTAAGTGCTGATGATCTGCCTTTAGAAATCATCGAAGCCCAAGGATTGACATTAATGGCGGGCGTGATTGATCCGCAAGTACATTTTCGGGAGCCGGGGTTAGAGCATAAAGAGGATTTGCGATCGGCTAGTCATGCTTGCGCGAAGGGTGGTGTAACTAGCTTTTTAGAAATGCCCAATACGCGACCACTCACAATTACCCAAGCGGCGTTGGATGACAAACTTAGTCGAGCGGCTAGCAAATGCGTAGTTAATTACGGCTTTTTTATTGGGGCGACAGGTGAAGTTTTACCAGACTTGCTTACGGCAAATCCTACCTGTGGCATCAAAATATTTATGGGATCGATGCATGGTGATTTGTTGATCGATCAAGAGGATCTGTTAGATAAGATTTTCTCGCAAGGCGATCGCCTCATAGCGGTTCATGCCGAAGATCAAGCCAGAATTGCCCAACGTCGTAAAGAATTTGCAGGTAGTAAAGAACCTGCGCTGCACTCGATTATTCAAGACAATCAAGCTGCGCTCAATGCCACACAACTTGCGGTCAAGCTTTCTAAAAAATATCAGAGACGTTTGCATATCTTGCATATGTCCACAGGCGAAGAGGCAGAATTTTTGCGTCAAGAAAAACCTGCATGGGTGACAGCCGAAGTGACACCGCAGCATTTGCTAATGAATATTGGGGCTTACGAGAAAATTGGCTCTCTAGCGCAAATGAATCCACCCTTGCGATCGCCCCGCGATCAAGAAATATTGTGGCAAGCCCTGTTAGATGGCGTAATCGACTTTATCGCCACTGATCATGCGCCGCATACCTTAGCGGAAAAAGGACTAGCCGCCAGTGAAGATCATCAAGCCAACCAGTCGGAAAAATCCTCTAAGGAGACTGTATTGCTAGAGCCAGCTAATGTGCCATCAGGAATGCCAGGTGTGGAGACTTCTTTAGCGCTGATGTTGACGGAAGCAATGAAAGGACGTTGTACTGTGCATCAGGTCAGTGAATGGATGAGCAAAAATGTGGCTATAGGGTACAAAATCGCCAACAAAGGAGAGATTCGGATTGGTTGGGATGCTGATTTAGTATTAGTAGATCTTCTTAACTATAAACCTGTAAGAAATGAAGAGTTGTTGACTAAATGTGGCTGGAGTTCCTTCGCTGGATGGGAACTCACAGGCTGGGCAGTGACTACGATTGTCGGTGGTCAGGTCGTGTACGCTAATGGCAAGGTTAATCCTGATGCGCGTGGTCAAGCATTGCAGTTTGGTTAGGAATGAGGCGGCGCTCTGCACCGCCTCATTCCCAAACCCAACTAATTGAGTGGCGGCGCTCCGCGCCGCCACTCAATTAGTTGGGTTTGGCGACAGCTATACAACACAAAATGGCTACGCCATTTTGTGTTTTGGTATTAGCTTGTAAGGCGACAGCTATAACTGCTATAAACTATCTGGGTTTGCTTTAGGGCGCAACATTATGTTTCTTCTGCGAAAAATATCGATCAGGCTATCGGTTTTATTACTATCAGCGATCGCCACGGGATTATTTACCGCCTGTGGCAACTCTGGTAATGGTAATAATTTTTCCATGCCTGCGAACGATACCACCAAAGTTTCCCCGACACCTACGCCTACAAATACTGCAACTGCAACTCCTGCACCAACTAGCGTCCCTACATCAAGTCCTAAACCTGCGATCACTCCCAGCAATTTACCCGAACTAGAAATAAAAGAACTTGAACCTTACAAACATCGTTCGGGAATTGTGGAAATGGATGTACCGAAGGGCTGGAAGTTGATTGATAAAAGTCAAACAGGTGAATTACTGGTAACTTGGAATGAACAAGCGGGACGAGCCACAATTTCCACTAATATTTTTGTACCGCCGAGCGAAATTCCTGAAAATCGACTGAGTGATGTTTTTGCAGTAATGATTAAGGGCATGTATGGCAATCAGACTGATTTTGAGATGCGATCGCCTGTGGTTGAGTCAACAGGAAATATCGTGATTGAATGGACATCGACGTTAACAATGGGCAATCAGAAAATTAAGTTTTTAGCTAACAGTAAATTGCAGCGTCGTAATAACAAGTTAGTGATTTTAACTTTTGGAGCGATCGAGCCAAAGTTTGCACAGTTAAAAGATTACTTCTTTAAGATCTCAAATAATCAAGTTATAAATGCAGAACTAGCAATCCCATAGTTCTCAATAGTTTGTAGGCGCGCCCCAAAGGGGCGCGCCTACAAACTATTGAGGATTCACTATATGCAACTTGCGATCGCTATTATTGACGCATTTACTAATCAACCATTTCGCGGTAACCCTGCGGCAACAATCTTAGTTGACCAATTTCCAGCAGATGTCCAAATGCAGCAAATTGCTGCTGAAATGAATCTCTCAGAAACTGCCTTTGTCAAACCTTTAGAGCAAAATTCTTCTCAGAATTACTTTCAATTGCGATGGTTTACCCCAAAGCAAGAAGTCCCGCTCTGTGGTCATGCCACCCTTGCGATCGCCCATTATTTGCGCGAATTATCGGTAATTAATACCAATGAGCCACTTATTTTCTCTACTCTAAGCGGCGACTTAAACATTAGCTTTGAAGATCATTTAATCGTGATGGATTTTCCTGCGATTTTTTATAAAAACTGCTCAGAGCGATCGCAACAGGTATTAGCAGAAATGTTCGGCGAACAACCCTATCAAGTTCTTGGACAGGCTGAAGATTACTTAACGGTTTTACTAGAGTCGGAATCCGTAGTTCAAAATCTTCAACCACAACTTGATCTCATTGCCGAATTAGATGGGTTTGGATTTATTATTACGGCGATCGCTGATCCCGAAAGTTCCAATGATTTTGTGTCGAGATTTTTTGCGCCAAAGGCAGGAATTCCTGAAGATCCTGTAACTGGCTCAGCCCATTGCAGTCTGACTCTCTATTGGGCAAACCGTCTCGGTAAAAGTAATCTCAAAGCCAAACAGCTATCAGCACGTACTGGTGAACTTCAAGTATGCGATCGCGGTAATAGGGTTTTACTAAAGGGTGAAGCCATAACCTTTTTGCGTGGTCAGATCACATTTGCTTAATTAAACGCTTCTGAAAAATACCACCATAGTGAAGTGCAATCGCCCTCATCAACAATAATCGAGAGCATTCCTAAATCTAAGTCACGACGACATGCAGCGATCGCTTCCTGTTGATTGGCATGACTATCAATCGGTAAAAACGTTTTGCCTAAATAACAAATTCCTTTCTCACGTCCCCATGGAGTTGAGAAATTAGTCGCTTTAATTTCAGATGATGACAAGATAATCATAACTAGTTAACATAGGACGTTCTTCATATTTCCTATATTCAACTAATTAGCTCTGATAGTCTGTGATGACTATCTGGACTTACATGTGACAGTTTTCATTGTTTAGGTGTGACCACCAGCCGTTATTTGCGTGACTGAAATCACAAAACTACAAGAGAGCCTTTGAAAGTGTTGCTTCGCAACACTTTCAAAGGCTCTCTTGTGGTTTTCTTTTATTTGCGATTGCTTAAAGGTATAAAAGCTTTTACTACAGTTAGCTCATAGGGAATGCTTTCAATTTCCAATCTACCACCATGCAGATCAAGCAATCGCTTAGCGATCGCCAAGCCCAGCCCAGTCCCCTGCTGAATATAGAGTTTTTTCTCAAATTTGATATATGCACCAAAATTTGCAATCTGCTCTGGTTCAATCCCCTGACCGTGATCAGTTACACTCAAACAAAATTCTTTGTCATCATAACTTCCTGAAACATTTACATCAGTTCCTTCAGGAGAAAACTTGAACCCATTATCAACAAGTTCCTTAACAATTACATTTAAGTAAGAGTCTGAGATTTGAATACTGGCATCTTTAATATCAACATGCAAATCAGAATTACGACCATAGTTCTCGGCAATCTTTTTGGCGCAGCTAGAAATCTCAATGTCAACAAAAGTTGCTTTACTATTGCGGATTTGGTTCAGCCATTCCGTATTGTTCTCCGTTGATTCTAACTCGGCATACATCAGAAATTTTTTGACCATTTCATGCATATCCCGCCCCGCTTTCCGAATCCGCTTACCAATATCTGGCACTTCATGGGCTTGCATCGCATGATAATTTTTGACCAAAATATCTGCCAAACCCATGACTTCGATCGCAGGGAACAATAACTGGTGAGGTAGTGATTTAGAGATATTGCCACGCAAGTTAGCTAACTCTTGTCTGTAATAACTATTAATTATTTCTTGTTTCTTAAACTGAGCATTGATTGCCCCCAATAGTTCATCTCTCGTAAAAGGTTTAGTCAAATAGTCATCTGATCCCAATTCCATGCCCTGACGAAAATCATTCTTGTCAGACTTGGCACTGAGAAATATAAAAGGGATTGTCGTTGTCGCAGGGTTATTACGGAGAGCAGCAATAACTCCATATCCATCAATTTCAGGCATCATAATATCGCAGATAATCAAGCTGGGAATATGTTGCTGAGCCATCTCTAAACCAGCACGTCCATTGTCGGCACTGATCACCAGATAGCCTTCGGCTTGCAGCATTCTAGAGGTATTTAGCAAGACATTTGGATTATCTTCGATGAGGAGAATTTTTTTCATGCTAGATGGCTAATATCTTTAAGCAACATTATACCGACAGCGATCGATAGTAAATCTAAGACATAATACATAGAAAATATTAAGATCCATCGCTGACCCAATGAAATTACAGCGCTTGGCGCTGAAACCGCACCCAAGAGATTTTTTGAAACGGTTGCTTTGCAACCATTTCAAAAAATCTCTTGGGTTATTTGATCGATAATTGCTATAAGACATATCACAATCTAAAAAGTAAGATGTAGTGCTTTGTACTATATCTTATCTTTTGGATTCTCTGCTTTAACAATAATGACGACAGCTATGGATTTGACTATTATTTAAGTTCGTTAGAATTGGTAAATCATGTCTCTAGAAAACCTTCTTCAGAAATTGGTAAAACCACGGTAAATTTAGTGCCAATATCTAACTGACTTTCTACAGATATGGAGCCATCGTGAATGTCAATACAGTTTTTAACAATTGATAGCCCCAATCCAGTTCCAGGTAATATCCCCACATTTTTACCACGATGAAATGCACCGAATAGATGCTCCAAATCTTCTTTAGGTATGCCTATGCCATGATCACTAATCACAAAAATTACATGATCTTTCTCCACAGTAAGTTGAAAGTCAACTATTTTATTTTGTGGAGAATATTTAATTGCATTTGTGAGTAGATTAGTCAAGATTTGGCGCAATAATTTCTCATCCATTTTCACGATTAAAGTTGGTAGATCATTTTGAAGATGCAGATTTTCAATTGTTGTATGATTTGAAGATATATATATAAATGAATTAAGAGTATAGTCTTGAGCGAAAGTTTTTTGCATCTGTCGTAAAAGTTGACTGCAAAATTTTAAAAGATCAAATTTATTAAGATTTAGTTTTGACTTATTTGTATTACTTCGACTCAGAAACAATACATCTTCCATCAGAGCCGTCATATGTTTAACTTCTGATTGAATTTGATGCAGTTGCTCAACCTGTTCTTCTTTAGTCCATTCGTAATATTCTAGCAACTCCGATGCACTTTGAATTGTTGTTAAAGGTGTCCGAAATTCATGGGAAACTACGGATATAAAGTCCGTTTTCATTTGACTAAGTTCGCGCTCATGTTTGAGAGATCGCGATAATACTTCAGCCGAAAGTTGTAACTGTTCATTCTGCTCTTGCAGCTTTTTTTGTAATGAACATAGTCGTAAATGTGTTTCAATACGTGCTAACACTTCAATTAACTGAAACGGTTTGCTGATATAGTCTACTCCACCCACAGAAAATGCTTCTACTTTCTCAGATGGCTCTTCGATCGAGCTAATAAAAATAATTGGCACATCTTTAGTTACTGGATTAGATTTTAATCTTGTACATACTTCGTAGCCATTAATGTCAGGCATCCGAATGTCCAGTAAAATGATGTCAGGCAGTATCTGGTTAACCTTATCTAGTGCTTCTAATCCGCTAGTAGCTTGCTGTACTTTATAACCTTGCCTAATTAACATCAACGATAAAAGTTGAATATTATAAATAGTATCATCAACTATAAGAACAGAAGCAGTATTTAAATGTTGAGAATCTTCAAATTTCTCAAATTTCTCGATTTGTTCAGATTGATTTAAGTTTTGATTAGTCATAATAAACATCTTTTTAGTGTTGTCATTATCATGTAGCGATCACTGTAAATAGGATTATTTTCCATTTTAAGATTAATAAGATTAAATAGTTTGTGAGAGTACAAGCTTTTTGGCTTACTCTCACAAACTATTGAGAATTACTATATGCGCTTATCTATAATTTTGCCTTGTCTTAATGAAATTCGTCATGGGTATTTAGACCGAATTCTCAATAACTTAGTTAACCAATTAGTTCCCCCAAATTGTGAAAAAGAAATTATTGCGGTAGTCAGTGCCAGTGATGATGGGACTGAGCTAGTTTTGGAAGCATATGCAGCGCGATCGCCTGAGATCCAAGTTGTGCGATCGCTTGCAAAAAATCGTTCCCAAAGACTAAATGATGGGATTGCAGTCAGTACAGGCAACATAATTTTGCTACACCATCCTGCAACACTTCTACCAGAAAGTAATGCTTTGCAACTAATTGAGCAGAGTTTAGGATCTGGTGGTGATTGGGGTGCATTTTGTCATAGTTTTGATTTTGCCCATTGGTTACTGCACTTTACGTCTTGGTACTCTAACAATGTGCGTGTTAGACAAAAAGGGCTTGTCTATCTCGATCATTGTCCGTTTATTAAGCGCCAAGTTTTAGCTGAAATTGGTAATGTCCCCGATCTGGATATTTTTGAGGACACGGTGTTAAGCGATCGCCTAGGCAAGTTCTCGAAGCCTGTAATGGTGCAAGGCAAGGTGATTACCTCGGCAAGGCGGTTTCATCAGAGGGGAATATATCGTCATGCTATGCTCAATCAGTTATTAAAAATGTGCTATCACTTCAACATTGATCCCAGTTGGCTCAATCGTTTGTATGAACAAAAGGCTAGTATTAACGTCAAGTATGATGAGCAAGTCAAATAAAACCCGAATATTAAATGAGTGCTTTGCACGTATTTAATATTCGGGTTTTGGATTGTTGATTAGCAAAGACTATTTAATGAGGAGTTTTTAAGGGTGATTGGTTCCTATAGTTTCGGCAAAAATAAATATGACCAATTAGGCAAGACCAAGCGATCGCCAAAGCAAAAGTCTTGGACATCGACCTTATATCGGGGTGGGGATATCTTATTTGCAACTTGGGTCGGGCTGATCTGTGCCGTGCCACCTTGCTATATGCAAACCTATTTTCAAAGCCCTGCCGAAGCTGCGGAGCTAAAACTTGCCCAAGCCATCGTGCCAATCACCCCACGCGCGGTTAATCCGCTTACCCTCGATATTACCGATGATCTCTTAGAAAGTGATCGCCAAAATCTTTTGCAAGCGATCGACAACAGTATTCAATATATTCGTACTCCCAATGCTGCTAAACGGTATCCTGTAGCAGGAATTAGTCAAAATTTAATGGAGCGCAGTTTGGTGCGATTCCGTCGCCTCGTACAGGTATCTCGCACAGCCAAAGATTTACAGCAAGCCTTGAATCGTGAGTTTGATCTCTATCAGTCCGTCGGACGCGATGGCAATGGTAGCGTTCAGTTTACAGGCTATTACGAAGCAGTATATAAGGCAAGTCGGACTCGCACCGATGAATTTAAGTACCCACTTTATAGCTTGCCACCTGACTTCGCTCAATGGCGATCGCCTCATCCCACCCGCGCTATGCTCGAAGGTAGTAAACAATTGGCAGGATTGGAGATTGCATGGTTAAGCGATCGCTTTCAAGCTTTTTTAGTACATGTGCAAGGATCGGCGAGATTTGAATTACCCGATGGCAATCTATTGACCGTTGGCTATGCAGGTAAAACCAATCAACCCTATCGCTCCGTTGGCGCAGAGATCGTCCGTGATGGCAAAATGCGTCTTGAAGATGTGACTTTGCAAACCTTAATCGAATATTTCCAAAAAAATCCCCAAGATTTAGTCATGTACCTAAATCGCAATCCTAGTTTTGTCTTTTTCCGCGAAACTGGTGGTAAACCTGCGACGGGCAGTCTAGGAGTGCCAGTCAGTGCCGAGCGATCAATTGCCACCGACAAAAAAATCTTCCCCTCTGGCGGTATTGCCCTAATCCGTACCGAAGTTCCCTTTGAAAATCCCACCACAGGCAAACTTGAACTCCGCCAAGTACAACGTTTTGCCCTTGATCAAGATACTGGTGGGGCGATTCGGGGTGCGGGGCGTGTGGATATTTTTATGGGGACAGGCGATCGGGCTAAACAACGGGCTGGACTGATCAAAGGTGACGGTGAGTTGTATTATCTTGTATTAAAAAAATAATCACAGTTGGCACAAAGTGCCAACTGTGATGAATGGAGAATTTTATGCCACAAGTCAATCCTTTTACGATCAGAATGCAAGTTGCAAGGATGTTTGAGCAAGGTCAATCATTATTTGCAGAACTCAAAGTCCAAGACTGGCTCAAAGAACGCAATCACAATCCTAAAGATTATGTAATTCGCTTCCATCAAAAAATGGCTCCCGTCGGCTCCAATTCTTCTGTAATCGTAGAAATAGAACTCACTCGTAAAGATGGGCAGCCAGTTGATGAATGGTTACTACAAGAAATTAATCGTCAAAGCTAAAACATCTCAAAACCCAAAAGAGTAATGGCGGCGCTTCGCGCCGCCATTACTCTTTTGGATTTTAACAATACTTGGGACAGTTTTGAAAAATGAGAACAAAAAAGCTATTCATCGGATAAGGTGCAAGTGTTAAATCAAAGCACCAAATGAATAGCATTACAGACATAATACCGAAGGTAGCAAGCAAAGCACAACGGAAATTCCTGGCAATCCTGTTTTCGACAATCATGGTGATTTGTGGAAAAGTGAACTTCACGAATCTGAGGCGATATAGCGAAATCAACGAACGCACCTATCGACGGCAGTTTTCGCGTTCATACAACTTCATAAAAGGGAACGTAACGGACTGCTCATTTGTGCCGAAAAGTGGCAAAGCAACTTATAGAATCGAATATTTCTACAATGGGAGCGTAGAACGAACCGAAAAAGGATTAGAGATATCGTGTCGATATTGATATGAAACAAGGGTATGCGTTATCAGTACAGCAAACACCACCCGCACAACCAGTTGTCGTCATGGACAACCTCAATGTTCATACTAATCAATAGTTATACAGGCAATTGAGTCGGTTGGCGCAAAGGTCTTGTTTTTGCCTACCTATTCTCCTGAGTTAAATCCCATTGAAATGCTTTGGTCAAAACTCAAGGCTTTTTTACGTAAAATTAAGCCTAGAACTAGAAAAGATTTAGATGCTGCTGTTTCTACTTTCATTACTTCTCTTCAGCAAAAAGACCTTCTTGGCTATTTCCTTGAGACTGAAGCTCGTACCGTACTTATCTGAAAACTGCAATATCACCAATTCTGGATCAATATTGGCAGTTCCATTCTAGTTTTGCTAGGTCTATCGTTTTTACTCCTAACTTCACGATTATTCTAAATGTCTCATCACTATGGACAAATGGACAAATTTAGATACCATAAAGCTGTAGGAATAGATAGTATCTCTACTAATTCAAATCCATTGAGAAGAGTAATGGTAAATCAAGGGTTTGAGCATCACCTTATTAAAAATAGAGCTATTTTTAGAAATTCCCAAAAACTTGAAGAAATTAGGGAGATAAGCCTAACAATCAACTAAAGTGATACAGGAGATATAGATTCATAGATAGCAGTTTATAACTAGCCATGTAAAAGCAAGAAGCTGATTTGTCTGAGATGATTGATCAAGTATGAAACTAAGCGTTTCTCCTAAACTCATGCTAAGTTATTGAAAGAAATTGCTAGCGACAGAGAAATTTTACAATTAGACTTAATAAAATTGAGGAGAATTCTCCATGCCTCGAAATCCATCGACAATAACAAGCAAAATTTTAGCGCAAAATGTGGGATCAAATGCTATACGTCGAGCACTTTCTCCTATCTCAAATTATTCCCGATGTGAAAGTGCAGCATTTGTTAGGCGTGCGCTCACTCATGCAATTAAAAAGGATGTTAGTGGGGTTGAGATATCTCCATATGCAGATTTTATTCCTAAACAGACAACTATATTACTTGGAGAAAGTAGAGGAAGATCCCAAAATGGTCTTGAAGCCATTGAGACAGAAGAACAAATTAATAACGCTGCTGTCGAAACCTCAGCCCAGCTTAAAAAATCTCGTTATTTCTTTGAACTAGCCAATGTCGTTACAGAAGAAATTAAGCCAATTCTCTATTACTATGGGGCGATGTATTTTCTTGACTTTATCTGCTTAAATATGGTTCGTCGTCGGTTAATAGGTAGCCGAGGACATGGTCTATCCGTCTCTAATGATTCAGAAGGTTGGGATTTTGACAAAAATTGGTCAAGAAACAAATGCAAAGTTCAAATCGGATCATCAGGTGACTTTCCATTCTATATTGATGCACTCACAATATCAGGTTGGACAACATTGTTTAGCCAATTTCGACTTCATCGAGAAACTATGGATGATCCGTACATCATAATGAATAATCCAAATCCTTTGTTTCAAGAAAAAATCTCACTAGACTTTCTATGTAACTTTAACAAAGATAAGTACTTAACTGATTACCCTGAAGTCAAACAATGGCTAATTGGTAAAGACGAAGGAAGTATATGGAAACTTACAGGACTGTTGATGGATGTAATGGTAGTGTACGTTGCATCGTCACTTGCTCGTTACTATACTCCAGCATGGATTGGCATTATTGAAGCAAATAAGTCAGATATCTATAATGACATCCGTTCTGCTTATCAGAGTGTATCTGAAGGACTTCCTTTGTTTTTTGAAGATGAACATCCATTCGATTATAGCTATGGAACTAGAATTCCTCCTTACTAATGCACTGAAGGAATGAACAACTTCTATAGAAAATACGATCTCGCCGAGAGCATTAAGCAAAAAATTGTGAACAAATAAATGTGTTACATTGCATAATTATATTACCGAAATAAATCTGAATATAGAAAACCTACTTTCAAGGATTACATTTAGCAGAGAAGTTCTATGTGGTAAGCCCATCATTCGGGGTTTGCGGATTTCAGTTGCCATGATATTTAGAACTTCTGGCAAAAGGAGCAAGTATCCAAGAAATTCTAGAGGATTACCCAGAGCTAGAAATAGCTGACATATACGCGGCTTTACTTTATGCACAGCGTCTTGTTGCCAATGAAGAAGTATTTGATCGAGTGGTAGCATCCTAAAGAATGAGATTTCTACTTGATGTCAATGCCAGTGGTGCTTTATCAACATGGCTTTTATAGGTCATGAAGTTATATCTGTCGGCGAAGTAAATCCGAAAATGTCTGATGATGATATTATTGCTTGGGCAGTGAGAGAAGAGCGAATTATCATTACTACTGATGTTGACTTTGAGCAAATGATTTGGCTACAACAAAAGCCTCATCGTGGGGTTCTACGTTTAGAGAATCTGCCTAGATTAGAGAGAAAGAAACTACTACAAGAAGTTTTGATCAATCATGGACAGGATTTAGAATCGAGAGCAGTTGTAATTGCAACTAAGCAAAAAATTAGAATTCGCTGGAAACCAATTGACGCAGTTGAATCTGATGAATTGAATTACTAACGCGCAAATTATTTTGTGTAGGGAATATTACCTCTGCTTTTTTGAAGGTGATTGATATAAAATATATTGAGCATACTGCGGTTTACAAATAGGCGATCGCGATTATGTCTGCACAGTTCCAAATCCACAAAGACACCATTGACCAAGTAAGTCAAAGGGCAGACATCGTAGATATCGTCTCCGAACGTGTTGTGCTACGCAAAAGTGGGGCAAACTTTCGGGGGGCTTGTCCTTTTCACAATGGTACAAATGCTACAGCGCTGACCGTGAATCCATCACGGCAGATGTATCACTGCTTTAACTGTGGGGCAGCAGGTGGGGCTGTCAAGTTTTTGATGGAGATCGATAAGCGATCGTTCTCTGACGTAGTTTTGGATTTAGCGAAACGTTATAACGTTCCCATTCAAACTGTCGAACCCGAAAAAGCAAAGGAAATTCAGCGTCAAATCTCCCATCGCGATCGCCTCTATGAAGTGATGGCTTTGACGACAAGTTTTTATCAACATGCGCTCTATGCACCACAGGGAAGGCAGGCTCTTGCCTATCTTGTCGAAAAGAGACAAATGAGCAAAGAGACAATCCAGAAATTTCAACTGGGTTATGCGCCTGCGGGTTGGGAAACCTTGATGGGATATCTGGTGCAGCAAAAGCAGATTCCTGTCAGTTTAGTGGAAGAAGCAGGTTTAGTAGTTCCGCGCAAAACGGGGAATGGGTTTTACGATCGCTTTCGTGATCGCCTCATGATTCCCATTCACGATACTCGTGGACGAGTGATTGCCTTTGGTGGGCGATCGCTTGGTGATGAAGAACCAAAATATTTAAACTCTCCTGAAACGGAACTCTTTAGTAAGGGTACGGTTCTGTTTGCGATGGATAAGGCGCGCGAGGCAATATCTAAATCTGATCAGGCTATTGTCGTAGAGGGTTATTTTGATGCGATCGCCTTGCATCAAGCGGGAATTGAACAGGCGATCGCGACAATGGGGGTAGCGCTTAATGCCGATCAAATGAAGCAGTTACTGCGCTATACCGAATCCAAGAATGTAATTTTAAATTTTGATGCGGATAAGGCAGGAATTACGGCGGCAGAAAAAGCGATCGCAGGTTTTAAGGAATTAGTTTTTAATGGCACAGTGCAATTGCGGGTGTTGACGATGCCCGATGGCAAGGATGCCGATGAATATCTCAAACAACATAGTGCTGAAGCTTATCGAGATTTACTGACAAATGCACCATTATTTCTCGATTGGCAGATTGATCAAATCCTTACAGGGCAAGATCTTAACCAAGCTGATCGTTTTCAAAAGAGTAGTCAAGCGATCGCGCAATTACTCAATAATTTACCCGTTGATTCTTTCTTTCGTACCCATTATATCCATACTTCCGCTCAAAAACTATCTCAAGGTAATTCCTATTTAGCATTGCGACTAGAGCAAGATCTCCGTCGCCAATTACGGAATACGCGCTGGAATAGCAATAAACCTGCTCCATCTCTGACCACGACTACAAATTCGCTACACATTGCCGAAACTCAACTTTTACAAATCTATCTGCATTTCCCCCAACATCGCGCTTATCTATATCAAGAGATTGCCGAAGAAGAGAATATTGAATTTACGCAATCCAATCATCGCTATCTTTGGCAAACAATTCTCAATCTGCTTCAAGAGAACAAAACTTCTCTCGCAGCGGAAGAACCCTATCCTGATCATTTAGTTCAGCAACTACAGATTCTCTGTGCTGAGCAAGAAGAGGTAGCCCAGCAATTGCAGCATCTGCTTTGGCTCGATGAAAATTCGCGCATTGGTTTATTACGCCCCCAGATTGTCGTGAGAACTGCGATCGCTAAGATTCAATACATCATGTGTGAGAAGCATGAAAAGGACTGGTTAAGCAAATATCAAAGTATTGATGTGATTGCTAATCCCGCTTTTGGTTATGAGTGTCAAGCTAAAGTTAAGGAAGCAAGGCAACGTAAAGCCGAAATCCGTAAACAGATAGAGGTTAATTATCTTGATCTCTCTGGTACTAGTACGAATGAGAAAAATGTCATTGAATTTTAGTTAGTGTCATAATTTATTCGCCACTTGTAAAGAGTAGTCCGAAGTCAAATGAGGACTACCAACGTGAAGAAAGTCGCGATCGTTTAATTGTAGTGATTCAACCTAGTTTTGGTGAGCGCTATCTCAGCACACCTATATTCCAAGAGCCTGAATTTGCAACTTCTACTTTCCCAAAAAAACAGTGGCGCTCTTTTTTTGGGAAGTTATACCAATTCACAAAAGTGTGCCAACACTTTCGCGAATTAAAAATCAAACCCAGTAAGGTTTTTAAAAGCTAAAAATGGCGTTGCCATTTTTAGCTTTGGTATTATAGAGCCGTATTTGATTCACTATTGTCTTCCCAAATTTCGATATCAAGATCATTAAGATAAGCGATCGCTGTTTGGATCTGCGCTTGGGTACCCTTGAGGCTGAGATGAAACCAACCACTACCAGCATTTACTCCCAAAGTTGCGGAGACAATATTTACAGTTACGCCATAATGCGAAATTAATTGCGAAATAACAGGTTCACTATGTAAATCTTCAGGAATGCGAATCTTAATATCTTTAGTCACGGGACGAATATCAATAGCCATAAAATTAAGCTCCTTTTAATTATTTGGTTCGATGATGTGCGGTGTGCCGCGCCGCACATCATCACTATTCACGTTCATTAGGATTGTGGGTTTTACGTTCCAAGATCTCCTTAAGAACTAAGGTAACAACAGCTAATAGAGCGAGTAAAACTGCTGCCGAGTAAGCGACTTCATTTTCATAGTTTTTGTAGGCTTCTTCTACAAATAGAGGTAAGCTCTGTGTCTTTGAGGCGATATTTCCCGACACGACCGAAACAGCGCCAAACTCACCCATAGCTCTCGCATTGGTCAAAACTAATCCATAGAGCAAGCCCCAACGGATATTGGGAACAACAACCTTCCAGAAAATCTGCCAGTCATTTGCGCCAAGGGTGCGAGCTGCTTCTTCTTGTTCAGTTCCCATTTCATCTAATACAGGAATGACTTCACGAGCGATGAAGGGCATACTTACAAAGATGGTCGCGAGCAACATCCCTGGGAAGGCGAATACAACTTTGATGTTGTTCGCTTCGAAAAATGAACCAAACCAACCGAGGCGACCATAGAGTAGCACGATCATCAAACCTGCCACCACAGGCGAAATCGAGAAGGGCAAGTCGATAATGCTAAGTAATAATGCTTTTCCAGGGAATTTATTACGAGCGATCGCCCATGCCGCACTCAAACCAAAGATCGTATTTAGCGGTAAAGAGATTACTGTCAAACTCACAGTTAACTTAATTGCTGATAATAGATCTTCGCGCTTGAACGCATTGATTAACGGATCAAATCCCTTAGAGAATGCTTCCACAAAGACATTGGCGGCAGGAATTAATAACACTAAGCCCAAATAGATAATCGCGATCGTAATTAAAATCGCAGGCGTAAAGCTTTTTTTAGCTTTGGCTTTGTTTGGTGTGGGTGAATCTTGAGAATACTCACTGACAGAAGTATTTAAATTAGCCATATCGCTTGCTCCATGCTTGTAATAAATTAATGGCAAGTAGGCTGATAAAGGAAATACCCAACATCACTACGCCAATGACAGTTGCGCCCACATAGTCATACTGCTCTAAGCGTTGGAAGATGAGAATTGGGGTAATTAAATCCTTAAATGGAGTATTTGAAGCAATAATTACTGTCGAACCATACTCACCAACAGCGCGGGAAAACCCAAGGGCGACCCCTGTCAAGATCGAAGGTGTGAGGGGGGGCAAAATTACTTTAATAAAAGTCTGTAATTGCGAAGCTCCCAATGACCATGCTGCTTCTTCGATTTCCTTTTCTAAATCTGTGAGAACAGGTTGTACCGTTCTCACAATAAATGGTAGGGAGATAAAAGTCATCGCCACAAATACACCGATGCGACTAAAGGCAATTTTGATGCCAAAGGGAGCCACTAATGAGCCAAGAAAACCTTTATCACTGTAAATCGTGGCGAGGGTCAAACCTGCGACCGCAGTGGGGAGGGCAAAGGGCAGATCAACAACGGCTTCAACAAAGCGTTTGCCCCAAAAGTTGTAACGCACGATTACCCATGCGATCAATGTGCCAAATACGCCATTAATCGCGGCGGCGCAGAAAGCAGTCACAAAGGTGATTTCGTAGCTAGAGAGAGCAAGGGGAGATGTCGCAGTTGCCCAAAACTTGTCAAAAGGTTCTTCAGCAGCTTTGGCGATCATGGCAACAATCGGCAAAATTAGCAGGAATGCGAGATATACAAAAGTAATTACCCATGTCCAAGGAATTTTGCCAAGGAACTTGAGGACAGGATTTGATTGCCGCTTTCTGTCAGGCAGAGGTGTTGTCGTAACCATGTTGTCTTTAATTTTCTAAAAGCTTAGGTATTTAGTTTTAAAACATTTTCAAACGAAAACTGGCTACGCCAGTTTTCGTTTTCGTATTATTCAATTTCTAGCGCTTGATTTTTGATTGAATTTGATCAAAGATGCCACCATCAGCAAAGAACTTCTTATCGATTTCTCCCCAACCGCCGTAATCTTTTACGCTTGCTAGATCCTTAACTACAGGATAAAGATCAACAAATTGCTTTTCTTTGGCTACTGCTTCATCCACAGGGCGGAAACCAACTTTAGCAAATTCAGTTTGGGCTTCTGTCGAATACAAAAACTTTACAAAAGCTTCGGCAACTTCTTTTGTGCCATGTTTAGCGACATTTTTATCAACAATAGCGATCGGGTTCTCAATGGAGAAGTTAACTTCAGGAATAACATAATTAACTTTTTCACCCTTTTGCGAAGCAAGAATAACTTCGTTTTCGTAGTTAACCAAGACATCGCCCTGTCCTTGCTTGAAGAAAGCATCACTGGCTTCTCTGGCATCCTTGGTCAAAATTGGCACATTAGTGAATACTTTGGTCAAAGTTTCTACAGTTTTGGCTTCGTCTTTATTATTTGCTTTGAATGCCGAGTTCCAAATCGCTAAGAAATTCCAGCGCGCCACACCTGAAGTTTTAGGGTCGGCAGTAATTAAGCTTACGCCAACTTTTTCTAGATCTGACCAAGTTTTGATGTTTTTGGGATTGCCTTCACGAACGATGATCGCTGGTACGGACTTCGAGACGATGCCATCGCTAGGATATTCTTTTTCCCAACCTGCATCAATTAAGCCTGCTTTTTCGATTTTGCTTGTATCAGCAGCAACAGCGAGGTGGACGATATCTGCTTCGAGTCCATCAATAACAGCACGGGTTTGGGAGCCTGAGCCGCCATAGCTTTGCCTAAATACTACCTTTTGATTTTGCTCCTTTTGCCATTTCTCCACGAATTTAGGGATAATATTTTCGTGAGCTTGCTTGGTGACAGCAAATGATACAAGAGTTAGTTCAACATCTTTTTTAGGTGCGCCTGCGGAGGGGCTACCAGTATTAGCTGTAGGATTTCCTGTGTTGGCGTTGCAAGCTGCCATAGTGACACTGATGAGTGCGCCAACGAGGAACAAGGAAACACATTTCCGTCCCAACCGATTGTTGAGTATATTGCTTACTAGACTGGCGATCGCTTTAATTGCCCCTTTGAACTTACCCAAAGGCTGCTGATACCTTGAACTCATGTGCTTGTATCTCCAAATTTAATCTACGTTATCTTGGTGGGATTACCGTACTTAAAACACCATACAACACTTTTGAGCTAATGTCCAAACAAAATCTACGGTTTACCTATTGGGTATTTGGAGATTATTCAAGGTTGATAGAATCTGCGTGTTGAGTTGTATAGCAATGTAAGTTTTGCTTAAGACATAAAACCAAAAAGATGAGTGGCGGCGCTTCGCGCCGCCACTCATCTTTGAGTTGGTTCTATCTATCGTTTGCTAAACAATACGTGAGGCTTCGCTCAACCAAAAGTTCAACTGGCTGAGCGAAGCCGAAGCCTACACTGTTTTTATATAGCAATCCTACATGGTTTGTAAGAGTGTGCCACTCCTTAGCGCTCTCTTACAAACCATGTAATCTTACGAATGAATTAGGATTGCTAGATATAGACTTACACAGGTTTTAGACTATATCTAACTATAAGGTTACTAAACATTATAGTTCTGATTTTGTAAGGCGATCTCTTTGTATTTGTGCCACAGAGTAATGATTTTTGTTAATACTGCTTAGTGAACAAGAAGAAAATTAAACTCTTTGTTCGGAAATCATTCAAATCAGACTTGGTGTTAATGTCAAAATATCAAAACAATCCTAGTGGATTTTTACACCTTTTAACTAAATACTGAGAAGTTTACATAAACTATAGTGACAGGTTTAAAACACTTAAAAGCCTTACAATAAAAGCTTTTACTGAGCTTTTAATTTGTTAGTAATAGCTATATATCAATGTATAAGGTTGAAATATTACGGAAATCTAAAGCCTAATTAGATGCTCAATGTGAACAGAATTACTAACACTTATCTAAGTATAAGAGTTTAATACAAATCCTTTATGATCCAAAGATTTTTGTCTTATGTAAATTGCCCTGCAAATTGTTAGGCGAGTCAGAACTTATTGTCAGAAAATCTCAAAATATATTGGTGTTGTAGCTATGGCTTATAAGATATCCAGCGATTGTGTTGCCTGTTTTTCTTGCATATCTGTTTGCCCCGTAGGAGCAATCTCGATTCAGCAAGGTAATTACTGGATTGATCCTGCCATCTGTAATAACTGTGAAGGATATGCACCTGAACCCCTATGTGTTAATGCCTGTAGTGTTGGAGCTTCACTCCCACTACAGCCCAAAAAAGGTCGAGCAAAATCCATTGACAATCCCTTAATAATTAGTCCTAGTTTATTTGCCAATGGCACTACCACTCCTTTTGCTTCAGCGATCGCAATTTGGGAGACTTGCAATCTATTAGCTCAAAGGAGATCGCTACCTTGGACATTAGATGAGAATGGAACTTTGGTATACGAGAGATCGGTTAATCAAGGCAAGGGTAAGATTGCTTTACGGCTCAATAATATTATTAATTTCAGTTATCCACGATCGCATTTAGAATCCCAAACAATCTTAGCCTCCGATACGCTAGATATTCGGGCTGCTTGTATGCACTTGCTCTATGCCTCCTATGCTACTACCCTAGACAAGCCTTGGGAGCAAGAATTTAGCATTACTGATAGTCAAATTGAAGAATATCTAGGCTTAGATAAACGCAAGGATTTGTCTAAATCGACAAAGTTAAATTTGATTAAAACACTTGCCATGCAACCCTGCTGGGTTACGGCTCAAATTGATTGGCCGAAGCAAGGGAAAGTAGAAGCATTCTCGCTTCCAGAAAGTCCTCTCTGGAATTTATTAGAAATCGTGCATCACTTCCATGAAGATGAAGAAGGATGTAAACATCTCATTGGCATAACTTTTAGAATAAAAGCAGGAGATTGGGCGCAATATTTTTTAAATAAGAAAGAATGTCACGCAGGCAGAGCTTTTTATCAATATAGTCAATTACCCAAATCTTTACTTGGCGCGATTATGAGTATCTGGCAGCAGCATGAGGGAGCGGCACGAATGTTGCTATGGTTGTTATTTAAAACTCGCATGGGAGATCAGCAGCGGATTATGGTCATGACCTTGATGCGAGTCGCCTATGGTGAAGATCGGGTTAATCATGCCATTAATCAAAGAGAAGAACGAAAAAGATTGCTAAGAATGTTTGAAAGCGATCTGGAAGTGGTAAATCGCTATGGACTCAAACCTGTCTTCGATCCTGTGACCTATCCCTTAGAGATTCAGCCACTATGGTCAAAGCTGGAGGATATTCCTGATGATGCAGAATCGGCGCTTGACTTTTGGATTAATGATGGCAGTTGCAATTTGCGAGTTACGGATATTGGTCCTCGTGGTAAGTGGCAGATGTTAAGCAATGCAAGGATTTTATCCTTTGAGTTAGTTGCTGATTGGGAACAACCTGCGGAACTGTCACGAAAAAAACGCAAATTTGAGCGATCGCAAAGTCAGTCTTCTAAGCAAAAAAAATCTAGCAAAAAAGCCCAAGTTGCGAACCAGTCTTTACTGTCAGGTGAACAGATTGCAACATTACGTAAAAATTTACAAATTAGTCAGCGCACCTTAGCCGAGAAAATTGGCAAAAGTCAAAGTTGGATTCGTGATGTAGAGAATGGTCGTTTTCAAGCTAAGCAGAATGAACAACAATTAATCCGTCAAGCATTGGGGCTATAAAAATTTGCCGTCAAAATAGTTCTCAAAGCTATAGAAATATAAGTTTTGATTAGGACATAAAAACAAAAAGATGAGTGGCGGCGCGAAGCGCCGCCACTCATCTTTTTGTTTTTGATTTTTCCTAGCTATCTCTTGCGTTGCCATAAAACTGAAATCGTTAATAGCTAAAAGATAAAACTTTTAGGTAAAATCGAGCTTCACCCGATTCCCCATATGTATGAGCGATTGGTTCATAGTTGTTACTAATTTTTCTAATTCAAAGTAAATACACCAAAATCTTTGACCATCGTCCAGTTCCGCTTGTTCATGAATTTTGTAGCGCGGGCAAAGCCCGCGCCATTTGGTTAAGACTTTCGGCAGAAGCTGAACTAATCCTGAACTTTAAAAATTCAGGGAAACCTAATAATAGCGATCGCAAAGATGCAACTAGCGAGTAAAACGAGATCGGATTTCATTATGATGTTAGGTATCGATTTGATATTGATAAGTTCGGGGCAAGTTGGCGCTTGTCCTATTTTTTTTAGTGTTTTTTGAATATACTTAAGAAATAATTGCAATTAGATCTGGGCATTTAATTTAGCTATAAGCAATAGTAAGTTTTCCTCATTAACTATAAAAACCATAGCTAGAAGGCTATATAAGTAAATACAAAATATTCTTATTGCTATTAGTTAGCATTTGATACTAAGATTAATACCAAAATAATATAACAATTGCAAATTAATGGCAATAATTAGGTGATCAAAACTCCATGTCCCAACTCCCATTTTTGCGTCCATCGAGATATCTGAGAGCATCACCGATCACAGGTTTAGTACTAGCGGCGATCGCCTTAATAATTTGCCTGATCTATAGCGTTACTCTGGGAGCGCGAGAAATTGCTTTAGAAGATATTCTCAAATCATTTACAGATTTTGATCGCTCTTTTGATCATCTGATCATTCAAACTGTGAGATTGCCGCGATCGCTGATGGCGATCGCCGTTGGTGCAGCGCTATCGGTTTCGGGAGCCTTAATGCAGGGATTGACCCGCAACCCCTTAGCGGAAACAGGCATCTTAGGGATTAGTTCGGGCGGCGCATTGGCTGTCGTTGGGACATTGTTTGTGTTTGGCAACTCTTCACTGACAGGCTATGCGATCGCTGCCTTTGTGGGTGCAGCGATCGCCGCCTTTGTGGTGTATGGATTAGCCTTACTTGGCTCTGGCGGCGCAACACCATTAAATCTCACCATCGCAGGAGCCGCAGTCACCGCCTTGATCTCTTCCATTACCACTGGGATCTTGATTGTCAGCCAACAAACCTTAGAAGAAATTCGCTTTTGGTTAGCAGGTTCCTTATCGGGTAGAGATTTTGAATTATTTTTGTATTTATTACCCTTCATGGTCGTAGGACTCATCCTTGCATTGCTGCTGGGTAAACAGATTACAACCATGAGTTTAGGTGAAGAGATTGCTACTAGTTTAGGACAGCAAACTCTCGCAATTAAGCTCTTGACCGCTGCCAGTGTCGTCCTATTGGCAGGAAGTTCCGTAGCGATCGCAGGACCAATTAGTTTTATTGGATTAGTTGTCCCACACGGAGTCCGCTTTTTTATCAAAACTGATTATCGCTGGATTCTGCCATACTCAGCTATTTTTGGTTCCCTTCTATTGTTGTTATCCGATATTGCTGCCAGAGTCTTACTCAAACCTCAAGAATTACCAGTGGGAGTAATGACTGCACTGATGGGTGCGCCAGTATTTGTCTATCTTGCCAAATCCAAGGTCAGAAAATGAAATCCCTACTCACAATTCGCAATCCCATTCTTTCCTTGCAAATAGATCGCCGTTTACCTGCGATCGCCTTAATTTTAATGGGACTTTGTTTTGCGGCGATCGTCTTGAATGTGGGACAGGGGGAATATCCAATTGCGATCGCCGACATTATTAAAACTCTTTTAGGGAGCGATACAGGCAATCCTGATCATCCCTTCGTCATTTATACCCTGAGATTGCCGCGTACCTTAGTTGCGTTTATGGTAGGGCTGACCCTTGCGACATCGGGAGCCATCTTTCAAGGCTTAACCCGCAATCCCCTCGCCGATCCTAGTATCATTGGCATCAACGCAGGTGCGAGTTTAGCCGCAGTTACTACCATCGTCTTATTTCCCGAAGTTCCCATATATGCTCTGCCGATCGCAGCCTTTTTCGGTGCTTTAGGTATGGCAACCCTCATCTATAGCTTGGCTTGGAATCGAGGCAGTTCACCGATTCTCTTGATTTTATTAGGAATTGGCTTGTCGGCGATCGCCAGTGCCTTCACCAGTTTATTAATTACCTTTGGTTCCATTGCGAATGTCAGTCAAGCCTTAGTTTGGTTGGCAGGCAGTGTATATGGACGCACATGGGAACAGTTTTTTGCCTTTCTACCTTGGTGTCTAGTTGGAGTTCCTCTGGCTCTGGGGCTATCACGTCAGTTAAATGTGTTGCATCTCGGTGATGATGTCGCTAAAGGATTGGGAAGTCGAGTGGAATGGCAACGTAGTCTATTAGTAATCCTAGCCGTGGCTCTGGCAGGAGCCGCAGTTGCTACCGCAGGCTCAATTAGTTTTGTCGGCTTAATGGCTCCCCATATCGGACGCAAACTGATCGGCACAAATCATCAAAATCTACTCCCCATCACAGCTCTAATTGGTGGCTTATTAGTGACAATTGCTGATTGGATTGGTCGTGTTCTTTTTGCGCCAATTGAGCTACCCTGCGGCGTGGTGGTTGCCGCGATCGGTGCGCCATTTTTTCTATACCTACTCATTCACAATCGCCAACGTTAATGTTAGAACTCACTGCTCAAAAACTATCCTTAGCCTATGAAGGTACTCCGATTATTCGGGACTTGACCTTAACAATTCCTGCGGAAAAAATCACCGTATTAGTCGGTGCGAATGGCTGCGGCAAATCCACTTTACTAAAAGGTTTAGGTCGATTACTCAAACCTCAAAGCGGGGTGGTCTATCTTGATGGCAAATCGATTATGAAGCGATCAACAAAATCCGTTGCTCAACAGTTAGGATTATTGCCTCAGAGTCCTTCTGCGCCTGAAGGTTTGACGATCCGCGATCTGGTTGCCCAAGGACGCTATCCTTATCAAAACTGGATGCAGCAATGGTCAACTCAGGATGAACAGTTTGTGCAGCAAGCCTTAGAAATGACAGACCTCATGGAACTCTGCGATCGCCCCCTTGATAATATATCGGGTGGACAGCGACAGAGAGCTTGGATTGCGATGGCTCTTGCTCAAAACACCAAAGTTCTCTTACTTGATGAACCAACTACCTTTCTCGATTTAGCCCATCAAATTGAAGTATTAGATCTACTACATCATCTCAATCAGCAGCAAGGACGCACCATTGTGATGGTACTCCATGATTTGAATCAGGCCTGTCGCTATGCTGACCATTTAGTAGCGATTAAATCAGGACAGATTTTTGCGGCAGGCAAACCGCAAGAGGTGATTACTGAGGAAATTGTCCAAACTGTATTCAATTTAAAATGTCGTATTTATCCAGACCCGATCGCAGGTACTCCCATGTGTATTCCCATTGGAGCCAAGAACTCATTATGAAACAGACTAAGGCAATTCGATGGG
Organism: Pseudanabaena sp. SR411; assembly: GCF_002251945.1. Taxonomy (GTDB): domain Bacteria; phylum Cyanobacteriota; class Cyanobacteriia; order Pseudanabaenales; family Pseudanabaenaceae; genus Pseudanabaena. The sequence goes on from NZ_NDHW01000064.1 coordinate 55,564, forward strand.
TAGTATTGATGATCGTGATTACTGTTGCGATCGCCTCTTGCCAAAGTAATCCTAGTTATACGCGTGGTGATGCGCTACATGCGACTAATTCTATTCATACTGACTGTCGCGACATTGAGCATCTACGGGGAACCACTAAAATATGTGGACAGCCTCAAAAGATTGTGGTGCTTGGGAGCTATCTCCTAGAGTCATTGCTGGCTTTTGATGTGCAACCAGTGGCATTTGCAGACTTTGTTGCTTTTCAACAAGGCGACTTTACAAATCCTAGTCAGCAGATTCCTTATTTGGGTGAGCGAATTACTCAGCCCATAGCCAGTGTCGGCTCGGCCTACAGTCCTTCCATTGAAGCAATTATGAAGCTGCAGCCAGATTTGATTTTGGGAACCGAATTTAATACTAGTCAATATCAAACTTTTTCTCAGATTGCCCCCACCTTAATTTTAAAGTGGGCTGATCCATCGGCAAATCTTAAGGCGATCGCCCAAGCTGTTAATCGTAAAGAGCAAGCTGAGCAAATTTTAAAAAATACAAAAGAGCAAATTGCCACAATGCGCCAAGAATTTGCCTCACTAATTGCTGCTCATCCGAAGCTACTACTATTGAATTCTGGTGAATTGAGAGATATTTACTTAGTTACAAATAGAACTGGTATTTGTCGGTCTTTACTCGAAGAGTTAGGCTTTCAACTGGTGTCACCACCCAACTTTCCTAAAAATCCGCAAGCACATCTTGTTCCCATTTCCCTAGAAACACTTCCTCAACTCAATCAGGCGGATTTAGCAATTTTGTTAGGTAATAACTTCACAAAACCACACCAGTTCAAGCAAGCTGACAATTTTGAAGATGCTCAAATTACTAATCTCAAGCAAGCTTGGTCAAAAAATGCGATCGCGCAATCCCTAAATGTCAGCAAATCTGGCAAGGTTTATTTTATTCCCACCTATCTCTGTCTGGGTTTACCAGGTCCGATTGGAACCGATCTCTATCTCAATGAACTCAAGAAACAGATCTTACCAACTAAATGAGTCGTCAAAAAAAGTCAGACAAATTAACTCCTTACTTTACTTTGTTTTCGCAAAGGCTTACTAGGCAAGCTTTTGTCAAAATAAAGTAATATGGGTATATTATGGCGCGATCGCAATTTCAAAACCTCAAAAATTATCTCCGTCCTTACTGGAGTGACCTAGCTATCGGCACGGTTGCCTTACTTTTGGCAAACATGCTCGGCACATATATTCCTTGGCTGATCAGAGTTGCCGTTGATGATCTTAGTAAGATTCAGGCTATTGACTCTCCGAATCTGATGAATTATGTATGGCTGATCATTGGCTTGTCATCACTGATGTGGGGGATTCGGATGATCTCCCGTGTGTGGATTTTTGGGATTGGTCGCAAAATCGAGTACAGCCTCAAGCAACAAATTTTTGAGCATTTACTCAAGCTGCCGCCGAGCTACTTTGCCAGCAATTCCGCAGGTGAGACGATCAGCATTGTCACCAGCGATGTGGAAAATATCCGCCGATTGATGGGGTTTGCCCTGCTCAGCATTATTAACTCAGTATTTGTATATAGCCTGACATTGCCAGCGATGATCGTGATCGATCCGATGCTGACTTTGTTATCAGTTTCTGTTTATCCGATCATGCTGGTGATCGTACAGAGATTTAGCGGTCAGTTGCGCGACGAACAGTTAGAAGTTCAAGAAGAACTATCAAATGTCAGTTCACTGTTGCAAGAAGATCTTAATGGCATGGCGCTGATCAAAACCTATGCTCAGGAGGAAAACGAACGGGGAGCTTTTAGGAAATTAAACGATCGCCTACTGGATGCCAATCTGAGAATGGCTCGCAGTCGAAATATTTTATTTCCATTACTAGGTGGAATTGCCAGTATCAGCTTTTTAGTATTGATTTGGTTTGGTGGCGAAAAGTTAGCCAATCCAGCAAATACAACTTTCAAAATTGGTGATTTGCTGACCCTGATCATTTATGTGGAACGACTAATTTTCCCAACCGCAATTTTGGGCTTTGTGATGGTGACTTATCAACGCGGCTTGGTAAGTATTGGACGCATTCAAGGCATTCTTGACATGCCCCCAGCGATCGTTGATCAAGGAGATGCGATCGCCCTTACCAAAGAAAAAGTTACAGGAAAAATCGAAACCCGTGATCTGACTTTTACCTATGACGGTGCTAGTCATCCTGCCCTCAATCACGTCAACTTCACGATTTATCCAAGTGAAACCGTTGCTATTTTAGGAACGGTTGGCTCTGGTAAATCTACTCTTGCTAGTGCTTTGATGCGCTTAGTGGAAGTTCCATCGGATCAAATTTTCATTGATGGTATCGACATTACGAAAATACGGATTGAAGATCTCCGCGCAATTATCTCTTTTGTGCCGCAGGATAGTTTCCTATTCAGTGCGACGATGCGCGACAACATCCGCTATGGTAAGCCTCAAGCCTTTGATCATGAAGTAGAGAACTTTGCCAATCAAGCGCGTATTGAACAAGAGATTCTCAAATTTCCAAAGCAATATGACACTCTAGTTGGGGAACGCGGCATTACTCTATCAGGTGGGCAAAGACAGCGTACAGCCTTAGCCAGAGCCTTGCTAGTCGATACTCCAATTTTGGTATTAGATGACGCGCTCTCTAGTGTGGATAATCAAACCGCCACAGGGATCTTAGAAAATCTGCCACAAAATAAAACGGTGCTATTTATTACGCACAATTTATCGGCTGCGTCAACTTGCGATCGCATTATTCTTATGGATATGGGCAAAATTGTCCAAGTGGGAACTCATGCTGAGTTACTAGCTGAGTCTCAGCTTTATCAAAAGCTCTGGAATCAACACAAACTTGAAGCTGCAATCAATTAATACCAAAACACGAAATGGCTACGCCATTTCGTGTTTTAAAAACCTTACTGGCTAAGGTTCTACCAATTCACAAAAGTGTTGTCACACTTTTGTGAATTGGTAGAACCTTATGGCAAACCAAAAACAGAAATGGCTACGCCATTTCTGTTAGATTAAAGCATCAAAAACTTGATAGCATGATTTACCAAGGGATTTAGCTTGATACATAGCAATATCAGCATCAGCAAGGATATCTTTTGGAGTTTGATAGGCATCAATACTAAAAGCCATGCCCATACTCATGGAAATATTGATCTCGTTGCCCTCAAGACAACAAGTGGGAGCCATCGCCGCTTGAATTCTTTCAATTGTAATGATTGCATCTTGCTTTTCCTTGAGATTATCTAGCAAAACCACAAACTCATCACCACCCAGCCTAGCAGCAGTATCACCTGTTCGAATTGATGCACTTAAGCGTTTTGCCACTTCCATTAATAGGCGATCGCCGTTCAAATGTCCTAAATTATCGTTAATGGCTTTGAATCCATCCAAATCCACCAAAATAACTGCAAATAGATAGCCATGTCTTTGGTAGAGAGAAATCGACTGATTAAGGCGATCAGTGAGTAAAATGCGGTTGGCTAAGCCCGTAAGATGATCATGAAAAGCTTCATAAGTAAGCTTAGAGTTTATTTGTTGCAAATGTTGCCTTGATTCGATTTGATTTTGAACAATACTGAATAGTCCAATAGACAGGATTAAGGTAATCGGCATAGCTACAGGTAGCCAATAGCTAAATGTATAGAATCCAAAAGCACAGACTCCCCAACCACCAGAGATGACTAGCACAATTACTATTTGTTTAAAAGTTTTACTTTGCCCAAGTATCCAAGCTAACGCCATACCAACTAAGAGCATTAATCCCCAAGTCAAATGTATTTCAGGAACTCGTAACTGATTCTGCTGTAATAAGTTTTGGAGAATGTTGGCGTGTAAATGTATGCTGTGAGCGGAATCATTTCCATCAAAAGGTGTAACCAATGCATCATGCCCTGTAGCAGTTACGCCTACAAGAACAATCTTATTTTGGAATGTATTTAGAGGAATACGCTCTTCAATCACATCGACAAAGGAATATTGGCGCATTTGTTGAGGGCGAAATGTCCATTTGATGCAAAATGTCACATCTGGATTTGGCATTGGCACATTTCCCCAGACGAGGTTATATGCTTGTAAGGTAGCCATTGCTAGAGAAGGTGTATCATCTTTGTATAATTCTGTCCAACGCACGATCCCGTCACTACTTTTAAGATCAAGAATATGCCCTGAGCCGATCGCTACTTCCGCTAGTTGTGGAACTGGCAGTAACTTTTTACCCTGAGCATTCCATGCTTGAGATAAAACAACTTGTCTATTGTCGGACATCACTCTGGCTAACAATACATCAGCAGAACTAGACTCTGACCAAATTAAATTAATTGCAACTGTACTCGCTTTAGCTTTGGTGAGCTTTTGAAGTAATGGTATATAGCGATCGCGTGTCCATGGAAAACGTCCCAATTTTTCGATACTGACATCATCGATCGCAATAATTACTAAACGCTCATCCCAATTGCGATCAATGCGCCAATTTGCAAACCGATTATAGACAAAGTATTCAAGGGGTTGAAAAGCGCCCAAGTTAAATAAAATGGCGGCGATTACCGTCGAGACTGTCCAAGGGATAGATTTCTGTACTATGCGTTTAGAAAATAACCAGTTCATAGATACGTTGTTTTCCCAAAGGATTGGAGACGATAACCTTGATCTCAGCCCTATATATTGAATTGGTGGTTAATACAGCCCTGAATTGACCATTTCGATCAACAGCTTGCTCCACTCCATCAATTGTTACTGTATTAGCAAAATCAACCTGTCCAACTAGAATCACTTGGCGATCGCCATTTTCAAACTGCTTGAAGACTTGATACTCCAGATCATTATTGTCCCGAATAGGGACTGGCTGCGAAGGTGGTTCTCCTAATATGGTCTGATTTTGGAATCCTTGATCCACTAAAACCTCTGTGTTTTGGGCTTCAGTCATTACTGAACCCTCAAAGGTAGAAAGAATCGTGCGACCATCATCCTTGACATTTAACACATACTCTGTGCCTCTAACTCCTGTAACGACAGCAGGAGTCTGAATATTAAATCGTGAACTAGGATTAGAAAATCGTCTGATTTGTAGGCGTACTTGTCCTTTAGGTATTTGTAAGATCGTAATTCTTCCATTGTCGCTAGTAACTTTTAGTTCATCTATACGAACCACTGTGCGCTCAGACACATTAACAAAGCCGATACCTGTATCAACACTCAGCACGACCGTTGATTTGCCGTCTGTGACAATTTCATCGCCAATTACCGAAAGGCGATCGCCCCTTCGAGCAGGACGATTGGTATTTTGGTTACGTAAAAAAACCTTACCGCTCACTTGCTCTACTTGTAAATATCGGTTTGTTTTTACTTGCAACTGAGATTGGGCAACACTCAGGTCAACTTTTCCGAATAGTCCTAAAATTAAAGTTGCACTACCATAGCTAAAAATGCTAAAAAGCTTTTTATTCCATAAGTTTTTGGTAGGGATAGTGTTTATCATTTGTTGTAAATGAAAAAATTAAATGTAGTGAGGAGGTGTAAATCACAAGAAATCTAAGGGCTAATCTACTTTACTAAATAAGACTAGAAGCTTTATTAAATTCTTAATCAAATTAGTATATTGAAGTCTTTAATAATGAAAACTATTATAAAATTTAGATTTGCTTTGTAGACTTATTTGTCAACTTCTTTAATATACCAAACTAATGTATGAGTTGACGACATTTTTCAGTCTGTTTTGGTATATAACAATGCAAGGGATAGCTAGGATAAATCAAAACCCCAACCAATAAAGTTGGCGCTTTGCACCGAATTTATTGGTTGGGGTTTTATGTCCTAGGTAAAACTTAAATTGTTATATAACTTTGTTGAGTTTAATTGTTAATTCAGACAGGTGTGGTTATACTTTTGTGGATTGGTATTACATAGCTTTGCCATCAAAAAACAATCAAAAAAATTTCTTGATTGTTTTTGTTTGTGAGAATTAAATCTCACAGAACGATGATCATGTTGTTTGAAAGATTGCTTCGATCGCCGCAACATCAAGAGGGCGAAATAGAAAATAACCTTGACCATCACCTTCTTCACTAAGGAGATCCTGCAAATAATTTAACTGAGCTAAGTTTTCAATGCCTTCGGCAACAATATGAGCCTTGACACTCTGGGCTAACGCAATGATTGCCTGAAGAATTTCCATGCCATTTGTATTTGCATGAATGTTATTCACAAAAGAACGATCTATCTTTAAGCCATCAAAAGGAAATTTATGTAAATAGGCAAGCGAAGAATAACCTGTACCGAAATCATCTATATAAATATGAATTCCTGCTTGTCGCATCTGGGTAAGGATACCTAATGCAAAATCAGGATTTTCCATGATCGAACTTTCTGTTAACTCGATTTTGAGATGTTCAGGAGCTAGTCCTGTTTGTTGGAGGATACTCAGACATTTTTCTAGGACATCATCTTGTGCTAATTGTTTAGTAGATAGATTGACACTAACCGTAATATCCTTAGCCTTAGTAAAGCGTTGATGCCAAGATTTGATCTGTAAGCAAGCATTTCGCATAATCCAATCACCAATCGGAATGATTAGCCCTGTCTCTTCAGCGAGAGGAATAAACTGAGTCGGCGAAACTAATCCACGTTCAGGATGTTGCCAACGAATTAGAGCTTCTAGTCCCACAATTTGCATATCGTTGAGCGAGAGAATTGGTTGATAGTAGATTAGAAATTCTTGATGATCTTGATTATGCGGATCTTGACTAAGGGCAACGGCTTTGCGAAGATCCTTTTCAAGTTGTAAGCGTTCGAGAACCCGTTCTCGCATAGAGACATCAAAAACCTTATTGCATGGACTACCTAGCTTTTTTGCATAAAACATGGCTGTGTCCGCATCTCGCAATAGAATTTCAGGAGAAATCATTTCGGGAGCATCACAATTGCTGAGTCCATTAACTAAATGGAACTTAATGCCAATATTAGCGAAGATCTCAATGTCATGGTCATTAATCTTAAATGTTTTTTGGAGATTGATTTGAATGCGATCTCCAATAGCGATCGCCTCTTGTTCATTTCGCAAATTTTCTAGTAAAATTACAAACTCAGCACCACCAAACCTCGCAATTGATGAAGTATTGGGAACAGAACCTTGCAAGCATTTACCGACTTCAATTAGTAGGAGATTCCCAATCGGATGGCCAAAGGTATCATTAATAGTTTTAAATCGATCTAGATTAATCCAAAGAATTGCAATCAGATGTTGACTATTTTCGCTTTGAGAATGTGTGTTTTGAGAATAGAGCAGATTTTGTAAACGGGTTTCAATCAATGTACGGTTGTACAGCCCTGTTAAATGATCGTGGGTAGATTCATATAAAATTTGAGCATCGGCAAGCTTCAAAGATCGATACATTTGCCAGCGCTCTTGTATAGCGATCGCAAAACCTGTAAGGAGAAACATCAAGATCGGAACAGCTAGATCGATCAAGTAGTTCGCTGTAAAAGCACCAAACGCAATGACAAGCCATAGCCCAGACAGCACAAAAGCACTGATCCCACCAGTCCATAAATTCTGTCTTGGTAAAATCAAGCCAATAAATAGACTCCCCAATAAAGCAAAGCTCCAGATATAGGATGGTTGAGCAACCGTAAGCGAACTTTTTTGCAATAGATTTTGCAAAACCATCGCGTGTAAATGTACGCCACTGGCGGGAGGATTACGATCAAAAGGAGTCGCTAAATTATCGATTCCCGATGCGGTGACCCCCACTAAGACAATTTTATTTTGGAATGCTGAAGCAGGAACTTTACCATCAATGACATCACTGAAAGAGACTTGAGGAATATCACTGATTCGCTTTGTCCAATTAATTGATAATGGCTGGTTTAACTCTGGTAATAGGGTGACGGCAGCAGTAGTCAGATCATAGGCTTGCAAGATCGCCACCCCTAGAGTGGGGATATCTTGGATCTGCAAATCAATTTGACGCACAATGCCATCAGTATCTTCACGTTTAAGAATATGACCAACGGCTACCGAGACATTACTGATCGGGGCGATCGGTAATAGTGGGTTTCCCGACTTATCCCAAGCCATAGCCAGAACCACCCTCTGATATCTGGCAAGGGATGTGGCTAATTGCTGATCAGCAGGAGTTGCCTCAGACCATAAAATATCAAAACCTACTACACTCGCTTCAGTCTGTTCAAGTTTGGATAAAAGCTGGACATAGAGATCGCGTGACCATGGAAATCTGCCAACTTTGCTAACACTCTGATCGTCAATGGCAATAATGATCACGCGCTCATCCCAAGGGCGATCGCCTCTCCAGTTTGTAAAACTGTTGTAAGCCCAAAATTCGATTGGTTGTAAAATCCCCAAATGCAGCAGGGGAATCAAGATGATGGTGGCAAATATTGTGGGTAAAGCTTTGAACAGCAAATAAGCTAAACGCGATCGCCGACGTTTAGGGCGATGATTTGTTAATAATTTAGGAAATAGTCGAGAAATAAACTCAGAGAATGGGGATCTCATAAACTTGTATCTTTCCCGTAGAGGTTTCCACCGTTACTTTTACTTTTAGACTTGAAGTTGCAGGTAATTGTAGGGAAAACTTTCCACTGCGATCTAAAGACTGTTCTAGTCCATCTACCTTAACAGTATTAAAAGGATTAGTGTAACCTACAAAAAAAATATTGCGACCAGAACCTGTCGTTTGTCGATTAATTGCATATCTTAAACTTGCATCATTACTAATCGGTACAGGAGTTGATGGCGGTTCACCAACAACTGTGAGATTTTGAAATCCGCCATTGACCATTTTTGTCTGATTTTGAGCAGTCGTCGCCACACTACCCTCAAAGGTGGTAAGTACCATATTGCCGTTTGGTCTAGACGTAATACTATACTTTGTACCCCTCACTCCACTTATACCCGCAGGGGTCTGAATATTTAGCTGAGAACCACGATTAGTGAATTTACGAATCTGTAATCTTGCCTTACCGCGTGGTACAAACAAATTGGTAATCCTGCCATTATCAGCGGCAATCCGAAAAGAACGGATTTGGATAGTTGTATTTTCTTCTACATAGATTGACCCCACACCTGTATCCACGCTCAAAATTGCCGAACTATTTGCACCTGTAGAAATTTCGTCACTGGTGGTTTGCAAGCGATCGCCGACTCTTGCCGTTCGATTTGCATAATTGTATAAGTTGCGATATTTAACATTTCCAGTTACTTTATCAACTTTTAACCATTGGTCAGTCCGAACTTGAATAGCTCTTTGCGCCTCAGTTTTTTGCTGATCTTGAGGTAATAAAACAGTTCCTAAGACACTAATTAGAAGCCCTAAACAAGTAATAAAAGTTAGATTAAGTCTTTTTCGTTGTTGAAGCATTTTGACTGAATTTTGGTATTTATTAAAAATTTGCTTGAAACCCAAACCTAAGCCCTATAGCACACACAGTGTGCGCTATAGGGCTTAGGTTTTTATTGCGGAGCGCGAAATCATCATTTCTCAAAGCTCAGGTATTTCCCAAATATTAATACTTTTATCTTGGCTACTGCTAATTAGTTTAAGATTATCGGGAGAGATGATTAGAGAAGTTACCAAATCTGTATGCCCAATCAAGTTCCAAGTTGAAGATTGCGTTTGGAGATTCCATAACCGAATGGAATTTGGACTCTCTTTACCACCACTGAAAAGATACTTCCCATCTCTAGTAATCGCGATCGCACTGATCGCATCCTCATGCCCCTCCAATGTAAATAGCTGCTTACCTGAAGCGACATCCCAAACCCGAATCACTTTATCATTGCCGCCACTGATCACTTGCTTCCCATTGGGAGTGATTAGTACACAAGTCACCCCTGCTAGAGACCCTGTCAAGGTTTTCAAATTTTCGCCTGTATTCACATCCCAAATCCTTAATGTCTTATCGCGACTAGCACTAACAACTTGCTTGCCATCGTTGGAAATCGCAACACCCCAAATTTTATCGGTATGCCCCTTAAGCGATCGCCGCAACTTACCCGTCGAGATTTGCCAAAGATTAACATTATTGTCATAGCTGCCACTGACCAGCAGATCACTGCTAAGAGCGATCGCTAAGTTATTAATCAAGTTTGTGTGACCACTCAGGGTTTTGACCACTTTGCCTGAATTGATATCAATGATTTTGATGTTTTTATCTTGACCTGCGGTGATAATCTGGAGATCGGATAGAAAGACTACAGCCCTTACCCAGCCGCCTTGATCTTTGATTTCTTTAATTGGACTAGTCTTATCCCCATCTAATTCCCAAAGTTTGACGGTTCCATCATCACTCGCACTAGCGATCACCTTACCATTAGGACTAAGTGCTACATTTTGCACCGCATCTGTATGTCCTTCCAAAAATTTTGTCGGATTTAGGCGTTTCTTTTGAAATACTGGTAGCTGAATACTAATTTCTTCAAAATTGCTGATCGCCGAAATCTTAATCACTGTGCCAATACTCAGCCCCATACAAGCGGCAATGATCACCGATACGGTTAGCAAAATCGGTGAAGTTGGTTTGCGGGTTGAGTCTTTGATCGCCTGTTTGATTGCTTTTCGCTTAGCCTTTGTTTTGTCATGGGGTGCAAGTTTATCAATCTGTTCAATTTCTTTCAGAATCTTTAAAATTGCTTCGCAGTTAATGGGGCGATCGCTAGGCTTGCGGGCAATCATCACATCAATTAAATCAGCTAACTCCTCCGAAATTTCAGGTGCGTGCGATCGCCACTCAAACATATCGCGATCAGGATTGTAAGTATCAAGGGGATATTTGCCAGTCACCAGGTGAATCATTGTACAGCCAAGGGCATAAAAATCTGACTGTGGTACAGCAAAACCTTTTTCTTGTTCGGGCGCAGTATAACCGACCGAGCAAATACTAGTCACACCTTGCAAGCCGCCAACTTTGGCAAGATAGGTGTGTGTGGCTTCGCGAGCAGTGCCAAAGTCAATGAGAACTAGCTGCCCCGAAGGAGACAACATAATATTTGCGGGTTTAATATCGCGATGAAAATATTTGTTGTGATGGACTACGGCAAGAATATCTACCAATTGCCTTAGCCAAGTGATCGCTCGTTTTTGGGCGATCGGTTTCCTCTCACGTTGATTGATCCATTGTTCGAGGTTTAGCCCCTCGATTTTTTGCATGACAATACCGTGCAACATTGTCCCGTTTTCGAGATCATGATGCACATAGGTTTCAATTTTTGGTATCCCCGCATGTTCGATCTGTCCTAATACAAAAGCTTCTTGCTGAAACAGTGACACAGCTTTACTATCAGTATTCAATTCCTGTTTTAAAATCTTCAGGATTTTGGGTTTACCTGCGACATCGGTGGCTTCGTAGACCACACCGAAGCCACCAGCATCGCTTAATAATTTGGTGACTGTATAACAACCATCAATCAATAATTCGGAACCACATCCTTGACAAGTTGGGTAATTGTCGTTGTCAGGATGGTCAGGGATCGGGCAAGTAGGATTAATGCATAGACGCATGGTGTTTTAAAGCATACCAGTCTAAACTTACTATATCGCTAGCGCAGTCAATTTATAGCAAACCCATAAAAGTAAAGGGGACGCTTAAGGGCTTTAAAAACACAAAATGGCTTAGCCTTTTTATGTTTTGGTATAACAACCCTTCTACTTTTATGGTTGAGTAAATTTATTTATGATCGAATACATCTCAACACTTTTCATTAACGCGGCGATCTTTGCGCTGTTTAGTCTTGGACTAAATCTACAATGGGGATTTGCAGGGTTGGTTAATTTTGGGCATGTCGCGTTTATGACGGTCGGAGCCTATACAACCGTATTGCTGAGCCTTAATGGTGTGCCTTGGTTTTTGGCTTTTCTGATTGCCGCAGCGATCGCAGGTTTACTAGGCATAGTCATCGGCAGCACCGCCTTAAAATTGCGAGAAGACTATTTGGGGATCGTTACCATCGGCGTATCGGAGATGGTGCGTCTATTCGTGAACAATGAAGAATGGTTGACCAAAGGTACAAGGGGCGTACAGGATTTTCCGCTTCCTTTAGTTAATTTAGTCTCGCGCCAATATTATTCCTTTGTGTTAGCGGCATTTTTACTAGTGGTGGTGGCTGTAGTTTATTGGCGATTAGAGTGGTTAGTGCGATCACCTTGGGGTCGGGTGCTAAAGGCAATTCGGGAAGACGAAGAGGTGGTGAAAGCTCTAGGTAAAAATGTATTTTGGTATAAATTGCAAGCCTTTGCGATCGGTGGAGCGATCGGTGGTCTAGCAGGATCATTTTATGCTTGGCAATTAACTACTGTTTATCCTGATAATTTCATTCCCCTGATCACCTTTCAAGCATGGACAATCATCACGATTGGTGGTGCTGGCAACAATTTAGGGGTCATACTTGGTGCGGCAATATTTCAGTTTTACAATGCTCTGCCTCGGTTTCTACCTGAACAAATTCGTGCTGATGGTGGTAGGTTTGAAGCAGTTCAGCTAATTCTGATCGGCGTAACTCTAATTTTGCTGATGGTATGGCGACCACAGGGAATTTTAGGAAATAAAAAAGAATTAACTTTAAATCGTTAAAAAAACTAAAGACACTCACCTTTTGTGAATTTGGATTACATGTAATCCAAAACCAGATTGCACATCTATAGCAATCCTAAATGGGTAGTAAGAGTGCGCCCCGAAGGGCGCACTCTCACTACCCTCCAAATCTTGCGTTGCTATAAGTACTTGTGCAAAATAAAATTAGCCCAACCCGTAAAATTGCGTCCCGCAGGGGCGCAACTTTACGGGTTGGGGTTTGTAATTAATTATGCCTACTCGAAAGTGGTGCGGCGCTTCGCGCTGCACCACTAGTTATTGGGTGGGAAGGGAGTATCTACGTTTTCACCCTTTTACTTTCTGGAAGTTAAAATGGTATAGATTAAATAAATTCAGGAAATAGTGATGGCAAAGGTTGAGATTTATACATGGCGGATGTGTCCTTTCTGTATTCGAGCAAAACATTTACTCGATAAGAAAGGCGTAGAATACACAGAATATGTCATCGATGGGGATGAAGCAGCGCGATCGGCTATGGTAGCTAGAGGTTCTGACGGCAAACGTTCTGTCCCTCAAATTTTTATCAACGATCAGCATATCGGTGGTTGTGATTCTATTCACGCGCTAGATGCTAAAGGCAAACTTGATGCTTTGCTAGCATAGCTAAAAACAATAAAAGTAAAAGCCTCGCTGTGCGAGGCTTTTACTTTTATTTGGCGACTACGCGAATTACTTTTTCCGATCGCACTAAGTCACTTTCACCTGCAAAAATCGAGCGCCCTTGACTATTAGGTAACTCTAGAGGAATCGCACCCAAAGGCATTTGGACAGTTCTTAAACCAATATCATTGTCTTGACCTATCAAGAAAGTTACAGGTAAATCAAGACGCGGCTTAGCGATCGCAGTCATACTAACTAATCGATCAGCTCGCGATTGGAACTTGAAGCATTGCGAACCGATCGCACCTCGCACCGCAGAGCGAATATTCGCCGCTGCTATGCGCTTGGCAAAACCTTCAGCCGTAATTAAAATCAGTTCAGAATTGGGGTTGTTTTGTAAATCAAGAACCGACACACCAATTTGAGTTTCTGAACTGCCTAGACGCAGAGCAATATTTCCAGCGGCGGTACGTCCAACGGTGGGAATTTGGGTTTCATCGGCTTTGAGGCGCAGGATTCTACCAGCGGAGGTGGCGATCGCTAGTTCTTGTTCTAAGCCGACAATATCAGCCCAGAATAGAGCATCATCTTCTTTGAATTTTGCTGCAATCAGTCCGCGTGCGGTCATATCGGCAAATTCGGCTAGGGGCGATCGCTTGATTTTGCCTTGACTCGAAAGTAGGACTAAACCTTCCGTTGATTCAGGATTCTTTTCCCAGACAAACTGCGACACAATGCGATCAGTACTATCGGGTAATAGTGTAATTAAAGGCGTAGCCCGTCCTTTACCTTTGACAATTGGCACATTGGCAAGCGCAAGGGGAAACGCTCTACCTGAACTAGTCATGACTACCATTTCGCGATCACTACGGGTGTCATAGGAAGTGATCGTCACATCATCTCCTAAATCCACAGACTGCACGGCTCTAGAATTAGGCTCTAGGCTTTTGATATAGCCTTTGTGCGTAAGTTGAACGGTAATATCCTGCGGCTCGGCAATGGGAATATTTAGCTCAGTTGTTAGAGAAATTAAGGGGACTTCTACTGGTTTGGGTTGTTTATTAGTTGTCGATTTAGTAGATTTGCGATCGCTTACTTTCTCAGTATCAGTAGTCTTCTCAGTAACGTTCTCAGTGACATTACCAGTATCAAGGGTTTGCTGAATCTGGCGATCGCTTTCAGTATTTTTATCGGCGTTTTTAGATTTAGAACTTTTCAAGGTGGCTCTGGGCGGCTCTAGTTCATCAATGTCGGGAACTTCAATCCTTTGTTGATTGCCCTGTAACAGCCAAGCAAGATGGGTGCGTCTTTGGTCGCTATGACGTTTTTTATGATCGCGCAATTCTTTTTTTAAGAATTTCATTAACTCACGACGATCGCCTAATAACCTCTCTAATCTCGAAACCTGTTGTTGTAAGGTTTCTAGTTCTTCACGTATCTTCTGTTGCTCAATTGCCGTAATCCGACGTAAAGGCATCGAGAGAATTGCTTCCGATTGGGTTTCTGACAAGGCAAATTCGGTTTGTAGATCAGTCTTAGCCAGAGCGCTATTATTTGCAAATCGTAAAATTCTGATCAGGCGATCAATATCTTGGAGAACTAGCACCAGTCCTTCCAATAGATGCGATTTTTCTTGGGCTTTTTTTAGCTCATAACGGAACCGCTTCGCAAGGGTTTCTTCCCGAAAAGAGAGGAATTCTTGCAATAGTTCGCGCAGGCTCATTTGCTTTGGTTGCGAACCTTTGAGCGCTAACAGGATCACCCCAAAGTTTGATTGCAAAGCTGTTTGGCGATATAGCTGATCGATAATTACTTCTGGAGCAATATCTTTCTTTAATTCAATAACAACTCGCATCCCTGCGCGATCGCTTTCATCGCGAATATCGGAAATACCCTCAATTTTGCCATTGTTTACTAATTCAGCAATTTTCTCGATCCATGCTGATTTATTGACTTGATAGGGCAGTTCAGTCACAATAATCGCTTGTTTCTGGCGCTTGCCTGTGCCTTTACCTCCAAACTGCTCAACTGACGCAACACCACGAATCGTAACGCTACCCCGTCCAGTTAGGTATGCCTCGCGCACACCATCCTCATTCATGATGATCCCGCCCGTAGGAAAGTCGGGAGCAGGGATTAAGCTCAATAACTGCTCGTCAGGCAAATTAGGATTATCAATTAAGGCGATCGCGCCATCAACAACTTCACTCAAGTTGTGCGGCGGAATATTGGTAGCCATCCCCACGGCAATCCCTGTGGAGCCATTGAGTAACAGCATTGGCAATTGAGCAGGCAGTACGGCTGGTTCTTGCTCTGAGCCATCAAAGTTATCAACAAAATCAACAACATCTTCTTCGATTTCGCTGAGCAAAGCCTCATTCCCGATCGCCGCCAAGCGACATTCGGTATAACGCATCGCCGCCGCAGGGTCATTATCGACGGAGCCAAAGTTGCCATGTCCTGCCAATAATGGGTAGCGGCTGGAAAAGTCTTGCACCAAGCGCACAAGGGCATCGTAAACCGACTGATCGCCGTGGGGGTGATATTTGCCCAATACGTCACCAACGACGCGGGCGCACTTACGAAAGGGGCGCTCTGGCACAAGCCCAAGCTCATGCATGGCATAGATAATCCTGCGATGCACGGGTTTGAGACCGTCACGGGCATCGGGCAAGGCACGTCCGACAATGACGCTCATCGCATACTCTAGGTACGATCGCTGCATTTCTGTATGCAATGAGGTCGGTATAATATTTCCCCCGTTAGACTCCAACCCGAAATCTAGCTGTTGCTGCCCTTGCTTTGCCATAAAATCTACGAACGCTGTACAAGATAATCACGATAACAAAAACAATGTAACAGCAAAATCAATAACACATCAAAAAAGAGAGGGTGGGACTAGGACAAACTCTCTTTGATATTCATGGCAAGCAATATTCAATGATTTGACAAAGACCTAAGGATCTTAAACGAAATAACTTATGCATTTCAAAACTCAAATATAAATTGGCGGGCAAAGACAGCCGATTTATATTTGAGTTTTATTACCGCTTGATAGCAAAACACCCCCAGTTAAGCTCAAATCTTTCCTGACAAGAATATTCGCGCACAATATCAAAGCCTAATGCATCGACAAGATTTTTAAATTCTTCTGGATCGGTCGTTATGTCGTAGTGACCGTCATCAGCTACCCCGTGATGATCTAGGTCGAGCCATAAAAGTAATCGACATCCTGACGCAGCGTATTTGCTGATATTACCGAGAATAAATGGCCACTTTGGCGTATGGTCTAGGCAGTTGCGACAAAAGATCGCACCATCAATCTTTGCAGAAAGCTCGGGTATGAATTTTTCAGCACCATGACTATGAGTTTTCAAACCTTCAAAAACTGAGAAGCCGAAATTGGAGCGTTGCCAATTCTCAATTTGCTCGATAAGAGGTTCAACTACGTGACTCTCTTGGACTACATCCCATGTAGACAGGACGCTTAGAACAGCAGGACCAATTTCTAGGCAGGTTTTGCCTGAAATTTGATTAACAAATTCATGCCATAAAGCTTCTTCACCTGCAAAGAATTCGTTAAGAATTAAATTGTTAACATATCCAGTAGAGATATTCATTTCACCATCATGAACTGACTTCGCAAGTGTGCGAAAGTCAGGTGTATTCATGAATGCGATAGCATATTTGAACTCGTAATTCTGTGAAATCTCCCATGTCTTAGCTGTCGACACAGTTTCAATTTGAGTAGACAAGTTGTCAGGATTTACAATGGATGAAGCTTGCAAAAAACTCTTTAAAAATCGAATTATACGCATGGGAGTTATTCTTTAAGTTTAAAGTTAGAAAAATCTACCAGCTAATACCAATGCACAAATACCAATGCACAAAAGTTTTGTCACACTTTTGTGCATTGGTATTAGCTGGTTTGCGAGTCTTAGACCTTATCAATTGGCGCAACCAGTATAACAAGGTGATGTGTATTTTAATTTTTACGGAAATGACATTTTTACTTTTCTGTCATTCTCCAAACTCCATCCCAATCATCTTCGGGTGCATTGAGTAGGAAGTGCTGACAACGGGTGATATGGATATTCGCAGCCTTATTGTTTTTGTCAAGTTCTAGTACCTCAGCAAACTCAGCCACAGCTTTACTGAATTTTCGCGTGAGGTAATGCTCACGGGCTGTATGGTAATGCTCAATGATCCGAGTTTGGATCTCGGTCAGTGGTTCGGATTTTAAGCCAATTAATTCATACACACTCACAGGTTGATTTTTGCCCTTAACTTGAATGCGATCAAGTTCGCGTACCCAGATGCGATCGCTACAGAGGTTGTAGGTAGTTTCACTAATGATCGCATCTGTACCATATTGCTTACTTGCACCCTCTAGCCGTGAACCAAGGTTCACACCATCACCGATCGCCGTAAATTCCATGCGTCTGGTGGAGCCAATATTGCCACTGATCACCGTATCAGAATTAATACCGATGCCAATTTTGATCGTCGCCATATCGATTTCTTTTTGGTTTTGTGGCTTCAGTTTTTCGAGCCGCTTGATATTAAATTCTTTTAAACGATGGCGCATATCGATCGCTGTCTGCACAGCCATCCACGCATGATCGGGAATTGGCAAGGGCGAACCAAACACCGCCATAATCGCATCACCGATATATTTATCCAGCGTGCCTTTGTAGTTAAAGACAGCCTCCACCATCGTTTCAAAATATTCGTTCAGCATCATTACCACATCTTCAGCAGTGAGAGATTCGGTAATCGTCGTGTAGCTGCGAATATCTGAGAATAATACGGAAACTTCTTTACGATCGCCGCCCATTTTGGCATCCCCACCAGCGAGAAGCTGTTCGGCTAGCTCTTGGGTCATGTAGCGATACATCGTACTCTTGAGGCGTTTCTCTTGGCTGATGTCTTCCATGACGACTAGAGCACCACGCACGCCTTCACCTTCGTCTCCTTCAGACATGGTGTTGATGGAAATATTAATGCTGTGCTGTTCGCCATCGGTAGAGCGCAGGGTTTGATCGGGATAATATTGCTTACGGCTTTTTTCGTCACTGCCCTCTAAACTAGTTTCAAACCATTTAGTGAAGTTCGCCTTTTCAATATTGATCAGTTCATACACAGATTTGCCTTCTAACAATGCATTACCAACTCCAAGTAAGTCATAGGCGCGTTCATTGGCGGCGATGATTTTGCCATATTTATCAGTGGAAATCACCCCATCGGAAAGGCTTCGCAAAATGTCTTTTTGCATTTGCTGTTCTTGCTTGACCTTGGCGAATAACTTGGCATTTTCTAGCGCCACGCCAGCTTGAACATTGAAGACTTTCATAAATTCTTCATCATTACCATTAAAGCTTGCCTTGAATCTTTCAGGGGAAGCTGGCCATGTATTGGGATCATATTCAGGAAAATCGCCACGCTGAATCTTGTTAACTAATTGTGTAACACCAATTAACTCTTTGTTAGAGTTAAAAATTGGCATACAGAGCAGGCTACAGGTGCGATAACCATTGGCTTGATCGAATTTTTTAGAATTATTGGCATCAGGATGCTCGTAAAGATCAAAGGGAATATTTAAGACTTCGCCTGTAATGGCAACCCGACCTGCATAACCGACACCCATCGGTACGCGCAATTCCTTGGTTAAGCCGTAGTGATCAACTATTTGTGTCCAGAGATCATTGCGATCGCGGTCAATTAACCACAATGTACTGCGATCGGCATTCATCAATAACTTGGCTTCGTCCATCACCTTTTTGAGAGTAGCCTCTAGATCCAAACTTTGTCCTAGAGACATGGCAGCTTTCATCAGTGCATCGGCAGCACGTTGTTTTTGAGCTGCGGAATAAAACGCCTGTGAGCTTTCTAAAATTAGGCGCATTGATGGTGCAAACTGAGCAAATAAAGCCTGATCTTCTTCCGTAAAACCAACGCGATCAACACTCTCTTCAAGGGGTACAGAAGGATCGATAATTCGTAATTTGTTAATTAACTGCACCACCGCAACCAGTTGATCGTTATCGTTCAACAGGGGCATGGCAAGCATGGAGTAGGTGCGATAACCAGTCCGTTCAAATTGTTTTTTAGCTTGAGCCGATCGCGGATCATCAAAAAAGTCAAAGGGAATATTAACGATGTGACCATAGGTCGCAACTTCACCAGCGATGCTAGTTGGCTCTGTGGAAATCCGAATTTCAATATTTTTGCCATCTTCACTAGGTACATTTGTCCATAGTTGATTTTTATCAGCATCTAATAAAAAAATTGTGGTGCGATCGGCTGATAACAATTCACCAATTTTGCCGCGAATTGCTTGAAGCATCTCATCAAGGATCACATCAAAGTCGGTGTTCAGCATTCCGAGGGTTTGATTGACGATCCGTAATCTTTGCTCAACGTCATTAACGACTTGGCTAAACTTTTCGGGCGTAAGTGGTGCAAGCACAGAGGCAAAATTGCCTCCTGCGGTCACAGCTAAGGCACTGGAGTTGCGCTCAGAACTATCTTGAAAATCAGTTAAAGCTGGGGCTGGATGGTTGGGCTTGACAGATGAAAATTCGCTTGAAGATTCGCTCTCTGCAATCACATCGATCGTAGCCTCAATCGTAGCGTGGGTATCTATGGATGGTATGCGAGAAGGAGATGATGGTGTCATATCAGCACTAAGATTTTCGGTTTAGTCCCAAATTTTTTAAGAGTGTTGATGCTTATCGAAGCACTCTTGTTCCACTTGCACTGTTGCTTTTGAGTTTATGCAAAGCTAATTTCGTCAAATTGAAAGAATTATCTTAGCACCCCTCAGATTGAGATCGCAAACCTAGAAACTATAGGCGGCGCGAATCAACGCCTATAGTAAATCAACAAGACTGCGGCGCAGTCTTGTTGATTTACTTAAGACGATCAGGAATAATTCGAGCTTGGATCATCTCGAATAGGCGATCGCTGACGGCTTCGGTGGTTTCATCCTCTGTGACCATGATCGAAATGTCGGCTTGAGCATAGCGATCGCGACGTTGGCTATAGATATCATTGAGGGTTTGTAATGGATCAGCAGTTTGTAAAAGAGGACGTTGCTCCGATGCTGTTTTGAGGCGATGGTATAAAGTCTCAACTGGGACATCAATCCAAATGACGATGCCATCGTGTAAATGTGACCAATTGAGCGATCGCATGACGATTCCGCCGCCTGTCGCCACGACTAGACGGGTATAAGCCGAGACTTGTGAAAGGACCTGTTGTTCAAGATCACGAAATGTCTCTTCGCCATCCTTGGCAAAAATTTCAGGAATTGATTTCCCTGCACATTTCTCAATAAGTGGGTCGGTATCTAAAAAGTTGTAACCTAATTTTTGTGCTAAAAGCTTGCCGACGGTGCTTTTACCCGCACCCATCATTCCAATCAAAAATATATTCGTTCCGTTGAGCATTTGCCTGTATTTAAAATTTATGATCACTGGTGATATTTTCATTACCAGTAATTGCGACTAGAGCAATGCTCTCACAACCTAGTCTGACTAGTAAAACAACCTTTAACCAAAAATAAAATTTAACCTATGAATGTTAATTTTTTTGTGTATATTTCATGACTTATATGTGATAAGTTGGTTTTATCAACAAATTGATGTTGGGAGATAAAGGGGGCAATGGGTTTAAGTAAACCGCAAATAATTGGATTGAGTGTCTTGGGCGCTATTCTTTTGGCTAGTGCCACATCTAAAAACTTTCTTACCATTCCGAACACTTCGTTTTCTCGCAATGATTCTAATTTTGTAGACAGAAATAATGCTCCAGATGCAAAGTTATTCATTGTCTCCTCCGAGAGTGACTCGCAAAAAGCGATCAATGAAATTAATAGTTACCGAAAAGTAAATGGCAAGTCACCCATAAATTACAGCACTAAAGCCTATCAGCTTGCTATGGCAAGAGCTAAGGATATGAATCAATATAACTACTTTGATTACACCAATCCTCAGACAAAGCTTTGTGCTGACACCATGAAATTAGAGTATGGATTCAAGCCACAAGAATATCTATCAGAGAGCCTTTATAGGTACGTCCCAAGAGGTGCAAATATTGGCATTGCAGAGTCCAAGACACTAAGTGATGCAACTCGTGAGTGGATTGACTATCAAAAAAATGATGTTAATTCAAATTTTTTGTTTAACTATCATTTAGCAGGGGCGGTTGGCTGTGATGGCAATAAATGTGTATTTCTTGGTTTGAACGGAGAAGGATACGGCAAAGGCTGTGCCACTGCGAGAGGATAAGTATGCCGATAACATTGATTTTGGCGTTTCTGATGATAGTAGCTTTGTACTTTCTAACAAAGCCGAAACCACAAAGCAAAATCCCCACTATTGAAGATATCAGACGCAAATATCCAAAGCGTAAATCTCAAGAACAACTTAGAAGAGAGGCTCAACAGTTTGAGGATAATCAGCACCGTGAGCAAATAGATAG
The DNA here is from genome assembly GCF_002251945.1 of Pseudanabaena sp. SR411. Taxonomy (GTDB): domain Bacteria; phylum Cyanobacteriota; class Cyanobacteriia; order Pseudanabaenales; family Pseudanabaenaceae; genus Pseudanabaena. The sequence goes on from NZ_NDHW01000064.1 coordinate 77,276, forward strand.
AGAACAATTGGGTGAAGCATTAGCAAGAGAACAAGAATTATTTAGCTTAGTGCGCGACATAAAAACACGAGATAGACTAATCAATGGTTTACGCAGAAAATATCCGCAACGCTCAAGGTTATGGTTAGCAGAAAAAGCGATCGCAGATGTTCAAAGAGATAGACGAACATATTAAAAGATTGAGCGTAGAGAGTATAAGGTGGTAATGGTGAATGTTACAGAATCATTGATAATCAACATTTTTGGTCTTTTTGATTGTTGTGTAACAACTTAGATGGTGAATGTTACAGAATCATTGATAATCAACATTTTTGGTCTTTTTGATTGTTGTGTAACAACTTAGGGTGCAGTTTTTTAAAGAGTTGGCTAGGCTGGGCTACATGCTTGAAAATGGCAAGTAGTTAATACCTTCAACAATGAATAAAAATATTAATCCCAAAAATCTGATAGCTAATACTAGCTAAGTGATAAGAGTTTTCAGCCAGACAAAGTTGAGAATTGCCACTTCTGATTTTTCTGTCGGAGATTGCTATAAAATTTTTATTGCTATCTTGACACTTAATGGTAAAACCGTAAGTCAAGGATATTTAAGATTAAATTTTCAAAAGTACGTTGTGAATGCTGAACTATCGCACAGTCTTGTCTTATAAAAGTTTGCCCAAAAAATGGATGTTAGGTTTGGGGATTGTCAGTGTTGCCGCGATCGTCAATACCTTATTTTCGCTTGAGCATGACTGGCATTTACTGAGCATAAGCACGCTGATGATTGGCGGCACACTTTTGTTTGTGAATGTGCGAAAGACTTTTGCCTCAGTAATCGATCAACCCACGGTAATCGATCGCAGTTATCTATTTAAAGAATTACAGCAAGCGCAAAAGGCGATCGTCAAAATTGCCGATCTAGGTAAGCGTGATACTTTAGACGCGCAAGCTCAGCAAATCACCAACAATCTTCAAAAAAATCATTTTCAGATCGTCGTTTTTGGTACAGGCTCCGCAGGCAAAACTTCGGTAATTAATGCTTTATTGGGACGTAAGGCAGGCAAGACGGGGGCAGCAATTGGCACAACGATCGCTCGTCAAGAATACGCTTATCAAGGGATCGACTTTTCACCCGTTGGCATAACGCCAATTCAAAGTGAAAACAAAGTTAAGCGCCAGATTTCTTTACTTGATACATCGGGGACGCAAGAAATGGGAGCGATGGGGCAGCAGAGGGAAATCGAATCTCTGCAAGTCGCCCATAGCGCAGATCTGATGATTTTTGTAACGGCAGGAGATTTAACCAACAGCGAGTATGGCGAACTCGAACGCCTTGCTGGTTTAGGAAAGCGTGTAATTCTTGTTTTTAATAAGACGGATTTGTATTTGCCAAGCGATCGCGAAAATGTATTAGCTAAGCTCAAAGAACGTACTCAGCATTTCTTAGCTTCCACTGATATTGTGGCGATCGCCGCTCAGCCGAGTCCGATCAAAGTGCGTCAATATGCCAATGCTGAAGATTCCGTCCATAGTGACGCAATCCAAGAATGGTGGGAAGATCTACCGCCAGATGTGACTGCTTTAAAAGAACGCATTGAGACAATTCTTTCTAATGAATGGGAAGATTTGCTAATTCACAATACCCATCTGCAAATCAAGAATTTGCTACAGGAAATCAATGGCACAATCAATCATCAACGCCGCCAAGATGCCGCCACAATCATTAATCGTTATCAATTAATCGCCGCTACGACAGTTTTTGCAAACCCTATCCCTGCGATCGATTTGTTGGCTGGAGCGGCGATCAATACCCAAATGTTGATCGATCTCGGCAAAATTTATGATCGTCCCCTCAATTTCAAACAGGCGCAACAATTTGCGATGATCATTGCCCAGCAATTATTACAACTTGGTTGCATCGAAATTGCCAGCTCCGCGATCGCCTCTTGCTTTAAGGTGAATGCGCTTACCTATGCGATCGGCGGCTCGATGCAAGCTGTTACGGCTGCTTATCTAACTCACATTGGCGGCATGAGTTTTGTGGAATATCTAGAGCAGCAACCTGAAACGCAATCTGCTCCTGCAATGACTAATGCACTGCAACAAATATGTCAAAAAACCTTTAACGCCCTACAAGGCGATCGCTTCTTTATCGACTTTGTAACCAGTATTTCCAGTCGCGTCGCTAGCAACTACGGCGCTTTGCGATCATAAAAAAGAGATTGTGCTTTGCACAATCTCTTTTTTATGATCGCAAGAAAATCTTTAAAAGTGTTGCTAAGCAACACTTTTAAAGATTTTCTTGATTTAGGTTTGGGCGCAAAGCGCTGTAATTACAAGTCGCCACTGTTAGCAGATAACAAAAAGATGATGACGGGGCCAGAAACGACAATCAGCGCTAAACAAGTCAATTGAAAAATTAGCTGAAAATTAATACTGGAGAATGCGGAAAATACAGGGTTTAGGAAGTCCATAGCGGTTTTCTTAAATATGATTAATAAATCAAACAAAATTCTAGAGATATTCTAGCAAGCATCGCTACTCAAAAAATCTTTAAAACCCAGAAAATTAAAGAGGGGCGCTTTGCGCCCCTCTTTAATTTTCTGGGTTTCGTAAAAACCTAAAATCGGTTTTGATAAAGAAGCGCTATCATTTGAAATATATTCAAAACATTCAGAATTGGTAAGAGTTATACCTGTGCGTCATCGAATTTGGTTGTTGGCAATACTTGCTTCAGTTAGCGTTGGAGCCTCTCCACTACGCGCTCAAGCTCTTCTGCCCCACACAACAAGGATTAATTTTGGAAACTTAGAAGAGCAAGCGCTCAACTTGGCAAGGGAAGCCGCTCAACTTGCTCAATTTGAGCAGTACGATTTAGCATTACCTCGCGCTCGTTTAGCCGCACAACTAGCGCCCAAAGCATTTCAAACTCAAGGTATTCTCGGCAGTATCTATCTCCGTAAAGAGCAATATGCTGAAGCCATTACGGCTTTGAAATTGGCTCTTAATCTCAAAAAAGATGAGCCGACGATTTTATTCAGTTTGGGGGCAGCCTATCTCCGCAATAAAAATTATCCTGAAGCAATTAGTAACCTCAAGCAAGGTTTAACCCTTGAGCCAAAAGCTGCGACAGCAATGTTTGACCTAGGCAATGCTTACTTTCTGACCAAACGTTATGACGAAGCAGTGACTATTTACAACGATGTCCTCGTAATCGACAACAAGTTTTGGGCAGCAACTAATAACATCGGTCTAGTTGAGTATGAGCGTGGCAATGTCGATCAGGCGATCGCTAAATGGCAAAACTCACTCAAGCAAGCTGAAAAAGTCGAATTTCTCGCGGCTGAGCCAACCCTTGCCCTTGCCACAGCTTTTTATCGTAAAGGCGATCGCACTAAAGCTGTTGAGCTAGCAGTTGAAGCGATGAAAATCGATCCACGCTACGGCAAAATCCCCTATCTTGTTGAAAATCTCTGGGGCGATCGGCTTATTGCTGATGTGCAAATCGTCTTGTCGCAACCGCAAGTTAAGCAAATTTTAGCTGAGAGCGATCTCTCTACTCGCCAAGTACCTAAAATTCGCCGTAATTAACCCAATAAAAAGCGCACTATTATGCGCTTTTTATTGGGTTAATTACGAGGTAATACCAATTCACAAAAAGTGTCGTCACACTTTTGTGAGTTGGTATTACCCTAATTATTTACTCCCTTCCCAATCAAGAAATAGGCATATAAAACCAAGAAATAGTGGTGCGGGGCAAAGCCCCGCACCACTATTTCTTAGTTAGGAAGGGAGTATCCGCAAATCAACCAGCTACTTCGCAGCCACAGGCATACCCAAAATATCCTCAATACGAGGCATCTGGCTTAAGGGAATCACCCGACCTTGATCTTCAAAGTTAGCGATCTGGTCAAAGTTGAGATAGCGATAGAGCGAACTTGCAAAAGGATCGATCTTCTTAGTGACGATCGCTTGATACTCTTCCACCGTAGGAATCTTACCCAGCAACGCACAAACCGCCGCTAATTCCGCCGATCCAAGATACACCTGTGCATCCTTACCCATACGATTATTGAAGTTGCGCGTAGATGTCGAGAACACCGTCGCGCCATCGGCTACCCTTGCTTGATTACCCATGCAGAGAGAGCATCCGGGAACTTCGGTTCTGGCTCCTGCTACTCCGAAAGTGCTGTAAATTCCTTCTTCTTTGAGTTGGAACTCATCCATGCGCGTTGGAGGAGCAATCCAGAGACGGGTTTTAACAGGAGGCTCTTTTTCGAGAACCTTAGCGGCAGCGCGATAATGTCCAATGTTGGTCATGCAAGAACCGATGAATACTTCATCCACGCGATCGCCTGCCACTTCTGAGAGCAACTTCACATTGTCAGGATCGTTAGGTGCAGCGACAATTGGTTCCTTAATTTCATTGAGGTCAATCTCGATAATTTCCGCATATTCAGCATCAGGATCAGCTTCCATGAGAACGGGATTAGCCAACCACTCTTCCATTTTGGCAATGCGGCGAGTCAAGGTTTTCGCATCGTTATAACCACGAGCGATCATGTTCTTCATTAAGGCGATGTTCGATCGCAAATATTCCGAAACCGTTTCGATGCTGAGTTTAATCGTGCTACCTGAGCAAGAACGCTCGGCAGTCGCATCGGTTAATTCAAAGGCTTGCTCTACTTTGAGATCAGGCAAACCTTCAATTTCCATGATTCGACCCGCAAAGACATTCTTTTTGTTTTTCTTTTCAACGGTCAACAAACCTCTTTGGATCGCGATATAGGGAATCGCATTGACGACATCGCGTAGGGTTACGCCAGATTGTAATTCACCTGTGAAGCGCACTAGCACTGACTCAGGCATATCGAGGGGCATAATCCCAAGAGCCGCAGCGAAAGCAACTAATCCTGAACCTGCGGGGAAAGAAATACCTAGGGGGAAACGAGTATGGGAATCACCACCAGTGCCAACGGTATCGGGTAGTAGCATCCGATTTAGCCAAGAGTGAATAATACCGTCATTGGGACGCAGAGCCACACCGCCACGATTAGAGAAGAAATCAGGAAGTTCTTTATGAGTCTTGATGTCGGTGGGCTTAGGATAAGCGGCGGTGTGACAGAAGCTTTGAATTACTAAGTCAGCGCTAAATCCTAGGCAGGCAAGCTCTTGCAACTCATCACGGGTCATGGGGCCAGTTGTATCTTGAGAACCAACCGTAGTCATTAGCGGTTCGCAGGAAGTATAGGGTCGCACACCAACTACGCCACAGGCTTTACCAACCATTTTTTGAGCAAGGGTATAGCCTTTACCAGTATCCGCAGGAGTAGAAGGAAGGATAAACACATCGCTGGCGGGAAGCCCGATTGCATGGCGAGTTTTTGCCGTCAAACTGCGTCCAATGAGAAGAGGAATCCGTCCACCCGCACGAACCTCATCCGCGATCGTGTCAGGGGTAAGGCTGAAAGTAGAAAGAGTTTCTCCTGCGGCATTAGTAACCTTACCTTCGTATGTGTGAATTGTAATTACTTCACCCATTTCCAATTTTGAGACATCGCACTGAATTGGCAATGCACCTGCATCTTCAGCCGTGTTAAAGAAAATTGGGGCGATCGTGCTACCGAGAATCACACCACCTGATCGCTTGTTGGGAATAAACGGAATATCGTTGCCAATGTGCCATAGTACTGAGTTAATCGCTGATTTGCGTGAGGAACCTGTTCCGACGACATCACCAACAAAGGCTACGGGATGACCTTTTTGCTTGAGTTCTGCAATCTTTTGCAAACCTTCAGGCATCATTGATTCCAACATGCTCAAGGCATGGAGGGGAATGTCAGGACGGGAGAAGGCTTGAGAAGCGGGTGAGAAGTCATCGGTATTGATTTCACCTGTGACTTTAAAGACGGTCACGGTCACAGTTTCAGGCAACACAGGACGATTGGTAAACCATTCTGCTGCGGCCCATGACTCGATCACTGATCGCGCTCTAGCATTGGACTTGGATAATTCTAAAACTTGGTTAAATGCGTCAAATACCAATAGGGTTTTCTTCAAGGCTGTGGCGGCGAGATCACCCAGTTGGTCATTGGTCAGCAAATCAATCAAGGTCTGCACGTTATAGCCACCCACCATCGTGCCGAGCAATTCTACTGCATATGAGGGTGAAACTAGAGGCGAGGTATGTTCACCTTTAGCGATCGCCGTTAGCCATCCTGCTTTGACATAGGCGGCTTGATCGACACCAGGGGGAATGCGATCGCGCAGTAGCGACAATAAAAATTCCTCTTCGCCTGCGGGGGGATTTTGCAATAAATCACAAAGCGCCGAGGTTTGCTGAGCATTCAAGGGCAAAGGCGGAATCCCTTGCTGAGCGCGTTCGGCAACATGATCACGGTAGGCTGATAACATACGTTGTTATTTTTAATTCTTTACGAAAACTTAACTTAATTATCGATCCTAATCAACTTTAGGACGCAAATTATGTTTGAGACGATATATTTTCAATAATGCGAGTAGCCAAATCAGAGTAAAGTTAAGATCTCCAACTTTTTCTTGAAAGGCATAAGTTCTCTTTAATAAGAACATAAAAAGCTGGAGTCTAATCATTTTACAGTTTTCTTCTAATACCCTAATTAATCTATCACCTAGAAGGTATTTGTAAAAAAAGATTAAGCAGAAAGCCTCTTGAGCATGAGAGGAATCATGGCAGAATGAACAACAGCCTCACTTACTTCAGGAAGACGTTCATAGTCTTTACTCAATCTTCGCTGCTTACCAAGCCAAGCAAAAGT
>NZ_NDHW01000065.1 GCF_002251945.1 Pseudanabaena sp. SR411
TAGGTCGGGTGGAGTTTTACATTCTTGCAACAATTCATCTAGCAATTCTTTGCTTATATTCATCTTTTTAGTGTTGGTATTGTGTGTCTAGATTGTCTCTCTGTATATATCCCAGACTTTACACATCTCACTTTACACTCTCTGGTAAAGGGGTTACTTAGCCCTTCAAGTAAAACTTATTGACTCCGTTTGCCATGACGATAAAGTTGTTTGATGAGCGTCCATCTTGGAGCTTACGATTACAGGGCACACCGACAACACCTCGCCAATCTCTTGCTCGGACTGCATTTAAAAACTTTATAGTGCTAAACTCAGTATCGGCAAGAACGAGTACTTTCGTTCCTTGGGTTCATCGCTTTGGTACTGTCCCTAACAATTTACAAGCTAAGTCCGATGGACTCGCATATCCTTTACCCCGCCATACTCGAAAACTCCATGGTACTCGCCACTCTCCATAGACCAGATACAGTACGACCAGATGTAGTCCCCGCTTACCGTTAAGCATTTTTACCCATGGGTCGGGGTTGTCTGCTGTCCGCGTACTCAAGTGTAAAAACTTGCCGCATTTTTCCAATGTCGTCAAGTCTATTAATATCTGCAATGGCGTTGTTTTGAATAGTCGATGCTGGGTGATTTGACCTAAAATAGCTTCCCTTGTCGCTCGAATCAGCCCTTTCGTTGACCAGTTATAGTGATCCAGATATCGGCTTAATGCACTCGCTGATTTTACTTGCGTATGTTCTGGGTAAGGATGTCCTTGGGATTCCAGAAATATTCCCAATATTGCATTCAGACTCGCTTTTTGATACACACTTTGCCTTAGACACACAAGACTATAAACTAGCCTTTGGGCGTGCTTAACGATGCTTTACATAATAGGTATTTAATTTACTACTATGCCTTTTTTTCATGTTTTTGCTCTTTCTGCAACCTCTTTCCAGAATGGTGCAAGATCTCAGTTGATTAAATCCCACCCTAATTTCCACAAACTTTGCTCTTACGACTCTATTTCTGACTAAGCTTTGTCCGTAGTATTGAGGTAAATAATTAGTGGTGCGTGGCTCCACCACACACCACTAATTATTTACTGAGCCTGTAAGTCTGCCATCCTTGATAACGCCCAAGCCAACAAGCCCATAATTTTTGTCTCGCCATATTTCCATCTTTAGGTAAAAATCTTAGGCACTGCAATAAACCAAAAGCCTCTGATGTGCCGATCGCGATCGCCCAGATAGCAAACACCAATTTTTGTAAAGGTGACAAATATCCCAATAATGCCAACGTCTCATTATGCACAGCATTAATTGAAGCTTGAGCATTAAAAGAATTGCGCTGATCATCGTCAAAACGCTGTGCAGGAAAGTGATCTACCGCAATTTGTGGATCGTAAATTAATTTCCATCCCTGTTGTCTCAAAGTCAAAGAAAAAACTACTTCAAAATGCACCTGTGCGCCCGATCCTCGCATTCGTTGGTCGAAGCGTAAATCAGCGATCGCCTCACGTCGAAAACTCATATTCACGCCCTTCAGTACATCCACTTCGCGTCCTGTGCCAATGCCAATATGATGATTGCCAATCAAGCGCCCAAACCACTGTAATTTGCCCACTACAGGCTGAGAGCCATCTTCCAATTTTGTACCGTGATAGACCCAATCACGCCCACCAACTCCACCAACTTGCTTATCAGCTAAATAGTAAGTTTCTATCCTTTCTAGCCAATCAGGATGGGGAGCAGCATCATCATCGGTAAAAGCCACAATATCACCAGTCGCTGACTCCAGCCCGATATTCATCGCCGCAATTACTCCTGAGGCTGTTACTGTGGCTGTATGTAAAGGTAAAGTTGCACGATCAAAAGTTTCTAAGAATTGCCAAGTTTGGCGATCGGTATCACGCACAATTACCCACAGTTCATCGACAGGTCGATTTTGCGCTTTGAGAGCAGCTAAGCAACGAGCCAAGTCTGCTGGACGTTGATAAGTCGGAACTACTACAGAGATCTTCATTGTTTTTTCGCTCATCTAGGGAAATAGGTGGAAGGAGGAAAAAGAAGACGACGCAGGAAGTCAAAATCAATCCAACGTAGATTGTATGACCACTCAAACATGGCTACATAGAGATAC
>NZ_NDHW01000066.1 GCF_002251945.1 Pseudanabaena sp. SR411
TGGTGCTGTCATGCACAAGCTATTGCGGCAGGTCTTTGGTGTTCTCAAGTCTCAGCGTTCTTTCGATCCTAATTTTGTCCAAATTCCCTCTTGACTTTTTGGTGCTTAAGACAGTATCTACGGGGCAAACTCTCACAACCCATTTAGGATTGCTATAGCTATTTTGTGTTTTGGTATTACAGTTTATTTCGTACTCAATCAACTCATTCATGAAGTTAAACACTGGCTTGCAATAGTGTTTATAGGAAACAGTTTCCAAGTATTAATTAAATTAGGAGGAAATTCTATGAAAGTTGCTCAATTTCTGAAGCGATTTCTGATTATGGTCGTTGTCTGTGGATTAATCTCTTTTGCCAATGTCACTCCTGCGATCGCATCTCAGGACAATCAAATCATTGACAACCTGACTATGCCGAACATTCAGAAGAAAGCTGAAGATGCATTAAAGGGTAGTACCTACGATACTAATCAAGAATATACGTCTGATGATGGATCGAATCAAGGGCTAAATGAGATTCAAGGAACTGCTGATTTCAACAAAATGAAGCGAAGTTCCAATGAAAATACACCACCTGTTGTAAAGCAAGTAGAAAAGGCTTTTGATAAAGCTGGTGACAAGATGAACTCGGCTACAGATGGCTCCTTAGATAAGGCTGGTGATGCAGCTAACTATGTTAAAGACAAGGCAGGAGATGTTCTGAACTCTCTGACTGACAAAGCTAGTGATGCCGCTAAAGCAATCAAAAACAAAGTTAAATCTTAAACAAGATTAGAACTTACTTCTTAGCAGTAAAGTTGTGTGCGGCTGAGCCGCACACAACTTTACTACTAAGAGCTTATGTATCAAGAAAAATTATAAACTGGAGAAATGAATGAGTAGTCTAATTGCGGTTGGCTTTAAAGATGAATTCACTGCTGACGCAGTTTTACTGGAACTCCGAAAGCTGCAAAAGGAGCATCTAATTGATTTAGAAGATGCGGCAGTCGTGATTAGAGATAAAGACGGAAAAGTAAAGATTAAACAAACTCAGGAACTGACTACTGCTGGAGCATTAAGTGGAGGTTTTTGGGGTCTATTATTTGGTTTCATCTTTTTTAATCCTCTTTTGGGTTGGGCTGTTGGCGCGATCGCAGGCGGGATTTCGGGAGCATTGTCAGATATTGGGATCGATGACAACTTCATCCGCGAAGTGGGTAGTACCATTGAGCCTAACACCTCTGCTATTTTTGTACTTGTAAGAAGAGCCACTCCTGACAAAGTATTAGAAGATCTCAGTAGATTTAAGGGCAAAGTTTTGAAGACTTCTCTATCTAATGAAGATGAGGAAAAGCTACAAGCCGTCCTCACTAAAGCATAATCTATAAAACAGTCGGTACTTTGTGCCGACTGTTCTCATCCTAAAATTATTCATGTTAGAAACTTAAGAAATGAATGAATACTTTAATTGCGATTGGTTTTAAAGATGAGTTTGCTGCTGATGAGGTAATACTAGAACTGCGAAAGTTAGGACGAGATAATCTAATTAACTTAGAAGATGCGGTGATCGTGATCAAAAATAAAGATGGAAAAATACGAATTAAGCAGACTCAAAGAATCACTACTGCTGGTGCATTAAGTGGAAGTTTATGGGGGATATTAGTTGGTGCGATCTTTTTTAACCCTGTTTTAGGCTTGGTAGTTGGCGCTTTAGTAGGAGCAATTTCTGGATCTTTGACAGACAACTTCATCCGAGAAGTGGGCTGTACTATTTCACCTAGTACTTCGGCGATGTTTGCGTTAGTAAGAGAATCTACTCCTGATCAAGTATTAACCGATCTCAGCAGATTTGAGGGCAAAGTTCTTAGAACTTCTCTATCGCATGAAGATGAGGCAAAGCTACAAGCTGTTTTGACAGCAGCCTAACCCATTGCATTTTAGAGCGTGTTTGAGAAGTTTTGCTTTAGCCCCCCTAGCCCCCCAATTCTGGGGGGAACCAGATTCAAGTCCCCCAGAATTGGGGGATTTAGGGGGCTAAAACATTGGCTTTAGCTAAAAACTGCATGTATATTAACTTCTCAAACACGCTCTTATTCTTGAATTGGTGCTTATTTTAGAAGTGAACTTTGTAACACTTTATTTCATATTAACCCAATTCAATCAAATCACCCAAGAGGCTAAACATTCTTCTGTAATGGTATGAACATAGAGAAGTTTAGAATTTCTCTATAGAAACATATAACTTGCGAGGAAATATATGCCTAGACTTGTAGGAAAGAAAAGTAATTCGGCTTTATATACTGGCTTAGCGATGTTGATAGCTGCGGCAGGAGTCGTCGCATTAGAATACTTTGGAGTAATTGATCTGGTTCCTAATTTTGGCAAAGATGCTGAAGTAAAGAGTAATTCGACTAGTCAACCTGTAAGAACTAACAAACCTGTCAATTAAGGTTAACTTTCACCAAATTTAGGAGAATAAAATGCGTAACGGTAAAGGGATGATTGGTAAACCTGTAGTCGCTTATGACTCAGGGGAAGAATTTAGAACAATTGTAGACCTGATTTTTGACCAAGAGAATAATCAATTATTAGGTTTCCTTGTTGATGAAGGCGGTTGGTTTAGTAATGCGTTGGTACTACCCTTAACCAATATTCAGGCGATCGGTGCTGATGCCGTAATTGTTGCCTCTAGAGAGGCGATCGCTTCTGCTACCGAATTCCCCGCAATGCAAAGTATTTTGGAAAGAGATAATATCTTGAAAGGTACGCGAATTATGACCCTTGATGGTCGTGATTTGGGAACGATGGTTGACCTTTACTTTGATGACACTACTGGTGTGATCGAAGGGTATGAAGTGTCGGGGGGTATCTTTGCCGATGCTTATTCTGGACGTTCTTTTGTACCTGCGCCTGACACTTTGAAGATTGGTGAAGATATCGCCTTTGTACCTTCAGAAACTGCGGACTTGATGCAAGAGCAAGTTGGTGGGATTAGAGGTGCGATGAATACTGCAAGTGGCAAAGTGCAGGAAATGGCACAATTTACAGGTGAAAAAGCTCAAGAAGCAGCACAATTTACGGGCGAGAAGTTCCAAGAAGCGACTACCTTTGCAGGTACTAGCTTTACTAATGCTGTTGTTGATCCTGAAGAACAAGAAACTTTTGTATTAGGAAAAGTTTCTCAAAAAACTGTAGAGACTACCGATGGTATAACCTTAATTCATGAAGGACAGGTTGTGAATTCATCACATATCTTGGCTGCTCGGAACCTGAATATGACCAACGATCTCTATCATGCAACGGGAGGACTGGTGACAGAGAGACTGGGCGAAAGATTGTCAGGGGTGGTTACAGGGCTGGGTGCAAATATCGGTATTGAGCAAGCCCAAGGTCGGCGCGTGAATAGAATGATTTTTACGCCTGAAGGCTCAGTTGTGGCTGTAGAAGGTCAAATTGTAACTCCAAAGGTCATCGAAAGAGCAAAAACTCACCATCAAGAACAAGCTCTATTAGAAGCAGTGGGTCTAACTACGGGTGATGCTTTGCGTGTTACTGGTTCCAATGTTGGACAACAAGTAAAGGATGGAGCAAAGGGACTGTGGGAGCAAGTAAAAGAAACTGCAAGCAATTTGCAGGATCATGGCACTCAAGCGATTGAAGAAAAAAGGATTAAAGGAGCTTTGGGTCGTCCTGTCACTCGCGTGATTCTCGATCGCAATGATGAGGTGATTCTCAATGTTGGCGAATTAATTACGCATCAAGCGATCGCAATTTCCCGTGATGCTGATGTCTTAGAAGTCTTACTTGATTCAGTTTATACAGAGACTCCAAATTTATCTCTAGATGATTTACGCGCTCCTGAATCTGGCAAAGCAGCTTTAAGCTAAATTAATCACAAGCCCAAAGTTGTAAAGTTTCGCTCCTTACGGAGCGAAACTTTACAACTTTGGGCAATTTGTTTTCTACAAATACTTTTATTCAAAACTTATGCACTATTTAATATTAGCCACAGATTACGATGGAACCTTAGCCAAGGATGGAAAGGTATCAGAGGCAACTCTAGATGCCCTCAAGCGCCTCCAAAAATCAGGACGCAAGCTGATCTTAGTGACAGGAAGACAGCTAGAAGATCTGATTGAAGTCTTTCCTGAGACTAGCCTATTCGATTGTGTTGTAGCTGAAAATGGAGCCGTAATCTACTTTCCCTCAACTCGCGAAGAATTACTACTTGGTGAATTACCACCTGAGAAATTTGTCAATGCTCTGCGATCCCGTAATATCGATCCCCTCTCAGTCGGTAAAGTGATTGTGGCAACATGGGAACCCAACGAAACTGAAGTACTGACTGTAATTAGAGAACTAGGATTAGATCTACAGGTGATCTTTAATAAAGGCGCAGTCATGGTCTTACCCGCAGGAGTTAACAAAGCTTCGGGGCTGAGTGCTGCTCTGGATAAGATGGGTCTATCTGTCCGCAATACAGTAGCCGTTGGTGATGCGGAAAATGATCTTTCCTTCCTGAAATTATGCGAGTTTTCTGTCGCAGTCGCGAATGCTCTACCATCGGTTAAGGGTGAAGTGGATTGGGTGACAGAAGCGAGCCGAGGAGAGGGTGTAGTCGAATTAATCGAGAGATTATTAACCCTAGACCTAACCGAAGACCTGCGAGAATCCTCAATTTTGCCAGATCGACATCGCATTGTCTTGGGTAATCTTGATGGCGATCGCGAAACCTATATTCAACCACTTAACCGCAATATTTTGTTGGCGGGAATCTCTGGTGGCGGTAAATCAACCTTAGCGACAGGATTAATTGAAAGGTTTATCGATAAGGGCTATCAGGTTTGTATTATCGATCCCGAAGGAGACTATCAAAGCTTTGATCGGACGGTCATTTTGGGAAATGCTCAGCAGATTCCTAGTTCCGCAGAAGTTTTAACCGTCTTAAGTAAGCCAGAACAAAATCTAATCGTCAATTTAATGGGAGTGAAAATTGACGATCGCCCGCTATTTCTCGCGCAACTCCTACCTTCTCTGTTAGAAATGCGGGTGCGAACTGGTCGTCCCCATTGGATCGTCATTGATGAAGTGCATCATATGTTTCCTTCATCGTGGAACGCGGCGGTGACTTTGCCTCAATCTGTTAATGGCATTTTGATGGTAACCGTTCATCCTGAGCATGTCGCAACTTCGGCTTTGTCGCTCATTGACACGGTGATTGCTGTCAAGTCTCCAATGCAGACCTTTACAGATTTTTGCAACACGGTAGGACATCAGCTACCCAATGCTCCACTTCCCTCAGAACTGGCTTCAGGCTCGGGAGTAGCTTGGTTTCTTAAAACTGAAGAACAGCCATTTCAATTTAAGGTGATCTTACCTGTGCAAGAACGTCAACGACATATGCGGAACTATGCAGAAGGGAATTTGGGCAACGATCGCTGTTTCTTTTTTAGAGGCGAAGATGACAAGTTAAATCTCAAAGCACAGAACTTGATCATGTTTATGCAACTTGCCGCAGGAGTGGATGATCGCACTTGGTTACATCATTTGCATCTGCAAGATTACTCGAATTGGCTCCAGAATTCAATTAAAGATGAATCCTTAGCGAAGGAGGTCAGCGAGATCGAAAAAACTACGGAGCTATCGCCTGCTGATAGTCGAGATCGCATAAAAACAGCGATCGAGAAACGCTACACATTACCTGCTTAAGACAATTTGGATATAGCGCTTTACGCTTTGTTAAAACCCAAAAAAAATCTTAAAAGGCTTGCAAAGCAAGCCTTTTAAGATTTTTTTGTACTATATAAAGCCTCAATAGACTGTAATCATGCATCTCAATTCTTAAGCTGCCATTAAACCTTAGACGTAATCAATCAATTCATTCACTAACTCAAATAGGACTATGTCAACCTAGTGAACTATTAGATCTAATACTTCACTAAGTTGACCTAATTTACGGTAGCGGTCTAACAATTAGTGAGTTAATTCTTTCTCAATAACATTTTTTATAAACTCTATTAAATAAATTCTATTAAAATTATGATTTCATATGCAACTTCAACATTAACAAGTAGAGTAAGGTTAGGCAACTTACAGCCTATGGTGGGCATCTGTAGTTATGAACAAGCCGATCAACAATTTGCTTGGCTTATTAATCTGCAAAATTTAGACCCGCGGGTAAAAAGAGAACCCATTCTAATTAGAGAGTTTGAAAAATTTCTCTCTTTAGCCTTAACTGAAGCGTATACAGAAAACTCGCAAGCTGAACGAGCAAATTGGTTTTTACAGCGATCGCTATATAGGATAAATCGACTCAAGCTGTTTTGGTATGACTCTTTAGAGCTATATACAAATGAGCGCTCTACTTATATTGAAGAAATACGCGATCGCATTGAATCGGTCTGGCAAGAATGGGAATTAACCCAACTAGATATCCAAAAAATCCAGCAATTAGATGTCAAGCAAGCTCTGCAAGAACGAGCAGATATAGACTTAAATCCTCCTATATCTGAGTCAAAACGTTATCTGCGAGACGGGATTGATTTAGAGGGATACAAATTGCTACTAGCGATCGCCTCTTTAGATGGATTAGTCGAAGCGAGTCGTCTTTCAAGAATTTTGGGTGGTGCTAGCAACGAAATTCAGGCAACTCTGATGCGCGTACTACTCGAAGAATATGGCAACGGTCGGCTGTCCCGTAAGCACTCTACTTTCTTTGCTCAGATGATGGCAGAATTTGGGTTGAGAACTGAACCAGAAGCTTATCTTGATCTCGTGCCGTGGCAAGTTTTGGCAAGTATCAATCACAATTTTTTGCTAACAGAACGAAAACGACATTTCCTTAGATATAACGGGGGATTGACATACTTTGAAATAGCGGGCCCTGCAATTTACACCGACTACTTGGAGGCAGCGAAACGAATGAGACTTTCAGATGCGGCGATGAGCTATTGGGAGTTACATATTCGGGAAGATGAACGTCATGGGCAATGGATGCTTACAGATGTTGCTTTCCTCCTAGCCGATATGTATCCCAATGATGCTTGGGAATTAGTACTGGGCTATGACCAAGAAAAATTGATGGGCGATCGGGCTGCGGCGGCAGTCATGACGCTAATTCAAAATTCTAATTTTAAATAACTGATGTTACCGTGAGTTGCTAAAGATCCCCCTCAATTCCCCTTTACAAGGGGGAAGAAGATAATTCTCTCCCTAATCTTGGTACAAAGACAAGTGCCAGAAGATGGGAGAGCCTTAGAGATTACCAGTGGTATCAGCCAGCAGCGTTACGATCTGCTCTGTTTGGAGAATAAACATTTAACTTTAGAACCTTGGCTCTTTGAGGATCATGAGTTTACCGTAAATGTGGAATGCTGCCATTTGTCAGATCTTAAATACGATGACAATCAAACCTTGATCAAAGCTCTCAAGCAAGCCCCGATCACCAGTCTGGAATGGATATTTTCTAAACAATAAATATTGAGAATGATATGAATAGACTTTTATTGCGTTCTAAACCGATAGTTAAAACCTATACAACTAACTATGTAGCTCAGGAGGTGTTTTTCTGTCCTGAAGAATCACTGTTTTATTCTCAATGTCTCGAGAGAATGGTTTTGAACACCTGCGAGGATTGCAACTCCATTGTGGAGTTTGGCGCAGGCGATGGCAGTCCCGTGATTAATAGTCTCCTCAAAAGTCAATTTTGTGGGTTAATTCAGGGTTATGAGTTAAACGCTAAATCCTGTGAAGTAGCTCAGTTTCGGATTGACCGCTATAACCTTAGCGACAAGTATGTTGTGCATAACTCTTGCTTTTTCCAAAGAGATTGGCAATCTGAAGGCAGCTATTTGATCTCTAATCCTCCCTATTTGCCAGCAATCACCAACGATCTCTATATGCCTACTTTGCATGGTGGAACTGACGGATCATCGATAACTAAGCAACTTCTTGGTTTGGATTGCCCAAGTGCGATGTTGATGATTTCGGCATATTCTGATCCTGTGGACACAATTGAGTATGCGATCGCCCAAGGCTATCAAGTGCAAGACTTTATGACTTCACCGATGAATTTTGGTTATTACAGTTCTGAACCCAAGGTAAAACAAAGAATAGCCGAAATGCACAGGCATGGTAAAGCTTTTTATTCCTCAAACATCTATATTCTCGCGGGTGTTCTGTTTAAGAAAAGCCACAAATTGAAAGCAGATTTGTCTATGGAATTGATTAAAATGATGACCGCCTTATAGCGCGTAAAACGCTAGATGAATCTCTTCATCTTGATGATTTTCATTAATAACTGGTGTTACGTGGAACCCTTATCCCCCTCTCCGTCAGTCTATCGTGTAACACAGCAGGGGCGAGTTTAGTTGAGAATTCTGTGCTAAAGCCAGATCTATATGCAAAACCTGCCCCTACTTTAGAAACTTCCACATAACGTCAGTAATAAATAAAACTACCTATGAATTTATCTTCAGAAAATTCCGACACTTCAGTTCATACCATATTTGATGACTCGAAAATTGGTATGGCTGGAGTAGCGATCGCTCTGTTGATTATTACAATTTGGGCGATTAGTTTTTATTTTTTATTGAATTCTGTATCGGTGAGGGAGATTTCTTTGGGTTGGGTCGGAGTGATCATACTATGGCAAACTTTTCTTTGTACTGGGCTTTTCATTACTGCTCATGATGCTATGCATGGAGCAATTTTGCCGAAGCATTATCAAACAAATAACTTTATTGGTTCTCTTGCCCTTTTGCTTTATGGCTTTTTCTCCTATGAGCAAATATCAAAAAAGCATTTGCAGCATCATCATGCTCCCGCTAGTGAATCTGATCCTGACTTTCATGACGGTACACATAAAAAAGCGATCGCTTGGTACATCTGCTTTATGCAGAGGTATTGGAGTTGGTGGCGGTTGACAATTTTACTGTTGGCATATGTCAGTATGCATAGCTTTCTGCATATTGCCTATGCCAATCTAATTCTATTTTCGGCAGTTCCCGCGATTTTAAGCTCGGTTCAGGTTTTCTACTTTGGGACTTTTCTCCCCCATCGAGAACCCATCGGTGGTTACCAAAATCCTTCTCGCGCCCAAAGTATTTATCGCCCTTTCCTATGGTCATTCCTCACTTGCTATCATTTCGGCTATCACCAAGAGCATCATCTACAACCCAATATACCTTGGTGGAAACTTCCTTCAATTATTACAAAAAGATAAAGATAGTATAAAGCGTCGCTAAAGAACCAATTTTTGATGGCACAGCTTCGCCGCACTATCAAAAATTGGTTCTTTATATTACTGCGCGTTTTTTCTTTCATTACAATTTATTTCATAATCAATCAACTCATTCAAGAAACAGAACACTGACTTGTGATAGTTAGCGAAGGACATACCTTCCAAATTCCAAAGTATTAAATTAGGAAGATATTCTATGAACTCTGCACAGTCTTTTCACACATCAGTTTTTAATTCGCCATGACAAATCTATCTGGAAAACATGCCTCCTTTTGGATTGAGTCCACTCCTGCAACTACCTATCCCTCTCTTGAAAATAGGGTTTCAGTGGATGTGGCAATCATTGGCGGCGGTATTGTCGGACTGACCGCAGCGACACTGCTAAAACGGGCTGGAAAAACCGTCGCGATCATTGAGTCTAGACAAGTTGCCGCAGGTGTCAGCGGTCATACTACTGCTAAAGTTACAGCATTACACCAATTGATATACGCTGATTTAATTAAGCAAATCGGCGAGCAAAAAGCAAAACTTTACGCAGAATCTAATCAAGCTGCGGTTGAGCAAGTAGCAACTTTTGTTGCTGAAGAGCATATTGATTGTGATTTTAGTCGTCAAAGCTCTTACACTTTTGCGGAGCCAGATAGTGAGCTAGATCAAATTAAAGATGAAGTGGAAGCCGCTCTTAAACTTGGACTTCCCGCCACCTTTGTGACAGAAACATCACTGCCCTTTGCGATCGCTGGAGCGATTAAGCTGGATAACCAAGCTCAGTTTCATGTTCGTAAATACTTGCTACATCTTGCTAAAAATATTGCTGGCGATGGCAGCTATTTATTTGAAAACACCCGAGTGCAGAAAGTTGATGAGGGTGATTCCTGTTACGTTGAGACGGATCTGGGAGTAATTACTGCTCATGATGTAATTGTCGCAACAAATCTCCCGATTTTAAACCTAGGGCTTTTCTTCGCCAAAACCTATCCCGAACGTTCCTACATCGTGGGCGCAAAAATCGATCCCTCGAACGCTCCTGTGGGAATGTATATCGGCAGTGGCGAATCTTCTCATTCGATTCGTACCACTCCCTATGAGGATGGACTACTCCTCTTAGTTGGCGGTGAAGGGCATAAAGTTGGCACAGTTACTAATACTGAGGACTGTTATCAAAAACTAGAATCCTATGCTCGCGATCGCTTCAACATTGACACATTTGCCTACCGATGGTCAAACCAAGATATGGTGTCATTTGACAAGCTTCCCTACATTGGCAACTTGACTCCTTTCAACAAACATATTTATGTTGCCACGGGATTTAGTCTCTGGGGCATGTCAAAGGGAACCATGTCTGGCATGATCCTGACTGACTTAATTCTCGGAAAAGAAAATCCCTATACAGATCTGTATGATTCACTGCGTGCGACTCCATTTGTAACAGTGGAATCGGTCAAACAAGAAGCTGATGTGGTAACTCGTTGGATCGGCGATCGCTTCAAAGGTTTGTTGTCTAATTCTTTTGCTGAGGTGGCAAAAGGTGAAGGCAAACTACTAACCATCGATAATGAGAAAGTGGCTGCTTACCGCGATGAAGAGGGAACTGTCCATGCTGTTTCCGCGACATGCACTCACCTCGCTTGTATCGTGAGTTGGAACAGCGCTGAGAAAAGTTGGGATTGCGCCTGCCACGGCGCAAGATTTAGCTGCGACGGCAAAGTGATTCAAGGACCTGCTGTCAAGGACTTGGAGCAAGTCGTTAGCTAAATTCACCACCTTGGTGGTGGGCATAGTGTGTGGCTCTTTGCACTTCACATTATGCGCTTCTAAAATCATTTTTATATTTAGGAATTTGGAGTCAAAAATGGAAAAGTATATCTGTAAAACCTGTGGATATGTCTACGATCCTGCGATCGGCGATCCAGACTCAGGAATTGAGCCTGGTATTCCCTTTGGAGCTTTGCCCGATGATTGGGTTTGTCCCAAATGCGGAACCCCCAAGGCTGACTTTGAGCCAGAAGATGCGCCAGCAACTGATGTCCCATTAATGGAACCAGCCCTAGTCTAATCTTCCATTTACAGAAGATCCCCCCCAGCCCCCCTTAAAAAGGGGGAAGAATTTTCTTCTTTCCCCTTTTTAAGGGGGATTGAGGGGGATCTCTTCGAGTCTTTAACCAACACCATTAATTCAAGAAAATCATTATGAAAACCATCAATATTGGACTAACCGATACTCAACGACAAGGCGTAATTGACCTCCTCAACAACGATTTGGCTGACAGCTATTTGCTGCTAGTCAAAACAAAAAAATATCATTGGGATGTCGTTGGCCCCCAATTTATGACCTTGCACAAACTATGGCAAGCGCATTATGAAGCCCTCACCCTCAATGTCGATGCGATCGCTGAACGGATTAGAATGCTCGGAGGCTACCCTGTTGGCACGATGGAAGGATTTCTGAAAATCTGTTCTCTCAAGGAAAATGCTGGCAAGGTTCCAACCGCAACAGGCATGGTATCGCAATTGCTAGATGATCACGAACAGGTGGTACGGAACTTGCGTGAACACATCGAGAAATGTTGTGAGAAGTTTAAAGATGATGGAACTGCTGACTTTTTGACTGGTTTAATGGAGCAGCATGAAGAGATTGCATGGATGCTTCGTTCTTTTGTCGAAGGTGAAGCGCTTGAATCCAATGGTGCAAAGCCAGAACCTAGTAAAAAAACTGTGGGAGTTTAAAAAACTCCAATATTAAACAAGAAGGGGCAATTCCTGAATTGCCCCTTCTTGTTTAATTCGTAAGGGATCATCCTGAAAGCCCAGATCAACCTAATAACTAAATATATGTCTATTTTTCCCTTAGCTCCGCTAATTGTCTTGTTGTTAGGATTACTTTCTACAGCATTGCTTGGTTTCGGTATTTATTTTGTAATTGGTTGGTTTCTGGGTTCGATCACAGTTGTCGCTTTACTTATCTCAGGGCTCGTCATGTTAGTTTTTAGCCTATTAGGACGATTTATAATCCTATGGTTGCTAGCTAGTCCAGCCGAGAATGAACCAACGCCTTCTCGTTCTAGAGAGGTTAGACAAATTCACCGACCCGATGGAAGAGATATTCACGTTGAATTCTTCGGTGATAAAAATGCTCCACCGATCATTTTTACCCACGGATGGAGTTGTAATAGTACGCATTGGTATTACATTAAACAAGCTTTAGAGGATGAATTTCGATTAATCCTATGGGATGTACCAGGGACAGGGAAATCTGAACAAATCCCTGATAATGACTATAGTATGAAGAACTTAGCGACTGATCTCGAAGCTGTCCTCGATTTAGCAGGAGATAAGCCAGCGATTATCTTTGGACATAGTATGGGTGGTATGATTTTATTAACATT
The DNA here is from genome assembly GCF_002251945.1 of Pseudanabaena sp. SR411. GTDB lineage: Bacteria > Cyanobacteriota > Cyanobacteriia > Pseudanabaenales > Pseudanabaenaceae > Pseudanabaena. The sequence continues at coordinate 12,605 of NZ_NDHW01000066.1, forward strand.
CTGTCGTCTATTTCCTCAACATTTAGGAACGCGCGTGGCTGGTATTGGTTTGGTTAATACCACTTTTACTAATCCAGTACATACTGCTCCATTCGCAAATGTCTTGCGAGTCTTACAAAAGCCCTTGTTAGAGCCAATACTTTACTTGATGATTGGTTTATCGCCAATTGTCTGGGTGCAAACTTGGATGAGCTATTTGAATGGAACTGCACATATTTCTGGAAGATTTTCTTCTTTTGCGGGTCGTCCAACTATTGGACAGTTAGACTATGTAACTAATCGCTCCGCACGAGTCTCTCCCTCAGTTTTAGGGCGACAAATGTTAGGGATGATGCATTACGATGCAACTGAAGTTCTCAAGAAGATTCAGATACCAACCTTGATAATTTCTGCGAATAAAGATGGGGCTACGGTTGTCGAAGCAAGTCACTACATGCACGATCAGATAGAAGATTCAGAATTAGTGGTTCTCGCGCCTTCGGGACATATGAGTATGATGGAACAACATCAGCAATTTGTTGAGGCAGTGGCTAGTTTTGCGAGACGCTGCTCTCGTTCAGCTTTTTCTTCCGTAAACTAATGGAAAACAAATTTTTAATAAAGATTAGATAATGTTTAAACTATCTACTAAGTTATTTGTGGCACTATTGGCGATCGCAACAACATTCTTAATGCTCTATTTGCAGCCATTGTCAGCGAAGGCTATTCTGTCCGATTCAGTGACGACTCCTCAACCTGAATTGATCGCAACTGCCGAGACTGCTCCTTATCTCGAAACCGCAGTCTTGGGAGGTAAACCGATCAGTGTGCTATACGTAACTCGTGATGGTGATACGGTTTTGGTTCGTTGCTATCCAAACTATCAGCCAATCATGAAGGTTCGAGCGATGGGTAGTAACCCTGATGCAAACACTCAAAAAGAAGGAGTTGTGACCTGTCAACCTGCTTCAACATAATAAGAGAAATTTTATGATCACCGTTCACCACTTAAATAACTCTCGCTCCCAACGTGTACTTTGGCTACTAGAGGAACTTGGACTCCCATACGAAATTAAGCGCTACGAACGTGATCCCAAAACTATGTTGGCTCCCTCTTCTCTACGTGAGGTACATCCACTCGGTAAATCACCTGTGATTACTGATGGTGAACTAACCTTGGCTGAATCGGGAGCTATTGTCGAGTACTTAGTCAGATGCTATGGCAACGGACGACTAGTTCCTGCTCTAGACACGCCAGAACATTTGCGCTACACCTATTGGTTGCATTACGCCGAAGGTTCGGCGATGCCACCGCTATTGCTGAAGCTGATCTTCGATCAAATTGAGAAGAATCCTATGCCCTTTTTTGTGCGCCCGATCGCTAGATCAATTACAAATCGCGTCAAAAGCTCATTTATTGAACCTCAGATTACCCAACACCTAGATTATATGGAAACGGAGATTAGCAAAAGTACATGGTTTGCAGGCAATGAATTTACCGCAGCCGATATCCAAATCAGTTTCCCTCTAGAGGCGGCGGTAGCAAGGGCTGGACTGAACGAGAGTCGTCCAAAACTTATGGCATTTTTGAATCTCATCCACAGCCGTCCTGCATATCAGCAAGCACTAAAGCGTGGTGGAGCTTACGATCTTTTGAGTTAATCGGAATACCTATTGTGAGGCAAAGCAAAATCATTTATCCGATTTTGGCGATTCATTACGCTGATGCTGGCTTCATTTAGTCTTAGTTTGTCGATGACACATTTGCTAGAGTTACCGCAAAGAATGCAGTTTGACCAACAACTTTGGATCAGAGTGACAGTCATTGAAAATATTTATCGGTTGTTTGGAACAGTCGGTGCAGTCTTTGAAATTGCCGCTATTTTGTCCGCATTTATGCTCGTATTTCTAGTTCGTAAACATGGTTCAACATTTTATTGGACATTCTGCGGAGCAATACTCTTAGCGATCGCATTTGTGAGTTGGATTATATTTGTCGCACCAATGAATGCGGAATTTGCTATATGGTTAACGAATTCCATTCCATCAAATTGGATGCAGTATCGTGATCAATGGGAATATGCCCATGCAACTAATGCCTTTATCAAGATCATAGGACTAAGTTTTCTTGTAATCTCTATACTTGTAGAAATACCAAAAAAGCGAGCGGTTTAATGGAAGATACGTTGTTTAATAAAGTGTTTCGGGACAGCGAAGGCAAAATTGTTCTAGCACAGATGCCAAACTTACCTATTATCGTTTGGGTTGCAGCTACTGTATTAAAGCTAATTTTTACAACAGGTAAAATCAATATTGGATTAGAAGTAATCGCTTTTGGCTCTTTGTTTACTTGGGCATGGGAAGAATTATTTCAAGGCGTTAATTACTTTCGCAGAGCATTAGGGCTTCTGGTACTTATTAGTTTAATTGCTTTGAAAATCCAGTGATTTTATTAGCGATGCGATCGCGAAGATAAAATTGTAAATATTTATGGGTTTTTTATACAACTTCTGCAATTGATATATTACTCAAACAGGATTTCAGACAATAGCATGACTATACTGATATCTATTTTTGAAACAGCTACAGACATCTCGCCTGCCGATAGTCGCGATCGCCTTAAAACAGCGATCAAACAGAGCTATACCCTACCTGCTTAAAAAGCTAAGAGATTGTGCTATCCGCTAAGCGGATAGCACAATCTCTTAGCTTTTTAATATAGTGAACACTTGAATATTTGATACTTCTTAATTCTTAAGCTGCTATTAAGCTTATGTAAATTCAATCAATTCATTCATGAAGTCAAACATGGCTATGTCAAATTAGGCAATATAAGTAGCTAAGCGCAACTAAATATTTCCCCTTAAAAAGGTGTGGCGCACGCTGCGCGTGTGCCACACCTTTTTTGGGTTCTGGTTTTTTAATTATACCAAGCTACTTCCAACTGAAATAATTCACAAAGGAATAAACGATGAAACTTAATCTTCTGACTGGGCTAACTCTATTGATGATTAGTAACTTTGTGTCTGGAGTAAAAGCGGAGACAATTAGTTCTTCTAATTGTGGATGGGTAAAAGATTGTGCGATCGCAGTCAGCAAGAAAGAAGTTGCTAAATCAGTAATACCCTCAACAAAGTTAGAGAAAGTTGAAAATATCATTCAATCACCAGAAGAAAAAATATTAACAGTCGAGACTTTAACTGAGCGTTCGCAAGGTAATGCAACTAGCCTCAAAGGATCTACAAACTCCATTTCTCAAATCGTACCTCCCACTGACAGTAACGGGAATCTTATATTTAGATCTACGCGATCAGGACCAAGTTATCTGGGAGTGGGGGCTAATTTCGGTTTAACTGGAGGAAGTGATTTAGGCGGGACAAGCTTCGCAATCATTAGTAAACTTGGCTTGACTGAAGTTATATCAGTTCGTCCTAGCGTTCTCATACTAAGAGACTTTGCAACTATTTTACTTCCTGTAACTTATGATCTTGCACCTCAGCAGTCTTTTGGAGATTTGCAGTTCTCTCCCTATATAGGTGGCGGAGTTGCGATTAATACTGGCTCCAATAGTAGCGTTGGCCCCATGATTACCGCAGGGCTTGATGTTCCTCTATCGTCAAGATTTACAATCAATGTAGCTGCAAATTTAGCCTTTTTGCGTACAACTGATTTGGGCATTTTGGTTGGAATTGGATATAACTTTTAAATTTTGCGATCGCAGTTCTCCAAAATATAGCAACGCAAGAGATAGCTAGGACATAAAACCCAAAAATAGTAATGGCGGCGCTTTGCGCCGCCATTACTATTTTCGGGTTTACAGCCTAAAAACTCGCGATCGCCTGTTCGACAATAGCTAGTGCTTGATCAATCTCCTCAGCCGAAACAATTAGTGGAGGCACAAAGCGCACCACCTTCACACCCGCAGGCACTAATAACAAACCATGCTCAATTCCTGCGGCAACCACATCACGGGCTTGGATTTGGCTAGATTCTTGTAAAACCAAACCATCGATTAAGCCCCAGCCACGGACTGAAGCAATATGTTGGGGAAAGCGATCGCAAATGGCTTGCAATCCAGTCCGCAGTTGTTGACCACGTTCTCTCGCATTAGCGATCAGATTATCTTTGACCATCGTGTTGCAGACCGATAGAGCCACAGCACAAGCAAAGGGATTACCGCCAAAGGTACTCGCATGATCGCCAGCTTCAAACACATCACAACTCGCCTTACACATCATTGCACCGATGGGAATGCCGCCGCCTAAGCCCTTTGCCGAAGTGAAAATATCGGGCTGAATGCCGAGATTTTCATAACCCCAGAGCATTCCACTGCGTCCCATTCCCACTTGGACTTCATCAATAATCAGCAGAATTTTCTTCTCATCACAAATTTCCCGAATACGCGAAAAATAGGCGCGATCGCCGGGATTAACACCGCCTTCTCCTTGCAATGGTTCGAGCATGATCGCGCAGAGTCTACCTTCATATTTTTTGACGGCATCTTCGAGGGCGGCGATATCATTATAAGGAATGTAATCAAAACCTTGGACGAGGGGCGCAAAATTCTTGTGATATTTGGGCTGCCCTGTGGCGGTGACGGTGGCAAGGGTGCGTCCGTGAAAACTAGCATTTGCCGTCAAAATCAAGGGATCTTCGATACCTAGCTTGGTATGAGCATATTTACGTGCTAGTTTAATCGCTCCTTCATTAGCTTCAGCACCAGAGTTACAGAAAAATGCTTTGTCCGCACAGGAGTTTTGTACCAGCCATTTAGCCAATTGACCTTGGGGTGCAAAATAAAACAAATTAGAGGCATGGTGCAAAGTTTGGATTTGCTCAGTCACGGCTTTGACCATTGCAGGATGTGCGTGTCCCAACGTACAAGTAGCAATGCCAGCCACAAAATCCAAATATTCTTTGCCTGTGCTGTCCCAGACTCGGCAACCTGCGCCGCGCTCTAGCGCGATCGGGAAGCGAGCATAGGTACTCATCACATATTGATTAAACTCCGCGATCGCATCAGTTGCGACTTGCGGATCGGCTTGAACTTGAGATTGTACTTCTAGCGTAGTTGGCGACATGGATAAAAATGTGATAATGCTGTTAATTTCATTATGAATGATACGAGAGTTTTCGTAGGTACTTCTGTAGTGGAATTAGCGAATAAACTCAAATTTTTTATTGAAAGTTTTGCTTGGCAAAACTTTCAATAAAAAATTTGAGTTTTACTTCAGTGCTTTGCGCTGTAATGATATTGCAGTAGTCGCAGTAGGAAAAAATATGCCATACATTATTCAAAATCAAGGTACTCCCCATGAGCGCGTCTGCGATCTAAGACATGGTATAAATACGATCGGGCGCGGACTAGATAATAGTATTGTCGTAGAGGATGATGCTCGGAGTCTGTCACGTCATCATGCGGAAATTCAGGTAACAGATAAAGGGCTATATGTTACCGATTTGAATAGTAGTAATGGCACTTTTGTTAATCAGGTCAAGATTATTCAACAAAAGCTCAATCATGGGGATTTGGTGCAGTTTGGTAGTGTTGTATTTCGATTGGTTGATGAATCACAATCTGGTACAAATTCTACTAATCAAAATGCAATTCCGAATTCAGGTTTATCGATTTTAATGCGCGTTTCGCCAGAGAAATCTCGTGTGAATATGCAAGATTTGCTGCAACAGCAGAAGCTGGAAACCTCAGGCTCAGTGCTGATGATTCAAGGTACAGATGAGGTGCAGAGGACATCGGCAAAGTTACGAGTTTTGCTAGAGGTCAGCCAAGAATTAGCCTCTCCTGAAGCGTATTCAGCTTTACCTGAAAAGATTTTAGAATTATTGCTAAAAATCATGTCAGTTGATCGCGCCGTATTGTTACTGGTCGATGAGAAAACAGGATTACTAGAGCCAAAAGCCTACAGATTTAGCAATCCCAATGCGACGGCTGACCTTGATTTTTATAGTCGCAAAATAACTAACTTTGTCTTAAAACAAGGCGATGCGATCATTAGTGATGATGCTTCGCTCGATCGCCGTTTTGATAGTTCTCAGTCAATTATTCAGCAATCGATCCAAGCGGCGATGTGTGCGCCATTAAAGCCAAGAGATCACGCGATCGGCGTATTGTATGTGGATAATCTATCACGTGGTCATGCCTACCATAAAGAAGATCTAGAATTTCTCAGTAGTTTGGCAAATCAGGCGGCGATCGCGATCGAAAATGCCCATCTCTATCGCAATATGCAATCAGAAGTAATCCGCCGCACCAAATTAGAGCGATTTTTCCCGGCCGCCGTCAGCAAAAAAATTGAAGAAGGATGGGACTTAAATCGGATTATCGAAACCGAAGTGACGGCTCTATTTTCTGATATTAGCGGCTTTACAGAGATGACCGCACCCATGCAACCCCGTAAGGTTTTAGAATTCTTGAATGAATATTTCAAGGTGATGGTTGAAGATATTGTCTTCCCCTTTGGTGGCACATTGGAGAAATATATTGCTGATGCTCTCTTAGCAGTCTGGGGTTCCCCCTATCAAAAAGAAGATGATGCGATTATGGCGGTGAATGCAGCGATCGCTATGCAATGGGCGATGAAGCAATTAAATGAAGATTGGACAGAACAAGGACGCGATCTGCAAATCCAGATTCACATTGGACTAAATACGGGTATGGTTGCCGCAGGAAATATTGGTTCCGAAAATCTGATTCAGTACACCAATATTGGCGACACGATGAATGTGGCTAGCCGCATTTGTACAGCCGCAAAAGCTGGAGAAGTATTTATTTCTGAAAGTACTAAAGCGAAGATTTCCAGTCATAATCTGCCATTAGAAAAGCTGGATCTAATTAAAGTAAAGGGTAAGGAAGAGGCTTTACAGTTATATCGAGTCCTTTGGCAAAATATTGATGTTAAAGAGATGCTTAGCAAGTCCAAAACCAGTTTTTCGGCTGAAGTCTCCTAGCTAATAGGCGCAACTTGGGTTATTTATCGAGGCGGACGACGTACCATTGCCATGTACCGCGATCTCCACAGTCGAGATCGCAAGCAGCTTTAATCAAGCGCTGGACTTGCTCGTTAATTGTGGCGAGATTTTGTAAATTTATGAAATACTGACTTTGAATAGGAAGTTACAACAGCTTTCAAAGCTGGAGTTATTAGCTTGTGGGATGGTGTGGTCATCCAAAAACAGAAATAAGTTTTCTCGTAATTCTATAGCCATGTAATTTTTGCTTAGGACATAAAACCCAAAAGATGAGTGGCGGCGCAAAGCGCCGCCACTCATCTTTTGGGTTTTGATTTGTCCTAGCTATCTCTTACGTTGCTATAGATATCGCTTTTTTAATCCTGAGTCCATCTTACTGAGTCGGTAACAGAGTTAGAATAATGTCGAGGTCTCGATACAGACAGTATTGGTAACGGGTAGAGTCAGCTAAATCTGACCATCGCCTTCGCAGTACAAAAGCTCGTAGCAGTAGCTTTTTCATTCTGCCAGAGAAAATCTTGTCTCCTGCATCAATTCCATACTGACAATCTCTGAGTTGATGGGCAAGACAAACGGCACTGGTCTGGTCATTTAAGACGTGAGGGCATGAAAGCCGCGCAATGATAGTAACTCCAGCATGGAAAGCGGTCGAGAATATAGCCCGATCACCATAACTGGGGCCTTGTTTTTACCTAAGCCTAAATGCGGTCTTACCCAGTTATGAACTAATCGTTGTACTGTAACTGCTCGTTGCAATCCATCAGGATTCTTCGCATACAGGTTTTGTCTGCGGCGATATGCACTACACCGTCTTCGTAAGGCACTGTTGTTTGCCTCATTGTGATTGGTATGAAAGTCACTCTTGTCGCTAATAGCTGTATAAGGATGTTCTGGATTGAGCCTTTCGACACAACGATTGACCTGTGAGCCTTTGATTTTGATGGCGACTTTGAGGTAAACACTTGCCATTTGCCACAGTTGTTGGGCATAGCGTCTTTCTCCATCCGTAAACCATCGGATATATTGAATCATTTTTGCCCATTGCCATGCTGTTTTCGTTGCTTTAGCAAATAGTTCATTCGTTGAATCGCTTGCCGTATCCTTTGCATAAATAATTCTGGATGGCGTTTCCGTCTTGGTGGTAATCCTTGCCATTCTTGACTGTCTTTCCGCTTTGGCAGTGGGGACATTCTATGTCTTTCTCCTTGACTCTGCCTCTTTATTTTACATCTCACGTCTTAACGGACCAGTGCCTGCAGCAGTCAATGAGGATTCCTAAATAAATCCCGAATAAACTTTAATATTTCCACAACTTATCACAGGCTAAAAGCCAAGAGCTAAAGGCTATAATTACAAAACTGACAAAAATTTTTGAAATAATCTAGGTAGTCATTGAGCGTGCCAAAAGTCGGAATTATATACAACGACTCAAAACCTGTCGCTAAGCGTGTAGCCCTAGATATGAAGTTGTGGCTAGAAAAGCGCGGTATCCAGACTGTTATGGCGACAGGCAATGGCGGCATTTTGGGCTATGGCAAGCCAGATGCTCCTGTTTGTCACACTTTGATCGAGAGTTTAGTACCCTTAGGATTTGATCGTGAGATCATGTTTGCGGTGGCTTTGGGCGGCGATGGGACAGTACTATCCGCCTGTCGTCAAATTGCCCCACTCGGCTTACCAGTATTGAATGTCAACACAGGGCATATGGGTTTTTTAACGGAAACCTATTTAACTGACTGGGAAGAAGCGATCGCCCAAGTCGTCGAGGGGCAATATGTCGTTGAGCAGCGATCGATGATGACGGTGCGCGTTTACGATAGCCAAGGATTGCTCTGGGAAGCCCTATCGTTAAACGAGATGGTACTGCATCGCGAACCCTTAACCAGTATGTGTCATTTTGAGGTGCAGATTGGTCGTCACCTCCCCGTTGATATTGCCGCAGATGGCGTGATTATTTCCACCCCTACAGGCTCAACTGCCTATGCACTTTCCGCAGGTGGCCCCGTGATCGAGCCAGGGATTCCTGTATTTCAGCTTATTCCCATTTGCGCGCATTCAATGGCTTCACGGGCTTTAGTCTTTGCCAATACCGAGAAAGCGATCGTCACACCCGCCAATCGCCATCGTTTAGTGCTAGTTGTCGATGGTAATGCAGGATGTTATGTCTATCCAGACTATCGGGTTGAAGTAGAGCGATCGCAATATCCTGCAAGGTTTATCCGCTTGCAGAAAGGTGAGTTCTTTAAGGTCTTGCGTGAAAAGTTAGGCTGGGGACTACCACATATTTCTAAGCCAACTTTGGGCGAATTGACTTAAAATTCATAAGATTAGAGAGGTGCAAAGCGCCTATCTAACTTTATTAGCTTATAACAGGCGCTATGGGTCAAAGTCTTAACTTTGCAAATCAAGATTTGCGCGATCGCTCCTTTAAAAGTAGAAATCTAGTCGGCGCTGACTTTAGCGGCGCGGATATTCGTGGGTGCAATTTTTATCGCTCTCAACTTAAATCTGCTAATTTTGCAAATGTGCGGGCTGGCACGAGCCAACGTCAAACAACGATCACAGGGATTGTCACGTTTGTAATGGCGCTAATGTTTGCGGGTACGGCGATGATTGCCACCATATTGCTGATCTGCTTTGTGATCGCTTTTATATTTGGTTTAGCCTATGTCAATCGGGAAACAGTTTATTGGGTTGCCATTGTGGCGATCGTGGTGTTTGCCGTTAGTTTTGCGATCGCTTTCACTGCTAGTTTTGTAATCGCAAGTAGAAAAGGAACTTTTATAGCCATCGCCATTTCCCTGATCATGGCCTTTATGACTGGTTTCTTTGGCTCAACCTTTAGCAAAATATTGGTTGCAGGTGCATTTAATGCGATCGCCAGTTCATTGAGGTTTAATGTTTTTTCGGCTCTATTAATATTTTTAGCGATCGAGCCATTACAAATTTTCGGTAGTTTGTATTTATTTCGCCTCACAATCAATACGTCACGCATAAATACAGGCACAAAATTTCAGTATGCAGACCTAACCAAAGCCTCGTTTCATAAAGCCTCTTTAGTTAATTGTGATTTTTCCAATGCGATTATGCTTGACGTTGATTGGGAGCAAGCTCAAATATCCCGTTGTAAATTATAAAAAAAGAAGAGCTGGATGGCAGTAATGGGCGTTTCTGCAAGATCAAAGTCTCCAATTAAGGGAATTAAATTAGCAAAAATACTGCAAGACTCGTTTGTGAACATGAAGTATCGCAAGGCTAGTTTTGCTTAGAACCCAAAAGAGTAATGGCGGCGCTTCGCGCCGCCATTACTCTTTTGGGTTCGCTGTAGTAAATATTTTAGTGTTTTTGAAAATTAGTATTAAGATTTTGAGTGAGTAAATCGAAAAAATGTAATGAAAGCCAATATCAAAAAGAAATTCAAAGCATTATCAAGCCCCAAGTTTATTGGCTATGCATTGGTTGGGGCGATCGCATTATTAAGTGCGATCGCTACGGGCTTAGAACTCACTGAAGTACAGAATCTTGAACGTCAGACTCAATCAGCATTTTTTAACTGGCGTGGTTCGATCGCTCCTCCCAAAGATATTGTGATTTTGGCGATCGATGATCTCTCCTTGCGCCAAGGCGAATTTTATGATCCCAAAACCCGTCCATTTTTAGAACCATTTCGCACAACCACATGGAAGCGCGTGGTCTATGCTCAAGTCCTAGAAAAACTGGTTAAAGCTGGCGCAAAAGTAGTAGCCTTCGATATTTTATTCGTAACTCCCGGCGATCACGGGACTGCTGATGATGACAAATTTCAAGCAGCGATCGCTAAGTATGGAGAACGCGCCATATTTGCCGCTAGTTATGAATTTACGCAAATTGGTGAAGCAAATATTATGCAACTTGCCTCACCTGATGGAATTTTTCAAATAAAACCAAATACCTTAGGATTAATTAATTTTCAACCTGAAGTTACAGGCAATATTCACCGTTTGGGCGTGCAACCACCAGCGGATAGTGGTTTGCCGATTGTGCCAACTTTTGCGGAGGCAATTCTGAATGTCGCCAAAATTAGTTATCCCAAACCTAAAGGCGATGGAATTTATTTTTTTGGTGGTTCAGATACATGGGCTAATGCTCAACAACAGATTCCATTTTATTATGTGGTTGATCCTGATAATTGGAATAGTGAACAACTTAAGGGCGGTAAATTCTTTAAAGACAAAATCGTCTTGATCGGGGCAACGGCGGCTTCAAAACAGGATATCCAAAACTCGGCTATGGGTAGAATGGCGGGAATTGAGATTCATGCCAATGCGATCGCCACGCTCATGCAAAACAAAAGTATGGCAGGGCTATTCGCTAATCCCATCCAACAAGGTATCTTTACACTGCTACTTGTAGGAATTTCAGGTGGAGTTCTCTGTCGATTTAAGCGACCACTTACGCAGATATTAACCGCTTTTGGCATTGCGATCGCTTGGTTTGGGATTGGTTATGTCTGCTTCATTTACACCAGTACGATTTTACCTGTGGCAATTCCGGCGATCGCGATCGGCTTAAATGGAGTCGCCCTTTTAACGACAGGTTCGATTGCTGCTCAATTTGATAAAATCTTGCTGCGCCGCACCCTTGAGCGTTATGTCGCTGCGCCAATTGTGGAAGAGATTGTCAATCAACCTGACAGTTTTCGCGATCTTCTAGAGGGGCGCACAATCAAGGCTGCGGTGCTATTTTCCGATATTCGTGGCTTTACGACGCTATCGAGTCGTCTTCCTGCCAAAGTGCTAATCCATCAACTAAATACTTATCTGGGTGGTATGGTCGATGCAATTTTAGAATATCAAGGCACAATCGACAAATTCATTGGTGATGCGATTATGGCGGAGTTTGGCTCCCCTGTTTCGAGGGGAGAGAAAGCCGATGCGATGAATGCAATCCATGCTGCTCTAAATATGCGATCGGCTCTCATGGAACTGCGGAAGGTCTGGCAATTGGAGAATAAGATTCCTTTCTCAAATGGCATTGGTATTAACTATGGGGAAGTAACTGTCGGCAATATTGGTTCCTCTCGCCGTCTTGAATATGCGGTTATTGGCGATACGGTTAACGTGGCAAGTCGTGTGGAAGGTATGACTAAAGAACTGGAGACAGATATCGTCATTACAGGTGCGCTTTACGAAATTGTCAAGGACGAAATCGAATCTGTTGATTTTGGAGAACATGCGCTTAAAGGTCGAGTGGGGAATGTCAGGTTATATGGTGTGATAGGTCTCAAAGGTTGCGATCGCCGAATTTATGAACAAGTCCACAATGATCTTAAGCGCCATACTGCGGTGATCGATATTCTCAAAAAAGGGCAGTTACCAACACGTCGCGAATAAAGATTATTAAAATTTTGGCTTTGCTACGCTTTTAATAATCTTTACAATTTGGGCGATCGCATTCGCATCTTCGCTTTGATGCATATTCTGAATATATTCATCACGACGCTGATCAAGATCAGCGATCGCCTTTAGTAAACTCTCACTGGTTAAATCTTCTTCAAACAGAACAGCACTATAACCACGGGCTTGAAAAGACTTGGCATTAAGGATCTGATCGCCGCGACTGGATAATTTTGATAAAGGGATTAGTAAATTAGGTTTGCGTAAAGTCAGAAACTCAAATACAGCATTTGCCCCTGAACGTGATACAACTAAATCAGCGATCGCTAAAATATCGGCAAGTTCTGCTCCCAAATACTCAAATTGTTGATAGCGCGGATTTCCCGTGAGATTGACATCTAGATTCCCTTTACCACAGGCATGGACAACTTGATATTTTGACGTAAGCTCAGCTAAAACAGCACGGATAGATTGATTAATTTTTGCGGAACCTGTACTGCCACCGACCACAAATAGCACTGGAGAATCAACCTTAAATCCACAAAATTCTCTTCCTTTTTCTGCGTTCCCTAGGAGAATATCAGGACGAATTGGTAAACCTGTATGTGTAACCTTGGGAGCATATTTTGCTAAATGCTTAGCAGTTTCGGGGAAAGTAACACAGACTTTGGTGGCAAAGGGAATTGATAGACGATTGGCTAAACCAGAAGAAAAATCTGACTCATGAATAATTACAGGAACCCTTTGGAGCCAACTTGCAAAAATAACGGGAACCGTGACAAATCCACCTTTAGAAAATACAACTTGAGGCTTGATTTTGGCGATCGCAAAAAAAGCATCAAATATACCTTTAATCACTTTAAAAGGATCGATGAAGTTCTGCCAAGAAAAGTAGCGGCGCAATTTACCCGACGAAATACCGTGATAAGGGATACCAACTTCGGCAACAAGTTGTTTCTCAAGCCCATGATTAGAACCAATATATACAACCTCCCAGCCATCAGCTTTCAAACTCGAAAGCAAAGCAAGATTGGGGCTAACATGACCAGCAGTACCGCCGCCTGTCAATACAATTTTGGGTTTCTTTGCTAATTTTTGATGATCTGATGGTAAGTTCGGCTGATCTTTGGTCTGATTATTTGCGCCCACAGTTATTATTTGTCTCTAGATATTGAGAATATTGGATTTTTATAGCAATTATAGATTAATCAAAACCCAGAAATTTTTTAAAAGTGTTGCAAAGCAACACTTTTAAAAAATTTCTGGGTTTTGATTTGAGCACAAAGCGCTATAACTACAAGTTTTGAATAGATTTTATGTGAAAATTGGTTAGGACAAATAAAACTCAAATCTAAAGAGTTTAGGACATGAACCAAGTCTGGCAAAATTTCAAAAAGCCAATTCGTAATAGTCTCAAATATGCCAAAGCTTTAGTTAAAGGATATCCATTCCATTATGCTAATCGCCAAAATCCTGATGATAATGATCAATACTTATATAAATGGATAGAATCTATTACGCCTATTCCCGATCGCGGCACTTCAGAGATTCGCGCTAATCGGATTTGGAACTTACAACTTGCGGCCCAAAGGATTCATTGCCTTAATATTGCTCCTCAAAAGATTTTTAGTTTTAGCGATCGCATCGGCGCACCAACTAGAGCCAATGGATTTCGAGAAGCTCCTGTATTTGTGCGTGGTCAAGTACTAACTGACGTAGGCGGAGGATTATGTTTGATTGCTACTAATGTTTTTAATACTTTTCTGTACGCAGGCTGTGAGATTTTAGAACGACATTGCCATAGTATTGATGCCTATGGAGAATCAAGGTTTTACGAATTAGGTCAAGATGCCGCTGTGGCAAATGGATACAAGGATCTCATCGTTCGCAATCATAGCCAAATTCCTTTACAACTGCGATTTCAAGTATTAGAAAAAGAAGGTAAAGTTGAGTCCAGCCTTTGGGGTTCTGCACCCCAACCTTGGCAAATAAAGGTGGAGTCTCAAATAATTAAGCAATTACATCCACCAAATCCCCAGTATCTATCAGGTTGGATTGTGGAAACCTCGCGCTATATCAAAAACGAATTAGTGCAATCTTCGACATGGCAACGTGATTATAAGACGGTTAGCTATTATCAGCCATGTATCAAGAGTTAGCGCTTTGTGCTGACTCTTGTATAAAAAGAATGGCGGTGCTTCGCACTGCCATTCTTTTTATGGGTTAAGCCAAATCAAAAACTAGAATTTCAGCATCACCTTTACCAATCAATTTCAAATCGCCAACCCGATCGCTCGAAATCGCATCACCAGCATTTAGAAAGCGATCGCCTACTAATACACTGCCTCTAGCAACCTGTATCCATGCATAGCGATTTTGATCAACTGTATGCGTCACTTCTGCTCCATCTTCGAGAATGGAAGCATAAATATAGGCATCTTGATGAATCGTCACCGAGCGATCGCGTCCATCGGGTGAAGCAATCAATCGCAACTGGTTCAGCTTTTCTTCGCGAGAGAAAGAGATTTGCTCGTAACTAGGCTTTACGCTTTCTTGATTCGGCAAAATCCATATTTGCAATAGATGAGCAAATTCCGTTGCTGAAGGATTAAACTCACTATGGGTAATCCCTGTACCTGCGCTCATTCTCTGCACATCGCCGACGCGAATTACTGAGCCATTGCCCATACTGTCCTTATGCTCTAAAGCGCCATCGAGCATATAGGTAATGATTTCCATGTCACGATGGGGATGGGTTCCAAATCCTTTGCCACCAGCAATCTGATCTTGGTTAATCACGCGCAATGAGCGAAAGGCCATATGCTGCGGATCGTAGTAGTTGGCAAAGGAGAAGGTGTGATAGCTGTCGAGCCAACCGTGATTGGCATGTCCTCTTTCTTCTGATTTACGAATAGTCAACATAATT
Organism: Pseudanabaena sp. SR411; assembly: GCF_002251945.1. Classification (GTDB taxonomy): domain Bacteria; phylum Cyanobacteriota; class Cyanobacteriia; order Pseudanabaenales; family Pseudanabaenaceae; genus Pseudanabaena. The sequence goes on from NZ_NDHW01000066.1 coordinate 27,872, forward strand.
TTTTACCTTGGGAATAATTTGCAGCGACTAAGGCGCTGCAAATTCGTAATTAGAGTTTTGTATGCGCTCCATCACAGAATGGGGCGTTGCCTGTATGTTTGCATAAACAAAGTGCAACTTTCTTGGTCTCAGTCACTTCAAAGGCAAGCGGTGTAAATCCTGTGCCTTTATGTGCGCCGTTACAATAGGGTTGGTTGGTAGATTCGCCGCAGGTACACCAGTAATAAGTTTTGGGTTCCAGTTCCAATACAACAGGTTTCTTATCAACAATCTTAGGCTCACTCATTATTTTGTCCAAATGCGTTGATTACCGACAAATCAAATATAATGATTTACAATCTTTATGTAAAGTATGCACTTTTTTGTAAGGTACATACCAAAAAGATACTATGAAAAATTATTCTGACTCTTTTACCTTAGATTCCTTGCCTGAAAAGGATTGTATTGCTACTTACCAGAGCGATCGCCCTAGTTGCCCAGTTGAGGCGACCCTTGATGCGATCGGTGGACGATGGAAAGTTTTGATTCTGCACGAATTATTTAATGGCACGCGGCGTTTTGGTGAATTGCATCGCAGTTTGCATGGCATTACTCAAAAAATGCTGACTCAACAACTACGAGAAATGGAGCGTGATGGGTTAATTCATCGCGAAGTATATATGCAAGTTCCGCCCAAGGTTGAATATTCACTCACGGATTTAGGCAAAACCTTGCAACCTGTACTAGATGCAATGCATCTGTGGGGCAAAAAATATTTAGAACAGCAATAAAAATAGAGTTGCTTCAAGATAGGATGAAGCGCTTATTATTCTGTAATTGAAGATGCTGCTGGATACAGCTTATTTGTGAAATTTTAGATATAACTAAAGCGAAAGATTAATTTGATATTTATTAAATATGATTGCATAAATTTTTGTCTTCCTGATTAAGAGCAGAATTTGTTCTCAGGTAATTGCCTATGTAATTACAGCTTTTAATCACTAAATCATCTAGATCAAAATTCCACAAGGTTACTTCATCATTAGTAGCAGTAACAAGGATTTTTCCATCATGGCTAAACCCAACCTGCTTGACTTCATCTTTACTTGGAAAAGTTTCTAACAAGGTTCCATCTAATGTCCATAATTTAACTGATTTGTCAAGACTTCCTGAAGCCAAGAGAGTACCATTAGGACTAAAAGCTACACTATTAACTTGAGCATTATGCCCTCTAAAAATCTTTAGTAAATTACCCTCAAGGTTCCAAAGTCTCACTGTTTGATCTTTTCCTGCTGAAGCTAACATTTTATTGTCAGGACTAAACTGAACCTCAAGTATTGGATTATTATTTTGAATTGTTGTAATTAAAGTGCCATCAATACCCCAAATCTTAATAGTTTTATCTTCGCTAGTAGAGGCAAACAACTTACCATTTGGGCTATGGCTAATACTATAAATAAGGTTTTTATGTCCACTTCCAGAACTATCTGATATCTCAGAGGTTCTAACATTTCCATCAGACGAGAACCAAACGCGCATTTGATTGGCTAATACATTTAACAAATCGCCTTGAAGATTCCAAAACTCTATATCATAATCATTTCCTAGAATTAAACTTTTCCCGTCTGGAGTAAAGTCAATCGTTCTTCCATTGCCTGAGATTTTAGTTGTTGTTTTTCCTAAAATTGGCTTAACAAAAGTACCATCCTTTCCCCATAATCTGATCATGCCATCTTCGGTTACTGATGCTAAGAAATTTCCATCTGGACTAAACTTAACATCCCATACTTTATTTCCATGCCCATCTAAAGTTTTTATTAATTGACCATCAAGATTCCATAGTTTAACAGTTTTATCAGAACTAGCTGAAGCAATAGTCTTACCATCTGGACTAAACTCAACTTTCCAAACATAGCCTTGATGACCTTCAAAAGTTTTGAGGAGTTTGCCATCAGCAGTCCAAATTCTAACCTTGTTATCACCTCCAGCAGAAGCCATAGTTTGTCCATCTGGACTGAAACTAACAGAATTGTAATTTATGGGAACTGTTTCAGTATATTTAAACTTCCGTCTTGTGATAGATACTTCAAAATCATCACTATTTTTACGAGAAAGTTTTAATGTTAAATTTGCTCCAGATTCATCTTTAATTAAGTTATTAGCTTTCTCAATATCTAATTTTTTAGTCGGTTGATTACCAATATATAATATCATGTCACCTTCCCTAATCCCCACATCTTTAGCTGGAGAACTATCATAAACTCTCTTAACAGTTAAGGTATTATCCGAGTTTTTTTCGTAACTAATACCAACTGTAATTTCATTTGTTATGTCAATTGTTCCACCAAATTCAGATAGTCTTTTACCATACAAATCCCATATCTGAATGCCATCATGACCACTGGTAACAACTTTTTTTCCATCAGGCGTAAAGGCTGCATAAATAACATGCTCTTTAAATTGATTAATAGTTGTTAACAATGTACCATCAATCTTCCATATCTTCACTGTTTTGTCAAAACTAGTAGAAGCAATCATTGAATTGTCTGGACTAAAATTGATAGAAATAATTTCTTTTTGATGTCCTTTTAAAGTATTTTTTACTTGCCAATTATTATTTTTGTTTTTTGAATAAATATTTAAGTTTTTACCAATACTTAAAGCAAGCATTTTGCTATCAGAACTATATTTTACGTCTAACAGTTGATTTATATCTGACAACTCATTCGTTAACACACCATAACTACCCGATAAATCCCATAATTTTAGTTCTGTCCCCCCAACTGAAGCAAGTGATTTCCCGTCAGGGCTAAAACTTATAGCTCTTGCACCAAATTGATGACCTTCATTAATCACTTGTTTGATTGTTACATCTATATTTTTAATTAATTTGTTGTTACTAACATCCCAAATTTTAATGCTTCGATCATGGAGCTTTTCAGTTCTGTTAGCACCTCGTTTCAATAAATTTTCGGCACGCTTTTCTGGAGAAGCTTTGTCTTCAGGTGTTCGTGATATTTTCATGCTTGCATCCATTTCCGCGCCAAGAAGGTCTAAGATTGTACCTAAAGTATCATCGTAGCCAGATACTGAGGCTAGCAGTTTATCATCAGGACTAAAGCTCAGAGAATTAACAGTCTCCTTATGACCTTCAAAAGTTTTAATTAGGTTGCCATCACGATTCCATAGATTAATAGATATACCTTTAGCAATTGCAATAAATTTATCGTCATGACTAAAACTAAATTTCTTAGAACCTGTTGGAAGTGTAATTGGTTTATTTGCGTCAACTGACCAAATTTTTATAGTATGTTCTTGTCCTCCTGCTGATGCTAGAGATTTACCATCAGGACTAAAACTCAGGTCATACATAGGAGTATTATGAGCCTCAAAAGAATCTACTAAAGTTCCATCCAATTTCCATAACTTAATAGTTTTACTGCCTGTAGCAATCAACTTACCATCAGGACTAAAAACTATAGGATTAGGCATCAAAAAAGTTTTTTCTTGGGTATTTAACGTTTTCAGTTCCTTACCACCAATATTCCAAAGTTTGACAATACCATGAGCATCATTGGATGCAATAGTTTGACCATCGGGACTAAAAGCAACATTCTCAACTGCGATATCATGTCCAGAGAATATATTTATTAATTTCCCATCAATATTCCACAACTTACCAGTTTTGTCTCCTACCGATACGATCATCTTACTATTAGGGCTAAAGGCTATATCTTCTATTAGAAAATCATGTTGCAATGTTTTAACTAACTGACCATCAGGAGTCCAAATTTTAACAGTTTTATCCTGACTACCTGAAGCAATTAATTTCCCATCTGGACTAAACTTTACAACTTGAACAGAAATTTGATGTCCTTTTAGAGTTCTGATTAATTTTCCCTCAGTACTCCAAAGTTGTACTTCTTGGGAGTTACGACTTATATCTAAAAGATTAGAGTTGCCATAATAACTTCTTATATCACTATAGTTGAAAGGTGGCAATGTGAAAACAGCTACAGCAATTGTTTGCCCATCTGGACTAATACTAAACTGATTGATTTTACCACCGCCAATTTGTTGCGGATTTTTGTAATCTGGATTCTCAGTTATTTTCTCTAATTCCTCTTGTACTTGCTCTGAAGTTACTTTGGGTATGACTTCAATTGTTCTGATTAATCTTCCACTGAGATCCCATAACTTAATAGTGCCGTCATCACTAGCTGAAGCTAAAAAATTACCAGTTGGGCTAAACTCAACTCCAATAGTTTGGTTTGTATGACCTTCGATCCGATTAAATTCTCTGGTTTGATAAAGTGCTTGCTGTAAAGCCAGTGTAGTCTGACTTTGATTATCAGCATTAACTTTAAACTTGTTCTTTTGTAATAGTCTTGCGCTTCTTAGAGCGACTGTAAGTGCCTCAAGTTTCCTATTAGAGGCAAGAAGATTTTTAGAAAGACGACTAGAAGATATAACTTCAAAATTAATTCTCTGTATTTCTGCTTCAGTTTTCGCTTGTTCTTCAGCGACCAAAGCTCTTTGTCTTTGGAAACTTTGAAATGTAGCAAAACCAGCCAACCCTAAAGAAATTACTATTCCACCAATTAGGCTTAATATTGTATTACGACTTTGGCGTTCTCTATATTTCCTACTCTGATCAATAAAATATTTCTCTTCATTTGTTAACTCATCTGGACGCTCTCTTAGCCATTCAATAGATTGTGTTAGTAATAAATCCTTTAAAAGAGCTTTTTCACGCGACTTGCTAGTTGACTTAGTTTGATACATACTGAGAAAGTCACGTAAGCGTTGTTGCCATACTCTAAAGTCCCTATTATTAACTAACCAATCACTCAATCTTTGCCAATTTCCAATTAGAACTTCGTGAATAATTTCAGCAGTCTCTTCATTAGTATTAGAATTGAAATTAGTTACTATCAAACGTCGATCCGCTAATAATTGAACTAAATCCCAATTGCTTTCTCCGATCTGATTTTTTGAAGCAATTCTTCTAGTATACTCAGTACCAATCCCTATCTGTACCAATTGAATAAATACTTTTTCTGCTCTTTCTTTATCATTTGAAGTTAAATTCTGAAAAATTGATTCTGCGTATTGATTTAAGCAGTTTTCTAAACCTCCAATCTCTCTATAAGCCTGTATAGTCAATAATCCTTCTCTTTGTCTTTGCCAAAGCATTTCTAAAGTAAAAGACAGTAAAGATAAATTACTTGTTGACAGCCCCTGCCCCTCTACTTCATACTCATGAAATCCAATAGATGTAATCAATAATTCTTTTAGTCCCTTTTCTAATCCTATTTCTAGCAACTGTGCGGGTTTAACAATTGCCAACTCTAACTCATTTCGTCTCATTTGACTTAGATTAAAACAAGCACTTTGCAGGTATTCTGCTAAATCTGGATACTCAATAGCTTTACCATAAAAATCTCCTCGCAATGTAATTAACAAGGTAAACTTTTTGGTTTCTTTAATAGCTTTTAATAGACAAGATAAAAAAGCTAATCTTTCAAACTCATCACTACATAAAGTATAAATCTCTTCAAATTGATCTATAACTAACAAAAAATGTTTTTGATTGTGAACAAATAAATCTTCAATGAGGTAACTAAGTTCTATACTATTATCTTTTAATTGTTCAACTAAGCTGTTAATATCTTTGTCAGGATTTAAGTGTGATATTGATTCAGCTAGGCTATAAAAAGGAGATACCCCAACCCGTAGTGAAACAATTAAATATTCATTTTTTGATCTTAAACTTGGAATAATGCCAGCAAAAACAACCGAAGACTTACCACTACCAGAAGCTCCAACTATTGCAATAAAAGAATGTTTCTTAATTGCTTTACATAAATTCTCTGTAAAATGTTCTCTCCCAAAAAAGAAAGTAGAATCTTTCTCTTGAAATGTATTTAAACCGCGATATGGTTGACAAGTAGAAATACCCCCTAAATCTATCCATCTTGAAGGTGTTTCACCTTGATTCTGAAAAATAATAGGTAACCAGCTAGCGTAAGGATAACTACTTTCTAATTTCTTTAATTCTTGTCTAGTATGTTGGACAGATGTATATAGAGATTTCCCTGTAGTATACTCTTCTAAAAAGTAACGTAAAAAAACTGGAGCAATTCTTACTGGAAGTTCATTCTTCATGACAATAACTTGAGGCAAATATAGCTTTTCACCCTCTGTTAGTTGATAAGCTAAACCTAGGCCTGAGCAAGCTGAAATAATTGCTAATTTCAAACGTTTTTTATTTTGAATTGCTTGGTTTAATTCTTCTCTTAATTCAGAAATAGTTAGCCAATCTTTATTATTTTCATCAATCAAAATTCTGCCAAATTTTCTATCCCTAGATGTTTCACCATGTCCAGCAAAGAAAAATATATCAATAGTTTCATTTTCTAATAAATCCTTTAATTGTTTCCTTTGATTTGAGTCAACCCAAATAACTTTGGCATTGCTCTTTAATTCTAAATTAGCAATTGCTGTTTTTTGCTCCTGAATCTCTGTTTTACTACCTAATACAGCTAAAATCTTCACCTGATCCTGATGCTTTTTAGGCTCACTAACTTTTTCAAAATTAGAAGAGCTGATCGAAACTTCAACATTTAATCCTTTAAGACAATCCCATTCTTGCCAAGGAAGTTGATGAAGTTCTAAAATATTGGTTTCTAATAAAAATCTAATACTTTCCGATGGTTCTTTTAAATAACTTTCTAAGCCATCTCTAATCTCTTTGAATTCATCTTGATTTAACCATTGGTTAAAAATTCGAATTAATTGATCGCCAGCTTCTTGACATCTTTTAAATGCAGCTTCTTTGTTGCCTTCTAAATTATTTTGTAATGTTAATGCTTCAAAGTGCCATGTATTCCCCAAATAGGGAGTAATTTCTTTATAGCGCTCAACCCACTCTTTACAAGCTTTCAAAACTGCATCAGATTCAGTAAGGACTGCACTCCGCCCTTTGATTTCCTCTTTGTGCGTTAACTGATCGTCAGAGATTTTGACGATCACATTAAATCCATTGTTGTCACTAGCTGTTGCTATTAACGATATTTTTTTTGCCATAACTCAAAGAAGAAAGTGAAATCTTTCAAAGCTATACAATATCTTTAGATAGTAAAATATTCTCTTACTTCTATTCCAGATTCGATTAATTTAATTATAAATTTATCTTCATAGTCACAATTAAATCGACATTCTATGTAAGGAGCATTCTCTAGAGCGATCGCTTGTAAAGAAATATTTTCTTCATCTGTCAACATTTGTAAAGTCAGATCCTTAGGTAAGGCTTGCTGATCCTTGGGATAAACCTCTATACCAATATTAAACTGTGGTGAAGTTTCTCTTTCTCTAATAGTAATTACTAAAACTATCTGCTGAGTTAGGTCGGTTATGAGTTTAGCTCGTTTAATCTGATCACTCCAAGTTGTAGGAATTAACTGTTGAGGGTTTAATAACTCTTCAACTACTTGCCAGCCTTGATTAAAGATATTCTCTAACCATTGAGTGAGGATATTTCTTTCTTCAATAGGTATTACTCTTACCTCTAAAACAGGTACACCTAATCTTTCTGATAGTAAACCTAGATTATACAAAGCCTCAATTTTTGCACAATCGGCTTGTGAACCTTGCCAATAAGTTTTCATACACCCTTTTGTAATATGGTTTAAAAAAAGCGTATCTACCTCTATTACATTTTTAAATTGCATTTCTAAATGAGTCAATGATGCTTCGGAAATTTCAGCCTCACATTTAACAATTATTAAAGCTTGTTTTTCATTCGTTACTTTTCTATATAAACCGCAACTTTTTCGATAGCCTTTATCAACTAAGGATATTAGAATATCTTCCGAACTATTAATTTTCTTGCCTGTTAAATTTCCTATAAGAGGGTAAATTTTTCTGCTTGGCTCACTTCCAAGTGACTTCGTAGAATAAATATTTAAGTTTGAGATTTCTTGTTGTTTTATCCCAGCAAGCAAAAGACATAAATACTTTTTCTCGAATTTTCCCAGTCCTTTTTGTCTAGGTTCATCATTTTTCTTTTGAGCTTCTAAATCTTGAAATAACTTTACAATATACCATTTACATTCAGCTTCCTTGTAGTGGTCTTGAAGGTTTTCTTCTTGATAAAATTTTAAAAGTTGTATTTTGTATTTTTCTTCGTCTTCTTGTGTTGTATTCATATTAGGTTAATTATTTAAATCTTAGTAAATATTCCGACAAATAATACCAGTCTAGACTGGTATTATTTGTCGGATAAACCAGCCTAGACGGGTTTGTTTTCAATGATTATTGTGGCAAGCTAAAAACTATCAATCTAAGGAAGATTTTGAACCACAATTTTTCTTTGCTTGAAATTCTTATTTCACATTTTTGGAGGAGATTAAATATGCTTGTTGATCCACATACTACAGCAGTTGTAACAACTGCGAAAGGTGTCGCGTTGATGGGTAGTGCTATAGGCTCTTTGTTTGGTCCATTGGGTTCTGTTGTGGGAGCTAAAGTTGGCTATGTGGCTGGGGCTTGCCTAGCTGCTTCTCAAATGCGTCGTCACTAGAACATTTAATTAGACTTTAATATTCATTATTGGTTCTAATAAGAATCAATACCATTGCATCTATCAACATATTTAGAGGTAAACATATGAACCACAAAGATTACATGGATTATGTTGAACACCACGCTCATTCACATTACATGCACAATCTACCACACAACAGCCTTACTCCTCCAGATTGGGCTGATGACTCCTTTTGGCAAGGTCTTTTGGAGGGTCTTGTTAATTGGTTTAGCTAAAGATAATAATCACAAATAATTTGCAGAAAGCGTACCCTTTGAGGTGCGCTTTCTGCAAATCCAAAACACAACAAATTATTAGTGGGCAAATTTTTTAGTTCTCTAATGAACATTCACCTATTGTTATATTGTTAGTCAATTATGAAATTAATTTCTTCTAGATTTTTAGCTACTGTGTGCCTTTCTGCTTTACTAGCTAGTGCTTGTAGTAAAGCTCCCCCCCCATCAGACTCAAGCTTAGTTTCTACTAATACTTCTGATTATATTTCTAACGCTACTTCAACTCCAACTCTAAACTCTGTTGCTTGTTCTAGAGACATTTCGCAAACTCTTTCAGATCTCCAATCTTTGCCCCACAACCCTCTAGGTGCTAACAGTATGATTATGCCGCTCCAAGAAGCTAAGCTCTTAGTTAGTCACCTCAAGAATGATTCTAACTGTTCTAAGGAATATCAACAGGTATCTCAATTACTATCAAGCTATTGGTCGTTATGGATTACTTTTAACTATCAAAAAAACTTGATATTGGAGGAGGGAAACAATAGAGTATGCCGTTCTGGATGTATAGCTTTCTCTAGTGACGCTGAGAGTTGTAAAAGACAATGTGAAAGCAGTTTCCAGTCCGTAATGTCTTCTCTGGACTCTGAAAGACAATCGCATACGCAAGAATTCAATGCTTTCAAGCAGAATTCATTTCGATAGTAGACCTATTGAAAAAAGACGCACGCTATGATGTGCGTCTTTATTTTATTGCTTCGGAAGCACTTTATGCTTTATTTACTTACCGCCTTTCTTAAGAGCCAAGATTACTTCAACTTCAGCAGTCTCTGAATTTGGATAGACAGCAGTTCCCGCGATGCCACGGATAGACTCGATCAAAGCTTTTGCTTCAGGAGGAGTCTTTGCTTTCTCCGCAGGAGGCATGAAGCTCTGAACAATACTCCATGTGCGATCGGCATCGATATAGAAATAGCCAACATTGTTAGTAGGTAGAGTACTAATCACTGACTTAAAAGTAGCATCCGCATCAAGTGCAGTTGCGGGTTTTGGAACAAACAAAGACACAATGGGAGAAGCGGTGAGGAAAATCGTATCTGGTTGGCTCCAGCCATGAGCAATGATCGCACCAGCACCAGCCGCCGACCACTCAGTAACAGAGACTCCACCGACATCTTTTTTGGCTACCGTTGCACCATTTTGCTTCGCAAAATCATCCAGTTTCTTGAACAAAGATTCGGCAGCAGCACGGTTTGAAGTTTGCAACATTAGTAAAGGTGCAAGTCCTTGAGTTTGTGCCAAAATTCCTTCGGTCTTACCAGCTACAGAAGCTAGGGCAAACTCGCCATCCATCCATCCAAAGATATCTTTGTCAAGATCGAGAGCCAATGGCGAAGACTTCAGTTGCGCTCTGACTTCATCAAGCCCTTTCTTGATTTCAGGATTTTTATCTGCCGACTTAACAAATTGCTCCCATGAACTCTTGATATTAAAGCCCGTGGTCACCATAAAGGCTTGAGAAGGAATCTGACTCATAACCTTGTTAGGCGAGTTTTTGAGTGCAGCAATGGCCGCAGGGTCAAACTTACCAAGGGCTTTGAAGCGAATACCTGCATCATCAATGCCAAATCCCATATTCACAGATTTGACCTGCTTCAATTGTTCCAGTGACTCTGGGGGAATGGTCTGGGCTTCAGGATTTAGAGCGGCTAGCTCCACAATTGATGTGCCGAAGTTAGGGATATACACTTGGGCAACGGGATTTTGAATCTTGAGATCATCAGCACTTGCGGCACTTGCTAACGAAGCTTCACCTTTAAAGGTATCGATCGCCTTCTGAGTTGTTTGTTCTTGAGGGGTAACAATCAAGTAATCCCCAACCATTGCAGTTACACTGCCCTGACTACCTTCGCCATATTGGGTGATCTTCACACCTTTATAGTCAGACTGCTTTTCTTTACCACCTGCCTTAGTTTTGATTTTCTCGGTCAAAAACTTCTCAGCACCAGCTTTGTCTTTAACCTCAACTACGATCAGAATATTTGGGATAGTCTTTGCTTCAGGAGCAGCTTTATCTTGCACAAACTGAATCGAACCTGTATCGCTCATCGGTACATAGCGATTTTGAATAGCAGCTTGTGATTTTCTTGGTACAAGGCTGGCCGTTCTCCCAGAAGGTAAAATCGCAAAAGTTATATTTTTGCCAACCCAAGGCTTAATATCTTTGTCGTAGTCAACGTCACCTGATGAGAGATTTTTCCTGACTTCCGCGATCGCCTGATCGTAAAGTTTTTTGGTTTCTGGAGACAGGAACTGCTCTATTTTGGACAAGGCGGCTTCGTCGGTGGAGATAGACATAGCCATCAATGACTGTTTAGGCACAATCGTCAGTGTTCCCGAAGTGCTACTACCCGTAGGCAGAATAGATGGCTTATTTAGGAAGAAATAAGCACCTACGCCCCCTGCTACTACTACAGCCACGCCACCAATGATTGGTAGTAAATTTGGTTTTGTTTCAGTCATAAATGCATACCTCACACTTGTTAATTTCAATATGACAGTATAGTGCTTAACTTAAAATCCCCATAGACGCGATTCACCTATGTCTTGTGAGTTCGCTCACATCAACCTTAATTTTGGGAAAACTTTAGGGTCTGTACTACAGCATTTATTTACTTGTGGGGTGATACTTTCAAGCAATTATTCCTATCACAGACTAATTAAGAGTAAATAAATAGAAAATCTTCCTAAAGAATTAGCGTTAAAAATTCAGTAACTTTAAAAAATATCTACTCTCTTCCCACTCAAGAATAGGGGCGCTAAGCGCCGCACCCCTATTCTTGGGCTTATCAAACCCGAGCCAGCAAAGAACTCGCGCATAGAGTTCTTTGCTGGTTAAAAATCCAGCCATGCTGGAATGACTTGCCATGCTTGATTAAGAGATTTATCTAGTATTTTGTAATTTGGCTCAAACTTACTGACTAATTTCCAAAACTTATCTGAATGATTCATGTGAACTGTGTGACAAAGCTCATGAATTAGTACATATTCAACAACATTGGCTTCGAGAAAAAGTAGTTTGTAGTTAAGACTAATATTACGATTACCAGAGCAGCTACCCCATAAAGTCTTTTGGCTTCTTACTGCGGTAGTGCGATAGGGCAACTTAGCGCGAATGCTGACTCTGCGTAACCAACTGAATAAATGTTTTTCCGCTTTCTTCATCAGCCATTGCTTCAGAAAAAATTTGCAAGCTTCGACATCGGTAATATTCCCGTTCACAATGAGCTTTAGTTCAGATTTTTTTTCTTGGATGGCGATCGCCCTTGATTTTGTCGAAACCTCTTGATACTCAATCCGCCATTCTTCACCCAGCGATCGCAAATTGATGCTGTCAGGCAACTCATGGGGAGCCTGTGACTGAAAAAAAGCTTCACGCTGATCGAGTTTGAGTTGATTGCGAACAATCCAATCACGCTTTTTTTGAATCAGTTCAGGAACCTTGTGATGATCATAATCAGCAGGGATAACCACTTCTAAACCCGCTTCTACGGAAAGTGAAAGGCGCACAGACTTAGCGCGATCGCTTACACGCACAGTGTAGGCTGGTAAATCATCGTTAGTTAAAGATTTGGAACCAGATGCCATAGGTTTAATCTTGAGCTTTAATCTTGAATTAAAATCGTGCCTGCAAAGCGAGCATTCAAGCGATCGCGCTCACGATGGGCATTGCTACGATTGCTATAAGTCCGCACTTGAATATAGGATTTTCCCTTGAAAATAGTCACAAAAGCATCGGGCGCGAGTTCACGGATCTGTTTTAAGGTATTAGGGTTTGCATTGGGAACTAGTACCCGATAAATCGTGGCAGTAGAACTGGGCTTAGTAGGTGTAGAAATGGGGACGGAATTTGTGGGAACAGAACTTGTGGTATTTGACGACGTAATGGGGGGAGCAATTAACGAAGCGCCAATTACCTGAGCCGCTAGTCCTTGACCACGTAGCTTTGTGGCGATCGCATTGGCACTTTGTTGACTGGCTAGTGGTGCTGCCAAAATTACTGATCGATTACTAAACGTGGCAAGAACTGCACTCTTTCCAGATAGAGATTGCACCTGTTGAATTGCCATATTTGGCTCTTTGCTCAGTTCCACCAAAATTACAGATGCTTGTAAGTTTGCGGGAATATCATTCACTTTCGCAGAAAAAGAATGCACAACTGCATCTAGCCCTAATGCTCGTAGTTGATTGGCGCGAAAGGTCGAAGCTTGGGCATTGTCAAAACCACCAAAAAAAGTCATGGAGGCATTGAGATAATTACAAGGTACGGCAGCGATCGCTAAAAATTCTGGCAACTGGGGCAGTAGGTTGGCAGGGCGATCCAGTATGACGACATAGCGCCGATTTGTAATCTGTGGGCAAGTGAGGGAAGGATTTACAGTCTGGGCGATCGCGGGTGATGAGAGGCTAAGACTATCTGCCAAGCCCAAACCCGTTATAAAAATACTGCTAAAAATACTGCTAGCGATGTAATTGGCGGCGATCGCCCATGAAGATCGGCTTTTGATTCTAAGTCCTAAGGATTTCATATTGATAGACCTATTACCTCTAGAGCCGCGATTTTGGTCAGCACTTTGATCATCTTTGATCACCAATTTGTCATCAATAGTTGAGATATACCACTATATGCTGCGAATTGTCATATCCGTAGCAAACTTTCTCAGTCTGGTAGTGCTAAATAGGCAAGTATGGGCGGCGCTTCGCGCCGCCCATACTTGCCTTAATAAATCCTTTGCAACTGCAAAAAGGGGTAAGTAGTTCAATCGGCTGCTAATCGTGAAGATTACCTTGCCACAGGATTTGTGAGCAAAACCCTGTAGGTGAGTAAGATCATGGCGATCGCACTACACCCAAGTCATAAATTCCAATTTTATCTTTGGGAATGTCTATTGAGAAAATTATTGGTGGATCACTATACATTCTTAGTTCATAACTTCCAGGCTTGACACCTGTTAAAGCAAATTTTCCTGCTCTGTTAGTAAATAGTTGTAGAGGAGTCCAAGTTGGATCAGAAACAGAAATTAATTCACCCGTTAATAAAGATAAAGGTTCATCTTTGGCATTACGTAATGTACCGCGCAAAAAGATCGTTGCATCTGTACCGATTCTGATTACTGTGCCACTTTTATAGGTTGGCAAAACATTATAGTTACTCGTTCCTAAATCGTAGCCCACTGGTAAACTCGGTGCATCAATCCGCAACTTAGAAACCTGGTAAGGCGATAGATTTGGTAATACAGCCACGCCTGCCCAATCAATCTGGGCGGCATTCCCCCCGATCGCACTGGGATTAATCCCAATTACTCGACCTTGTAATGTGGGATGCGGCACTGCTAAAACAAAGCTGCCATTGACAGGACGCGAGATGCCGAAGTAGCCATCGGCAAATACCAGTGATGTGCCAAAGTCGATGCGCGTCGTATTTGTAATCTGACCAGTACGGCTAAATAGCGCGTCTTGGGAAAGTTCTAAATTTCCCCTATAGCCATTATAGGAAAGTCTACCTGTGAAATCATCGTTAGTAGGAGAAAGTGCTGTTGCTAAAGAAACATTAATTCCTTCTAGGGAATTTGGCGAACTCGCACTCCAACTTGTCCGCAAAGTTTGGCTATTTTTACTGCTTAGTTCCGCCGAAGTTTGAATAACTTGACGCTGTTGCGGCAAAACCCAGACCAAACTAATTAATGCTCTTTGTTCCTTAGGATTAACTCCATCTCCTGACTCACTGAGATTAATCGTCAGCCCTAATCCATTATTAAAGGATTTCCCTAAATTTAATCCTACTTGGTAAGAATTTGGGCGATCGCGCCCTAACTGGTAGCGAAAATTTAAGCCGCCCGATATGTCCCAAAATAGTTTTTGTTGATAATAGGCGGTCAAATCTAATACTGAAGGATTACGGAGAAAATTCGTTACCCTATCGCCAGCCAACCAAAAATTCACCCCACGATGTTCAACAGTAAAGCCAAAAGTCTGTTCTAAAGGATTGCTACTGCCTGTTTTGAGGAAGTCATAGCGTAACCTTGCCGCAATCCCTGTCCCCACCTGATTGGTATTGCTTAAAGCTGTATCCCAAGCAAAATTCCCCAAAGTAGTTGCTAAAACTCCTTCAATCCCAATTAATTGTTGATTACGATCAGCCTGTAGATATCCCCCTAATGTCAAAACATTACTAACTCCTAAACGATGGGAAGCGACCAGTGTCGGGGATGACCAGTCATAGTTTCGATTACTATTTGTGCCAAGGCTAGGAAAACCCACGCTATAGGCAAATTGTTGGACATTTGGAGCAAGTAAGTTAGCAGCGATCGCATTGGCAAAATCTAAGCGCTGGATGCGTCCAACATCATCCGTAATCACAAGTTGAACATCATTAATACCTGAACCAAGGGATAGATTGCGAATATCTTGCTGCCCTGCGGGTAATCTTAAGGTTTGTACTAGTCTTCCATTACTAAATACTTCAACTCTAGAAGGATTTTCTAGAAAGAATTCGTACTGACTAACGGGACGGGTGATTAAATAGGGTTGCAATCCATAATTGCGGGCAACCGTTACCCCAATTAGTGGGGTGCTAGTTTGATAACCTACTACTGGAACAGCCAGATCTCCTGCTACATAACGCAAAGCATTGTCTAAGTCATCACGAACAATCCGAAAATCCCCGCGTGTCCATTCTGATGAGGCTCTTTCTATAAATGAGAAATTCCCTTCCAAAACCCAATTATTCAGATTAATTGCCGTATCAAAGTTTAGATTGAGAGGTCGTCGAAATGGCTCAGAGCTGGCAATATTTGACGATACAAATTGCTCACTACCGCGTATTGTGAAATAACCGCTAAACTGACTCGGTAAAATCGCATTCGCTAGTTCTGGATCTTGAGATTGCGAATTATAGATATTAATCTTGCGCTGAGCCGCAGGTATTTGAATAAACAATTCCAATCGGCGCTCATCAAAAATCGCTTCTAATCCATTTTGGCGTAGAGCCTCAATGGAGATATTTCGCTCAGTATCTACAGCAGCTTGAAGTTTTTCGAGGATTTCAGGTCGAATAATTTCTGCAAGGCTTGACAAGAGAGGTGCAGACTGAATTTTGAGTCCTGATGTGCTACTGGGGATAAAAAGAACAAAAATTTGTCCTTTAGATTGATTATCAATAGACCAAGGCACAATGAGACGTTGTACTCCTTGAGTTGTACGCGCTCGCTTAAATACTTGCTCAAACAGTTCATCTTCAGACGGATCAGGTTCAATCTTTGGTGCAGTTTGAGGCTCGGAATTGGGTTTGTCTGGGGCGGAAGGAGTGGGGTTTACTGGGTTGGATTGAGCTAAGGCACTAGTGGGAAAAAGTAAAGCTAAACTGACGATCGCGAAGAGGATATTTTTTGTAGTGTTCATAAACTCTAAAGCGATCGCAAAATTTTAAATTTTTTTCAGCACCTTACAAGTTTACCAAATTAATCATTATTACTAAAAATGCTTGCTATGCGAGCATTTTTAGTAATAAATTGTCCTGTGATTTGATTGAACCAAGTTAATTTATGAATATTCACATTAAGGGTTATAGTCAAATGTTGCGGTGACATTGCCCTGTTGTGGCAACTCCGCAGGATAGGCAAATACAAAGCGGCGTTTATTTTTTGCCAAAATCACCTTAGAACTAATTTCTTGAAGTTGTTCAGGTTTTAGGATTACGGTTTTACCGTTACTAGTGAGATTGAGGCTAAAGTTTCTAAGACTAGCTCGTGCTGAGCCTTGGTTTTCTAAGATCAAGGCGATCGTTGATTTGCTCTGATCATTCTTTTGAACAGTCACACTATCGACAACTACCTTAGACTGTACATCCGTGGGACGGACATATAGCGAACCCATATAAGTTAAAAGGACTTCTACTTTACCCCTTGTTCCATTAGGTTTCCCAATCTCAGGTTTTTTGAGATTAATCGGAACTTGTCTTGATACCAATCGATACGCCATTTCTTGTTGCAGAGTTGGATCGCCTAGCCATGTCACCCGCACAGCTTGTCTTGTATTCGGTTTCAGAATAACTTGCGGTGGATAAATCAAAAAATCATCATCTGCTGGCTCATAACTTTCCTTGCCGTCTAAGTCCATTGACCGCTTAACTACCGACATTTCAACCGCTTCTGGCTCTGACTTATTACTAATCAGTTCATAGGACTGGGTTGCATTTGATCCTGAGGGAGTGAAAGTCCGCGAAATCGGTTCAATTTTGAAAGCCCAACTAGGTTGGATATTGGCTAATAACAGAAAAAGTGTTAGCCCAAAGCTGGGGAAAATAAATTTCATTGCTTTAAACTCATAAAAATACGGATAAAAGCTTTAAACGATCTTAAGCGATGCAAATCGCATATGTAGGGAAATGACTTAAATCGATGCAAACTCAATAAAATTCCCAGCCAACTTCTCGCCAAAACTAGGGATTGTCTAAAATGAAGATGGAAATATTTGTGCTGTACGTGCCTGGATCTTGTAGATTAGCAGGACTATAAAGAACATATAGATCGTAGTTTTGCGAACCTGTTTGGTTTGTTGAAAATGTGTAGTTATTTCCAGAAGCGATCGTAAAATCAGCAGGGCTAGGTGGATTTGCTCCAGATGCAACTATTTTTACTTGGTAGGCAATAGGAGTTTCTTGTCCTGTTTTTGTGAGGCTACCAGAGCTAATAGTAGCAGTAAAACCTTTGCTGCTATCTGTCGAAAGTAATAGGGTAGAAACTTTGACCACATGCGTCGTAGCGTCACCTTCCCCATCAAGGGGTAAGCTATTAGCTGATGATGTAACATCAGCCACTACCGAAGGAGTAGCGATCGCAGGTTGCATTCCTGTTAAAGCTATACATGTTAATAATCCTAGTGACCAAAGAGAAAGTTGCATTTCCTTAATCCTAACTTCCTTCATGCAGACTTACATCGCGTTGTGCTGAAGTAAAAACTAATATTTTTTTGAAAGCTTTGCTAAGCAACACTTTCAAAAAAATATTGTGAGTAACTGCTCAACCTAGAAGAATCAACAAAAAACAGTGTTCGTATAACTGGAAAATTGCTGACTATCTCTATAAATTAATAAATAAAACAGTAATTTATCACTTATTTAATGAGAATGGAATCATTTAGATGCTTTTTGATGCGTCAAAATGCCTGAAACCCTTATTTCTTCTAGGTTGAGCAATTACTATTGTGATTTATTTAGATTCCTAATACCAATTAACGAAAGTGTGACAACACTTTTGTTAATTAAAAACCAAACCCAGTAAGAGTTTGTAAAACTAAAAATGGCTACGCCATTTTTAGTTTTGGTATAACTTAGATGCTTGACTTGCACGGGTTGAGTTTATAATTCTCTTTAGCAGTCAAAATCTAGTTATTAATTATCCGTAACTGTCAAGGTGACAGTTGCTGCATAGTTACCAGGGTCTTGGAAAGCCGCAGTACTATACTTGATATAAAGAGCGTGAGCAGTAGTAGGGGCAGCCGCAGCCGAGGTGGTGAACACAGTCGCACCAGTTGCAACATAACTTGTTGGCGTTCCACTAGCTCCTGCAACGATACCAACGGTGAATGGTACAGGAGTCGCTACACCATTACTTAAAGTCAAAGTGCCGCTTGAAGCTACAGTTAGACCTGCACTGTTGTTTGTACCGAAAGCGAGATCAGCCGCCTTAACTTCTGTATCAATTTGAGAAGGTGCAAGATCGATCGCTGCGTTGGGATTGCTAGAAGAAATAGCAAGGGTGGAAGTAACAGTACCACCGAGAATGACATTAGTTGTATCAGCAGCAAAAGCTCCAGAAGCTGCTCCGAAAGATGTAGCGACAACAAGACCAGAAGCAACCAAAAGGCGGCGAAGTGTAGTAGATAGCATATATTTATCCTCTCTTTTTTTGTTCTAAATGGATAGTTTTTCCTATCCGTAAATCAATTTTGACTGAATAATTTTGAGAATTGATACAGAGTGTTAGATTTTCTCTTCCCCCTCTTTAGTATCTTTTCCCTCCCGTTTTCTATGTATCTAATCTATCGTCATTACCATTTGATGTATATCAGGGAATACCCTGATATTTGATTTCAAACTTATAGACATTAATTACAGTAAAAGCTAAAAGCTTAGCTAACCAACGCTTTTACGCAAAAAAAAGGGCGGGAGGGCATCCTCCCACGCTAGAGATTGCAACACAATGCCCTAAGCCCCTTAAGCAAGAGAGGTAATGGGGATGCCCCCAGACAATAACCTCTAAAAACTTTTGAGTAGATTGTTATTTACTATTTCATTTAATAAAGCTTGTTCCTGTAAATACATCATGTGTAGTTTTGCAAGGATAATTTGCATAGTTTCTACGTCAATATTCTTGATACCTTGACAGAATATTTCATGTTCTAACTTTTTTTCTGGTGGCAATCGTATATTCATAATTCTCTATCTCTCTGTAATATAGTTTTAAAAACTATCAATATCCTAATTTAAAAAAATGCTTCTGCTCCCATCTCAATCTTTCGATTAATCATTTTAGATATCCATGTTTATATATTAGCGAAATTTCTTTTTTATCAATATCAGGTATAACCCTGATATTGATAAAAATCTTTTTTTCCAAGAGCTAAAAAGCACCACTTTTCATGGTTAGGAATGATAATTTAATAAAATCCAAAAAAGCTAAAAGCGTTGATTAGCAGCGCTTTTACACAAAAAAAGGGCGGGAGGGCATCCTCCCACGATAGAGATTGCAACACAATGCCCTAAGCCCTTTAAGCAAGAGAGGTAATGGGGATGCCCCCAGACAATGAAAACTTTTAAGTAGATTGTTATTTACTAAACGCGATGTGCAACTAAGAATTAAGAATCAACCAAGTCTTCAAACTGCAAAGGATGAAGAGAAATGAGGACATGACCATGAAAGCCATAGTAATGCATGTCTTTAGCCGCACAGTAATTATAGTCCGCAATATCTTCAAAGCTACGACAACGGGATGCACGACAGAGATAACACAGAGGTATTGGTACTCCGTCAATCAGATGCACGTCATCATCTAAAGCACCTAACTGTTCAGCTAGTTTTTGTTGCAGCATTGCTTTGTACTGCCACAGATTAGCTGCCTGACGGACAAAGGTAGTACGACTTTTTAACACTGGAAACCAATCCCTCCAATGCTTACGAAAATATTTCCAGATCCCTACGTCAGTCTCTATACCCTGWTACTCAGTTACGATTTCCATCGTTAACACTTCACTGTCACTTAAGTAAATGAGCAAATTAATTACAAAATCAAACCCGTAAGTTTGCGCCCCTGCGGGGCGCAAACTTACGGGTTTGGGTAATTCTGCACAGGTACTTAAGACTGGTGCAAATCCTTTGCCTCTGACTCGTTGAGTTGCGGTTATTTCTTTGAGTAGTTCATCGATTTTGCAAAAGACGGCAATGATAAAATATTCCATAGAAAACATGATGCTCACCGCTAATGGCTAATGGCGTTAGTCCTATTTTCTAACACTCTCGACTGTGAGTTTTTTTGGCACTTTCTTAGTTGCACATCACGTCGTTTTAATAAATATTTACTTAAAAGCAACTGAAAACCATACAGCCACCATCATTAAACCAAAGGCAACCACATGATTCCATTTCATGCTTTCTCCTAAGACATTGATAGCAAAAGCAATAAAGGTAAGAATTGAGATCGCTTCTTGGATCAGTTTGAGCTGCGTAGCGGTAAATTCACCATAACCAAAACGATTTGCAGGTACTTGGAAGCAATATTCAAAAAAGGCAATGCCCCAGCTTGCCAAAATAACAAACAGTAGCGATTGATTTTGAAAAAATTTGAGGTGTCTATACCACGCAAAGGTCATGAACACATCAGAACAGATTAATAAAATTACTGTGAGCATATTGTGGTGTGTGTCACAGTTGTTGGAAAGTACAATAAGCGAAGGAGAGAAAATATGGCATTTGAATCATTGGATCTCGCAAGTTCCCAAAGTGGGTTTCGACTAGGCTGACTGTGTTCTAGCATTTTGGCTTCTTATTCTTAATATACTCAATTCTCTCCCTTCTCTCTATTTCTTTCTGGATTGTTAACAATCATGTGCTTTTTTTGTTAACAATCATGTGCGGTTACCCTGTCAAAAAATTTGTTGAGGTTGACATAGTGGTTAATGTGAGTATGATTATAAGAATGATAATCATTATCATTGCCTAAATAAAACCCCAGCACTATTCAATCCAAATTGGACAAGACTATGAAAACTCCTCAACTCGATATTCCTAAACGGGGAATGCCTGTAACGATTGTTACGGGGTTTCTGGGTAGTGGAAAAACGACACTCCTCAATCAAATTCTCAAAAATCGTCAGGATTTGAAAGTGGCGGTTTTGGTGAATGAATTTGGCGACATTAACATTGATGGGCAGTTACTTGTTGATATTGAAGATGGCATGGTGGAGCTAAGCAATGGTTGTATTTGCTGCACGATCAATGACAGCTTAGTTGATTCGGTGTATAACGTTTTGGAGAGAGAAGATCGCATTGACTATATGGTAATTGAGACTACTGGCGTTGCTGACCCTCTACCGATCGCCTTGACTTTTTTAGGAACAGAACTAAAGCACCTCACCCGCCTCGATTCTATTCTTACTGTGATTGATACGGAGACATTTACTGCTGAGCATTTTGGTAGTGAGGCGGCGCTTAGTCAGGTGCAGTATGGCGATATAGTCTTACTGAACAAGACCGATTTAGTGCCAGAAGCTCAAGTTAATGAATTAGAAGAATATCTTCGTAAGACAAAATCTAAAGCGAGAATCCTGCGATCGCAGCATGGTGAAGTTCCATTGCCCTTGATTTTAGATGTGGATCTTGCTCCAACTAGTGTCTATCAACAAGTAGAGAACGAGGATGAAGTATATGAGCATCATCATCACAAGCACGAACATCACGATCATGAACATCATCATCACCATTCCAACCATTTAGATAATGATGGATTTATTTCTGTTTCTTTCCAAAGCGATCGCCGTTTCGATTTAGACAAGTTCACCTATTTCCTTGATAAGGTAATGCCCGTTGATGTGTTTAGAGCGAAAGGCGTTCTCAGTTTTGCGGCTGAAGATCTGCGTTTTATTTTTCAATTGAGCGGAAAGCGCTACGAACTGAACTATGACCATCGTAAGAAGCCGATTGACAACCAATTAGTTCTCATTGGCAGAAATCTTGATGCACAGATGCTTCAACAACAATTACAGGAATGCTTGGTATAATTTGCTTTAATCATCTAATATCTAAAAAATGTCTGACAATTGGATTGACAATCTCAAATATGATGATCGAGGATTGATTCCTGCGATCGCGCAAGATCATCAAGATGGCACAATTTTGATGATGGCATGGATGAATCGTCATGCTTTGGAACTAACAGTGTCAACTGGTGAAGTGCATTATTGGAGCCGATCACGCCAAGAGCTATGGCATAAAGGAGCTACATCTGGGCATATCCAAAAACTTAAAAAGCTCTACTACGATTGCGATCGCGATGTGATTTTGGTCAAAATCGAGCAGGTTGGCGATATCGCCTGTCACACTGGTGAGAGAAGTTGTTTCTTTACAGAAATTCCAATCGCCTTTTGCGAGTGAGTGCGTACTTATTTACTATTGTTTACTATTGATAGCTGCTATTTTCTTACGCCAAAAGATTATTACGTTCTTGAAGGCTTACCCGCACATTGCTTCAAAACCCGATGGGCTTCTTCGGTGCAGCAGCCACAGTCCTTACCCAATAGCGTTAATTCCGATAGCATGGCGATCGAGCTAGCACCTTTGCTAACAGCTTTTTGAATATCTTTCTCAGTTACCGCATTACAAATACAAATGTACATCTTTGCTTTAATCCCTTTGAAAAAATATGTGGTAAGAACAATTGCACTTATTGAAAATAATTGTCATTATTTTCGCCTGTCTTAGATGAATTCGTCAAGTCAACAGCGATGTAAGTTTTGCTTAGGACATAAAACTCAAAAGATGAGTGGCGGCGCGAAGCGCCGTCACTCATCTTTTGAGTTTTGATTTATCCGAGCTACCTCTGGCGTTGCTCTACAACTACTTTCTTTTAGGTAATACCAAAGTACAAAATGGCGTAGCCATTTTGTACTTTGGTGTAAGTCATATAATCATCACAACTCTAGAAGTTTTGAACTTTGAATTACTGAGTCAAGTATGATAAACAAGATAACGTTACCGATTAAATTAGGATAAATCCCTATGCAAGGACATCTAGACGTAAAGCGTCAGTTAAACGATGCTCTTAAAGCTCAACTAACAGCCATTAATCAATATTTTCTTCATGCCCGAATGTGTAAAAACTGGGGTTTAAGCCAGCTTAATGATCGGGAATATCGCTATTCTATCAAGGCAATGAAGCAAGCCGACGATCTGATTGAAAGAGTGCTTTTTCTAGAGGGATTGCCCAATTTACAAAGCTTAGGTAGTCTTCGGATTGGTGAAAATATACCCGAATTACTAGACAGTGATCTTATTCTATGTAATGAAATTTTAAATGGGTTGAAATCGGCTGTAGCAACTTGTGAGACTCTACAAGATTACGTAAGTCGTGATTTGCTTGCCAAACTAATAGAAGATACTGAAGAGCAGATTGATTGGCTAGAGTCCCAAGTTTGGTTGATTGAAAACTCAGGCTTGCATAACTTCTTACAGTCGATGGTTTAGCTTTTAAAAATAGATTGCACAAGTAATCTATAAGATTCTTTTAAAAAATATAAGTGAGAAAATAATGAAAGGCAGTGAGAAGGTTTTACAGCAGTTGTCCAAGTTGTTGAGTGGTGAGTTAGCCGCACGAGATCAATACTTCACCCACTCACGCATGTACGCTGATTGGGGATTGAACAAATTGTATGAACGCATTGATCATGAAATGGCGGATGAAACCCAACATGCAACTTGGTTAATTGAGAGAATTCTGTTTTTGGAAGGTACACCTGATCTGTCACAGCAAGACGGGTTAAAGATTGGTAAAACTGTTCCCGAAATGCTAAAGAATGATTTGGACTTTGAATACAAGGTAATTGATGATCTCAAAGAGGCGATCGCGGTGTGTGAGGTTGAACAAGATTACCAGAGCCGTGACATTTTACTCAAAATACTTGTAGATACAGAACAGGATCATGCTTATTGGTTGGAAAAACAGCTAAAGCTGATCGATCAGATCGGTTTACCTAACTATTTGCAATCACAAGTTTAGTGATGTATGAGTAGCTAATCATCATGTCCCGCCCGCTTGCGGGCGGGACATGATGATTAGCCTCGGTTCGGGTTAATTTCAAAATT
>NZ_NDHW01000006.1 GCF_002251945.1 Pseudanabaena sp. SR411
CAGCATTAGCAAGTTGGAATTTATCACCATGCTTGCGGGGACGACCATAACCACTATATGGCTCAGGGGCTTTGTACAAGAATCGATTCGGGCGTAGCCGCAGCAGTAAATCTGCGGGGATATCCTCGGTCAAATTGATAAATGCGGCACTACCATATTCGCTGTCATAGGTGGCGATCGGTCTTACCGACAAATCGCGACATACTTGCCTCAGTTGGAATGCGCCTCTTTGGGCTGCTGTCTCAAAACTACTGATCCGCTCGTGACATAAAGGGATTGCCCAACTCCCTGACTTTTCTGGCACCCATCCCAAGGTGCTGTAGTCATGCCCTAACACAATGGGTTTGTTACCTTCAACCAAATTCGGTTGATGCACAAAACTCCGTTCTTTTAAGGTTTTAGCATGGGGTCTTCCCCATCCTGTATGGTCTCCTGCTAGCAAGGGTCGGATATCTTTGGGTATTTGTTCGACACATAGTCGTCTGAGTCTTCCTCGTCTTGGTCGGCTATCTTTTAACGATTCATATAGACTTGACCATTTCCGTCGATACACTGCTGATAAAGATAATTCTGCAAATGATTTCACACTTGGACTGGTCAATACTGCATCCATCAAGTCAAATATTGCATCTCGCCCGTTCCCTAAAAATCTATATACCTGTTGACGGAATTCCTGTAATTTATCAATAATCATGACTGTAGATGTGCTTTTTCTTTTTCATCTACTGTAGGCAGTTTGTATCTCTTTTACTCTGCCTTTTTTCCTTTTTTAGTCTAAACTCCAGTAATCTAACCAAGCAATCTCAAATATCATTCGCTGAAGCAACTAAAAACTTCATCGGTTGTTTGGATAGCAATTTAGAAGACCTGTCTCACAATCCCGACTATATAGCAATCCTAAATGATTTGTGAGAAAGTAGAAACTGGAAAAATGTTTTTAGAGAAGATAAAAATGACAGAAGAACTGCAAGAATTTATCGAGGCAAATCGGGATGCAAGAGAACTAAAA
>NZ_NDHW01000067.1 GCF_002251945.1 Pseudanabaena sp. SR411
GACGATCGCCGCAAACGTACTCGGTCTACCCACCCCCTGACGCTCTAGCACCTGTACCAACTTCGCCTCGCTATACCTAGCAGGAGGTTGAGTTTGTTTCTGCGTAAAACCCGCATTCGCCAAAGCCAAAGTCTGACCGCTCGTCAAAGCAGGAATATGTTTATCCTTACTCAAATCGTTCCAATAGCGCGTATAACCCGCAAAGGTGAGAATACTGCCCCTAGTCTGCCAGAGCGTCGAACCAGCCTGAATAATTACCCGACTTTTCTGAATCAAAGCATTAGCACATTGAGAAGCAACGGCTCTGCGCCAAATTAACTCATAAAGTTGACTTTGTTTGGCACTGAGATGATCTCTAACCGTTTTTGGAGTAATACTCAAATAGGTGGGACGAATCGCTTCATGGGCGGATTGAGCATTCACCTGTTCGCGATAACGAGTAGTTTTCTTCGGGACATTATCAGGATCGTGTTTCGATAGCCAGTCCTTCACCTCAGCACAAAACTCAGGAGCGAGACTAGTGCTGTCAGTGCGGTGATAGGTAATCAAACCCTTGCGACCTTGGGGCAAATCGACACCCTCAAACAACTCTTGAGCCACTTTCATCGTCTCTTCAGGCGATAGCCCTAATCTCACAGAGGCAGCTTGCTGGAGCGAACTGGTAATAAAAGGCGGTAGTGGTGATTTCTGAGCAGTGACACCCGTAGCTTCGCGAACGACATGGGGATGATTACGGGCAACTTGAATAATTCGGGCAGCTTCCGCTTCTGACAATACCCGTTTTGACTCAACCGTAGATTCTGCATTCACTTCTGCCGCATCATCGGTGACAT
>NZ_NDHW01000068.1 GCF_002251945.1 Pseudanabaena sp. SR411
GGCTTTCTCCTTAGCTCTATCTCTATTTTCTCATGCCACTAATTTACTGACCAGTGCCGAGATTGATGGATTGTTGACCCAAATGAGCATCTTAGGTGCTGAGGATAGTCTTACCTTTGAAGCTTTTATTGCGACTAAACTAGCCCCTAAGCTTTGGATAGGTGCTTATGTATTTATGGATAATTGTTCTATTCRCAAGGGAGAAAATATCGAAGCTTTGATTGCGGTATCAGGAGTCACCCTAATCTATCTACCTCCTTACTCTCCAGACTTTCACCAATTGAGAATTGTTGGTCAAAGATTAAGAGTATTCTGCGTTCTATTGGCGCGAGAAACTATCCTGATTTACTCAAATCTCTTGAAGATGCTTTTAATAGTCTTTCTACTTCAGATTTTAAATCTTGGTTTACTCATTCTTGCTACTGTACCTCACTAGACTGAAATTTGCTATATAACTTTCAGGAAATAGTTAAAAATACCTCGAACTTGTGCATATTGTGGTGTCCATAGCTCACTTACTAGAGAACATATTTGGCCCAAGTGCATTATTAATCGTGTTAATTACGACGTAAGCATCACTCCCCGTCGCAAGTTCATCTCTGGTGAATTGACGATTGCCGATGTTTGCTCATCTTGTAATAACAAAATACTTGCAAAGCTTGATACCTATATTTGTAAGCTGTATGTCAGAACTAAAAGTGATTTACAATTTTTTCTCACTTATGGAGCAACTAGATCCTGATCTTACTTATGTAACTGTCAAGACAACAGGATTAGCAGTTCAAGATATGGTCATTCCATATCTTGAGCGAAATAAAGAAGAATATTATCGCTACCTAGATCAGGATAAAAATTTATAGATATTGCTGATTTTGCAATGTAAATTCACGAAATAGTAGTTTTAGCTTTTATTGGAAATTGAATGATAGAAGAAGATATTAGATGGATACAGAGATTTTCTAACTTTGAGATAGCTTTCCTTTCGTTACAAAACTCACTCAAAACAGAACGATTCAAAACAGAACGATTCAAAACAGAACAACATCATCCTAGAAATACCAGACAGTATCGATACTACTTTAAAATAGTTCATTCCAATTGAAAGTCACATCAGGAAAAGTAAGAATTGATAGAGTATCATTCTCATCGTAACGGCTGATTAACTTATATCCATTTGCCGATGGTTGCGAATATCCCTCGATCGCTTTTTTATTCACATCAAACAACCACATCTCAGGAATCCCCGCCAACCCATACAGAGGTGCTTTTACTTCGCGATCATAATCAATGGAACTATCAGCAACCTCGATGATTAATAAAATATCCTCTGGTATTGGTAATCCCTCTTCATAAAAATCATCACGAAATTTCAAAATAGTAATATCTGGTTTTGGCTCAGAGTTATCATTTAGACGAATTGAGTTTTGCGGCCAGATGATAGCTTTGCCAAAAAGACGATTAGTAAATATTGCATTCAGTCGAGCAACACAAGTAGCGTGTTTTCTGCCAATTGGGGACATAGTTTGAATTTCTCCGTTAATTAGTTCAAGGCGATCGCCCTCTTGGAAAACACCAGCTTCGTGCATGAGATGATATTGCTGGGTCGTCAATAGGAACTTATTCGCCAACTTATTCTGGTTTTGCGTAAGCAATTGAACTTTCATAAGCTTAGAATTAGATTGGTTGGAGTGATATTGATGATCATCATAGCTCAGCCCATAAATTCAATGAAAATTAAATTTATAGCATTCCCCAAACATAGTTAGCGATAGCTGGAAATCATGACAGGTTTACGTGAAATTATCTGTTCTACTCAAGGTGCAATTGATCTCCAAATTAATGGAGCATTAGGAATTCCTTTTAATGATCTAAATCGCGATCGCGCCGCTAAGTTACCAGAAATTTGTCGATTTCTCTATCAACAAGGACTAGATGGATTTTTACCTACCCTTGTTACTGCCGACCTTGAGCAATTCCATCGATCGCTATTTTTCCTAGCCGAAGCGATCGCCCATCAAAAGCAAAATCCCAATCCTCACGAAGCCAAAATTTTAGGTGTCCATCTCGAAGGGCCATTTCTACATCCCGACAAACGTGGCGCACATCCACAACAACATCTATTACCGCTTAATCTCGATACATTACGGCAGGTATTAGGTGATTACACCGACATTATTAAACTAGTTACCCTTGCACCTGAACTTGATCCATCAGGGGAAACGATTCAATATTTACGCGATCGTCAGATCGTCGTCAGTTTGGGTCACTCTACGGCTAATGCTGAACAAACGAGAACTGCGATCGCCCAAGGGGCAACAATGGTCACTCATGCCTTTAATGCCATGCCAAGTTTGCATCATCGCGATGTGGGCTTATTGGGCGAAGCAATATTAAGCGATCGGGTTTGGTGCGGATTAATCGCTGATGGAATTCATGTTTCGCCCGAAATGATCAAACTGCTTTATCGGATGAAAAAACAAATTTTTCTGGTCAGTGATGCTCTCGCGCCCCTTGGTTTACCCGATGGCACTTATCCTTGGGACGATCGCCAAATTACAATTCAAAATGGCACAGCGAGATTACCCGATGGCACGCTTTCGGGTACGACTCTGCCCTTAATCAACGCAGTCAATAATCTGATCGAGTGGGGAGTTTGTGAGCCAGAAAATACTATTAAATTAGCGATCGAGGCTCCACGCCTTGCCATAAATCTAGCGATCGATCAAAATGCGCCTCAGAGGCTCACTTGGTGCAGTTACTCGTTCTCTTGTCCTGCTCCACCCAATTTTAAATCCGTCCGTACTTCTTGGGTTTGTGAAGTTAATTGATAGAGCTAAACCTCAGAGGCTAAGCTTGCCTCAGACACAATATCAATTCCCGACTTAACAGCACCATTAAGATGGAGATCGCTAGCAATATCTGTTTGAGGTTGGTGCATTTTCAAAATCATGGCAAGACTTTGCTTGAGTTTAGTTCTTGGCACAACTGCATCCACAAAACCATGATCGAGCAGATATTCAGAAGACTGGAAACCTTCAGGGATTTTTTGCTTAAGGGTCTGCTCGATGACACGACGACCAGTAAATCCAATTAACGCCTTTGGCTCAGCTAAAATCAAATCGCCAAGCATCGCAAAACTTGCAGTTACTCCGCCCGTTGTCGGATTCGTCAAAATGGGGATATACAACAGATTTGCCTGACGATGGCGTTCCAAAGCTGCGGAAGTCTTCGCCATCTGCATCAAGCTCAAAATCCCTTCCTGCATTCGCGCCCCACCAGAAGCGCAAAAGATCAACGCAGGAAAGCGTTTAGCAGTGGCAGTTTCCAGCATACGGGTAATTTTTTCCCCGACAACCGATCCCATACTGCCTCCCATAAAGCGGAAATCCATTACCGCTAGAGCCGCATCACAACCATCGATCTTGCCAGTGCCAGTGATCACCCCATCACTTAAACCCGTTTTTTGCTTATATTCTTTGATGCGATCGATATAGGGCTTGCGATCCTTAAAACCTAAAGGATCACAGGAAGTTAAATCTGCATCCATCTCTTCCCATGTGCCTGTATCAATCAGTTGGACAATGCGTTCATAAGCATTAACTTGATTGTGATGACCACATTCAGGACAAACCATCAAATTGATTTTCAAATCCTTTACATAGGTCAAAGCGCCACAACTGGAACATTTGTGCCACAAGCCATCAGGAATTTCCCGTTCTTGAGATTCTTGATTAAGATTAGGAGTTTTGCGGCGATATGCTTCACCTGCGCGCGAGCGAGTTTCAGCAAACCAATCAAACAGTGACATAGCGGCTCACGGTTTACAGAATAAGCTTTAGTTGTCAATGTTGACAGACGACAACTGTAGCCAAAAATACAAGTGTAACTTTATGATCATACAGCGCTTTGCGCTCTCAGTAAAACTAAGGGGCGATGCTTGGCATCACCCCTTAGTTTTTATTCTAGGCTGTCACTGGACTTTTGCTTCACCCGCTCAACTTGAGAGTATTTCTCAACTGTTTGAGTTACTTCAAATAGTGATTGCTGTAACGGTTTAATGGCTGTTTGTAAGTCCTCATAGGTAGCCTCTTCAGCTTCATATAAATTCTTGAGAGCTTCCATGTTCTTGAGTGTAGGTTCACGCAAACTGGTAGTGATCACCGACGGACCATTGTCTCTGAGGATTTCTTCAACAGTACGAATCAGGTTGGATGCTTGGTTCCGCATATTCGCTAACTCACGACGAGCTTCATCTTCTTCAGAGTAGACCTCAGCTTCCATCCGCATTCTCTCGATTTCGCTGGGACTCAAGCCACCTGTATTCGTGATGCTGATACTTTGCTCAACTCCAGTGTCAATGTCTCGCGCTGAAACCTTGAGAATACCATTAGCATCAATATCAAAGGAAACTTCGATCTGGGGAATTCCACGAGGTGCTGGACGAATACCCTCTAGCTCAAATTTGCCAAGACTTTTGTTATCCTTTGCCATCGCCCGTTCGCCTTGCAGAACATGGATTTCTACAGCCGATTGATTATCAACGGCTGTGGAGAAAATTTGGGACTTGCTAGTGGGGATGGTGGTGTTACGTTCTAGGTTCTTCGTAAATACACCGCCTTGAGTTTCTAGTCCAATTGAGAGGGGAATTACGTCCAGTAATAGGAGATCCTTAACTTCACCGCCTAAGATCCCCGCTTGCACTGCTGCACCGATCGCTACAGCTTCATCAGGATTAACTGACTGATCAGGCTTTTTACCGTCGAAAAATCTGGATATTGCTTCTTGAACTGAAGGAATTCGAGTTGAGCCACCAACCAAAATAATCCGATTAATCTCTTTAGGTAATAGCCCCGCATCCTTCAATGCTTGAGCGGTCGGTTCGAGAGTTGCTTTGACTAGAGGTGCTGTAATTTCATCAAACTTGGAACGCGTAAAATCTAGCTCAATCGTCTTTGGCCCTGACTCATCAGCAGCAATAAATGGCAAACTGATCAAGGTTGAAGGAGCACTGGAAAGCTCAATCTTGGCTTTTTCAGCGGCTTCTTTGAGTCGTTGCAAAGCAGTTTTATCCGCAGCTAAGTCAATTCCTTCTTTTTGTTTAAAGTCAGCAACTAACCAGTCCACAATCATTGCGTCAAAGTCATCACCACCAAGGTGATTATTTCCTGATGTTGCTTTAACTTCAAAAATGCCATCACCAAGTTGCAGTACGGACACATCGAATGTACCGCCGCCAAGGTCAAACACCAAAACGATCTGATCTTGATCCTGCTTGTCCAAACCGTAGGCTAGTGCTGCTGCTGTCGGTTCATTGACAATCCGTAGCACTTCCATGCCCGAAATTGCGCCAGCGTCTTTGGTCGCTTGGCGTTGAGTATCAGTAAAGTAAGCAGGGACAGTAATAACGGCTTGAGTGACCTCTTCACCCAGATAGTTTTCAGCATCCTGCTTTAGCTTTTGCAGGATCATTGCTGAAATTTCTTGGGGCGTATAAGTCTTATCCCCAATCTGAACATCAACGGTCTCATCTTTTCCTTTGACCGCTGTGTAAGGAACGCGACGACGCTCCGACTCGGTTTCGTCCCAGCCACGACCAATAAAACGCTTGATACTATAAACAGTATTGACTGAGTTGGTTACGGATTGGCGCTTAGCAACCTGTCCAACGATCCGCTCGCTACTGTCTTTGACAAAAGCGACAATACTCGGTGTGGTGCGCCCCCCCTCTGCACTAGAGATGACAACAGGCTTACCACCCTCTAAAACCGAAACACAACTGTTTGTCGTACCAAGGTCGATCCCAATTACTTTCGACATAATCGCCAGTTCCGTTAAAAGCTTTTTTAAAGTTTAGCTTAATGAATTTCTGAATAATGTACCCTAAGAATGCATTTCAAGATGCAATCACGATCGCATCTTGAAATATTTAGCTTAATTAGGTTCGCTAGAGCTATTTTCAGAGGTGTCGTCTGAAGACGGGTTATCATCTCCGTCAATTTTACCTGAAGACACTTTGACCAGTGAATGACGTAGGACACGATCATCACTGACTAGATAGCCTGGGCGTAATTCTTCGGTAATGATACCTTCGTCATATTCGGTTGAAGGTTCTTGCATAATTGCTTCATGGAAATTGGGGTCAAAGTCTTGCCCAACACACTCCATCCTCACTACCCCTGTCTCTTTGAGGCATTTTAGCAACTGCTTATATACAGATTGATAACTTTTGTGAATTGAAGCTTCGCCATCAGTTTTTGGAGAGATTTGTAACTGTGCGCGCTCAAAGTCATCCACTACAGGCAGGATTTTTTTAAGAATCTTGGATGTAATTGTCCCTTCTTGCTCTTCTTTGTCGCGCTCTGTACGTTTGCGAAAATTCTCGAAGTCAGCATATAGACGCAAGTACTGCTGTTTGCGATCGTCTAATTGCTCTCTCAGTGAGGTTGACTCAGCAATTAAACCATTAATTTTTTCTAGCGTTGCTGCGGCTGCTGCATTTGCTTTACTTGCGTCAGTTTTTGGCTCGCTAGCTGTTGTTGCAGATGCTGGAGAGCCTTCTGCTTTGGATATGTCTGGATTTGCGATTTGATTTAATTCTTCGGCAGCAAGTTGTTGCAACCGTGACTCAAGAACCTCATCATCTTCGTCGATGAGGTCGTCAGAACTTAGTAGGTTTTCTTCTTCGATCATTACGGTGATACTCTTTTAGCGCTTTTTAGACTAGCAGTAAATTGCTAAGAGTTAAAATTTAAGTGTTAGTTTTGACGATTTTTGTCAGTCATTTCGATTTTACTCTTTATCTGAGACAACGTATAGCCGTTAGTGGCATATAGTGGCATAAATATGGAAATTTGCGCTGAAATGAAGTTAGCGCGAAGCGCCGCTTTTATTTATGGCAAACAATTAAGAGTTGATTTTGTAGAGATGCCAGTCTCAGCAACGTTGCCAGAGGCTAAAGAGCAAAAATATGTACGAATCTTAGGAGCCAGATTTAAAGCGTTAGTAAAATCGGCGGCTTCGATACTGCCAACATTTTCAACGATCGCATTGCGGAAATTTGCGCCGTTAAGGTTTGTACCAGCAAATTCGATCAAAATTAATTTTGCTGCGGTTAAGTTAGCTGAACTAAGATTTGCATTGGAGAGGTTTGTTAAGTGAAGCTCAGCCGATCGCAAATCGGCTAGAGACAAATCGGCATCGTCTAAAACCGCATCACTCAGATTTGCGGCGCTTAAATTGCTTTCACTCAGATTCGCTTTAACAAGATTAGCTTTACGAAGATTGGTGAGGACTAGATTTGCGCCTTTGAGATTGGAGGAACTGAGATCAACCTCACTCAGATTTGCCTTCATTAATTCTGCTTTTTGTAAAAGTGCTGACCCTAACTTTGCTTGAAATAAATTTGCCCGCAATAAATTCGCCTGAGATAAATTGGCTTCAGTCAGATTAGAAAATGCTAAGTTTGCGTCCACAAGATTAGAATTACTCAGATCTGCACCTCGGAGATCGACTTTAACGATTTTAATGCCATTCAAATTTGCATTCCTGAAGATAACTTGGCGCAGATCAACTCTTTCTAGCACAGAACCACTGAGATTAATATTGCTAAAGTCTTGACCTTGCAAGCGATCGCCTTGAGTACCTGTCAACTGCACATAGCGAAAATCTCGCTGCCCCTCCGCATATTTTGCTTGTAAAGTTGTGGCTGTGATTGGGGTTAACTTGGGAGTTGTGACAGCGACGGGAGTAGGAGAATTAGTGGGAGTAGGGGAATTAGTGGGGGTGGGAGTTGGCGAATTCGTAGGAGTGTTAGTCGCGACAGGCTGAGGCGGCGATGGAATTTTTTTAACCAGCCAGAACATAAGCCCAACAATCGCGAATATCGTTGCGCCCCAAAATAAAAACTTCTTGGACTGTGTAACTACAAGTTTTACTTTTTGGAATGGTTGAGTCGATGGCTCTGGCTGATCTTTGCCATGACAACGACGGATCAGGCGATCGCATAGCTCACGAGTTTCATCATCAGGGATACTCGCGATCGACTGAAACACAGGTGATAATTCAGGTTCTTGAAAATCGTTTTGCCGAAAAATCAAATTTTTGTTGTCTTCGTGGAAGGTTTCCCAAAGATTAGGCTGGCTTGCTAAAGCCCGAAGAGATAGGGAAATCACTTCAAAGGAAAATTCATCAAGCTGATCCCCAAAGTCCTTCGGTGATCGCATTGGTGGCTGATAGTTAGGATGCCCTACTTCAAGGGGTGGAGTCCCTCGCAATGCAGGCACATACATGCCGTCATAGTCAACCAGCTTTAGTTCTCCCTGATCGTCCACCATGATATTTCCATGCTGCAAATCACCGTGAGCAATACCAACCTGTTGTAAGTCTTTTTGGAGTTGTTTCAGTTGCCGATCTAAACGCAACAACACTTGCGAATCATCAATATATTCACCAATATAGCGATCGAGTTCTGAGCCTTCCACCCAATCCATTTTTAGAATCGGATACCATTCGCCTTTGACCAAAATTCCTTGGGTCAGAAACTCAAAATCAACTAAGTAAGGAATCTGGTGTTGACTGAGATATTCACTAATTAACCTGTAGCGTTGCTGCACGTCCGATTGCGGAATGCGCGTAAAACAACGTACAGCCCAAGAGCGATTTCCCTTAGTGAGTTTGTACACCGTGGCGAAGTTGCCTGACCATAGTAAAACCCGTCCCCGCGAATTTTTAGAAGTGCTAGATTGCTTCAGGTCAGGATCGGCAAAGCAAAGATGCGGATTTTGCACCGCAATTGTAAAGTCAATATTTAAGGGCCAAGTTTGAATATCTGTCATGACTCACAACTTTGACTCATCGGTGCATCCTGAATTTTGAGACATAGCAAGGTTGTATCGTCGTTGGCTATTTCATGGCGATCGCGCAATTCTGTCACCCATTCTGCAAACAAATCTTGCGAGCTGATCTCATCTAATTTTACCCAAGGATCTTGATTTGCCTCTAGTTGCTTAAAAATCCAACAGGCGATCGCATCGGTGGTCAGATAAAAGCGATCTCCAAATTTTGCCTCCCCATGAATTTGCGAAATATTAATATTCGCCGCCTTAACATTAGTTCCAATCAGCTTGGGACGATTGTTAAATTCCTGACTTTTTTGCAAAGGAAAGCTGGTTTGCAAACAGCGATCGCGCACGATAAATAAACAAGAATCTCCCACAGCAATGGATTTCCAGCTTAAATCTGCAAAAACTTCTAAGCTCACAAAAGTGGCAAAAGCGCCCTCGCCAGCCTTACGTTTAGCAAACCAAGACAAATCCTGATGCGCTAACCATTGTTGCCAAGACGTTTGTAATGGCGATAGCCAATTTGCAGCACAAGCATAGACTTCTTGCCAAGGTAATTGACGATTCACAAAAGTCGTTACTAACTCCCGCGCCCATTCCCGTGCAAAGGAAGACTCGGTTGCCCCATCAGACAAAGCGAGCGACACCATCGGATTTCGTTTTACACAATGCCAAATGTCTTCACATTCGGCGATCAAATTTCCCGCCTTTTGAACTGAAAAACTTTGAATCAGCTCAAAATGAGCCTCAGATAGTTCTTTATCTAATTTTTTTAGCTCAGGCTTGAGGGTCTGATTATATAAACTGCGATCGCTATATTTCTGAGTATTTAAGGCAATTTCTTTAAAGCCAAAATTTGCATACCCATAGGGAGAATGCAAGCCAGAAAAAGTATTAGAAAAAAAAGGTCTAAACACAGTAGCTATAGCGATCGGCAATTTGATCAGCAAATTCAAGGTCACACATTAGCACATTAATCTAATCGAAAAGCCGCCATAGGGCGGCTTTTCTTGTACAAAAAATAGAGCGTGCTTTGCACACTCTATTTTGATTAGGCAAATGCTAGAGAAGCTAAAGGCTGGGGAATGGAAGCACTAGGCGCAGTAAATTCGCCAGTCACCACAAACTCAAGTCTTAACTTCAGCCAACGCATAGTATTTGGATCGGTTGTAATGATCGCCGCCGCAGGTTGGGGAATTTGCTTTTTAATGCTTGCCATCTCAGGCGCTTCCAAAAAAGCAGGCTGCTCAATCAACCAAAAATTAATTTCCTTATTGCGAGCCTCAAAATTGCGCCGACGCTCCGATAGCGTCTCACCCAAAGGTTTCCCTTCGTCTTCGCACAAGTACTTACGGCTAGCAGCCACGAAATAATATTGCTGGGAGTCTGACATAAATTTTTTTCTTAACAAGGTAATAGCTTGTAAAGCCAGATCTATGTTAACGCTTATTTAACTTATCGAACTTTGCAATAGATTAAGCTGTGGTGTTAGCTCTAGAACACTGTTCAACACAATATCAGCACCATTTTCCTTGAGCAAAGCTGTATAGCGATCTCGTAAATCTGCACTGACATGGGGAGGAATTACACCAACAGCAACATATTGATAACTAGGATCAAAGTCTCTCGCCTTTACTACCGTCAGCATATCCGCCACCGTGTCCCCCACATACACAATCACAGTTGCAGAATTACCCTGCTTCATCTCAATTTGCTTAGCCGCTAATAACAGTCCCGTAGGATCAGGCTTACCCGCCGCATCCTCCATCGCTATTAACACAGGATCATCAATATTTAGTCGCTTTAGTACATAACTAGCCGAAGCCCGCGTTGCTCCACTAAAGAAGCCCCATCCAATTCCTGCGATCGTCAGCTCCTGAAAATATTTCGTAGTGGCAATCAGAGGCTCCGTCGCAATATAGCCATCTGACCAGTCAGGATTACTACCCCGATAACGACTCTGAAAAAATTCAACGATCGCCTCATAGGAAACTTGAATCTCTTGCCCCAGACTTTGAAAATACCGCTTAATTAGCTCCTGTGAAGCTTCCCAGTCATTATTCCAAATCCCTTCAGACTTTAACTCGTCGATTTCTTCGGGAGTAGGACGATAAGCAGCATTTGTAAAATGCTCAACCGTATCAGCCAGTGCGCGTCGATAGGAACCCGATACATCACGAATCACGCCATCAATATCAAAGACAAAAATACTTGTATTTAATAGTTTTGAGTCAACTTTAGAGGTTTCAATCATGTTATAGTGCAAGATCGCTACTTTAATATGTAATTTAACTTTTCTTGGAGGTAGGTAGCATTGTCCCAGTTTATTCTAAAAATCTTATGGTTAGAGAATAATGTCGCTCTTGCCGTCGATCAAGTCGTTGGCAAAGGCTTCAGCCCTCTCACCAAGTATTTCTTTTGGCCCCGTGATGATGCTTGGGATCAACTTAAAACAGAAATGGAAAGCAAGCCTTGGATTGCCGATCAAGATCGGATTGAAATTTTAAATAAGGCAACCGAAGTAATTAATTACTGGCAGCAAGAGGGCAAAAATCGCCCTATGACAGAAGCTCAAGGTAAATTCCCTGATGTCATATTTACTGGTAGTAACTAAGCAAATAAAAAAGGGCGCATTGCGCCCCTTTTTTTGATTTAAAAAGGTTTCGCATTGCGAAACCTTTTTAATTTTAGAAACTATTTATCGAGTGCAGGCATCGATAGTACAGCCTCAGTCTCACGGTCAATACCCTTTTCAAAGCCAGCAACAGCCGCGCGAGCGCGACCAGCGTGCCAAAGGTGACCAACTAAGAACATGAAGGACAGTACGAAGTGAGAAGTAGACAACCAAGAGCGAGGAGATACGAAGTTAACTGCGTTGATTTCAGTGATAACACCACCAACTGAGTTCAAGGAACCCAAAGGAGCGTGGGTCATGTACTCAGCAGCACGACGTACTTGCCAAGGCTGAACGTCATTCTTAAGTTTGTCGATATCCAAGCCATTAGGACCACGGAGAGGCTCCAACCAAGGACCACGGAAGTCCCAGAAACGCATGGTTTCACCACCGAAAATGATTTCGCCTGAAGGAGAACGCATCAGGTATTTACCTAGACCAGTAGGACCTTGAGAGGTGGCAATGTTTGCACCCAACTTTTGGTCACGTACAAGGTAAGTAAATGCTTGAGACTGAGAGGCTTCAGCGCCAGTAGGACCAAAGAACTCACTAGGATACACAGTGTTGTTAAACCACACAAAGCAAGTAGCGATAAACGCCATCAAGCTCAATGCACCAAGACTGTAGGATAGGTATGCTTCACCAGACCAAACAAGAGCGCGTCTTGCCCAACCAAAAGGCTTGGTAAGAATATGCCAAATACCTCCAGAAATGCAGATCAAGCCGATCCAAATATGTCCACCGACTACATCTTCGAGGTTATCAACCCCAACGATGTTACCTTCACCACCAAAGGGTGAGTTAAGTAAATAGCCAAAGATGACAACAGGGTTGATCGTCGGATTAGTGATTACACGTACATCGCCTCCACCAGGAGCCCATGTATCATAAAGACCACCAAAAAACATTGCCTTGAATACGAGCAGAAGTGCGCCAAAGCCCAACACGATCAGGTGATACCCGATGATGTTAGTCATTTGGTTCTTATCTTTCCAGTCATAGCCAAAGAAGGAAGAATAATTTTCTAAAACGTCAGGTCCACGCAAAGCATGGTAAATACCACCAAAGCCCAGTACTGCCGAAGAAATAAGGTGTAAAACGCCAACTACGAAATATGGAAATACATCAACAACTTCACCACCAGCACCAACACCCCAACCTTGAGTTGCAAGGTGAGGTAGGAGGATGAAGCCTTGCTCGTACATTGGCTTTTCAGGAACAAAGTGCGCGACTTCAAACAAAGTCATTGCACCAGCCCAGAACACGATTAAACCAGCGTGAGCAACGTGAGCGCCCAGCAGTTTACCAGAAAGGTTGATGAGTCGTGCGTTGCCAGACCACCAAGCAAAGCCCGATGAGTCTTGTGTACGCCCGCCCACTCCTAGGGAGTTTAAGTTAATGGTCGTCGTCACGAGAGGTTATCTCCAGAAAAATTTTTATAGGTTTAAAGTGCAAATAATTTTTAAGCTATCAGTTATCAGATAGTTAACTGAAGAGCGTTCAGACGTTTGATGAGATTCATCATAATCCAAAAACTAGTAGAACCGTACTGATTTCTGATAGCTAAGTTTTGCAGTTATGCTTAAAAAATTGATTGCAGCACGCTGCAATCAATTTTTTAAGCTTCAAATTTATAATGCGTTACCGCGAGGTAATACTTCTTCAGGGAAGATGAATCTTTCAGCAGGTTGGTCTTGAGGAGCCATCCAAGCACGAATACCTTCGTTCAAGAGCAAGTTCTTGGTATAGAAAGTTTCAAATTCAGGATCTTCT
This sequence comes from Pseudanabaena sp. SR411, assembly GCF_002251945.1. Lineage (GTDB taxonomy): Bacteria > Cyanobacteriota > Cyanobacteriia > Pseudanabaenales > Pseudanabaenaceae > Pseudanabaena. Next base: position 13,288 of record NZ_NDHW01000068.1, read on the forward strand.
GCGGCCCGAACTTCTTGTGATACGAAATCGTAGGCGCGCAAGTTCAATGCTAGACCAACAATACCAACGCTGCTGAACCATAGTCCAGTTACAGGTACGAATAGCATGAAGAAGTGCAACCAACGTTTGTTGGAGAAAGCGATACCGAAGATTTGGCTCCAGAAACGGTTAGCGGTAACCATGGAGTAGGTTTCTTCAGATTGGGTGGGGTTAAATGCTTTGAAGGTGTTAGAGCTAGAGCCTTCGCCATCTTCAAACAATGTGTTTTCAACGGTTGCACCGTGAATTGCACAAAGCAATGCGCCACCGAGAATACCTGCTACGCCCATCATGTGAAATGGGTTCAGAGTCCAGTTGTGGAAACCTTGAAGGAACAAGATGAAGCGGAAAATACCAGCTACGCCGAAGGTAGGTCCGAAGAACCAACCAGATTGACCCAAGGGGTACATTAAAAAGACGGATACAAATACGGCGATAGGACCAGAGAAGGCGATCGCATTATAAGGACGAATCCCAACGAGACGAGCAATTTCAAACTGACGCAGCATGAAGCCAATCAGTGCAAATGCACCGTGAAGTGCTAGGAATGTCCACAGACCACCGATTTGACACCAGCGAGTAAAGTCACCTTGAGCTTCAGGTCCCCACAGCAAGAGCAAGGAATGTCCAACGCTCAATGGAGGGGAAGATACGGCTACAGTCAAGATGTTGCATCCTTCGAGGAAGCTAGAAGCTAGCCCATGGCTGTACCAAGAAGATACAAAGGTAATGCCTGTAAACCAGCCACCAATTGATAAAAATGCGGTGGGGAATAGCAACAAGCCACTCCAACCAATAAATACAAATCTGTCGCGCTTTAGCCAGTCGTCGATGACATCAAACCATCCTCTTTCGACTTCTTGCGACCTGCCCATTGCAATGGTCATAATCTTAAATCCTGCTTTAACTACGAGTATTTATATGGATTTTAAATTAGCTTAACACATCTTTACGTTTGGGTTATTACAAAATAGTTAAAAACCTCAAATCGTTTTCAAACAAGGGTTTGAGCTTACTTTACAAAGTATATGTACTTAGCAACAAATCTTAAAAAAGTATTAAGAAGGTTTACTTCTACTGCTTTTGGGATAGTTGCCAATAAATTAATATATTAATTAACAATATAGCAGTGCTAAATCCAGTCCTTTCAAAAATGTTGGAAGAGAAATTGATTTGACTTGATTTTGCATTAGCAACTAAGTATTTGTACTTATAAACCTTACAGATATTAATAATGAAAATAGTCAATGCTCACTAAAACATGCGATCGCGATCGCATTCTTATCTTCAAAAACAGGGCAGTATCTTAGTTAAAGCTGGATAAGAGGTGTTCAAAATGATTGGACAAGCTGAAACAAAACAATCTGAAGTAGAGCAAACAGATCTCCTGCTAGACCAAGTGCCATCTACTCCTCAAAAATTTGGAGAGGTGGATGATGAAACTAGTTTGCTAACTGATTTACCTCAAGAAGAGGCTCAGCCACCAAAGCAGAAAAAATCTCGGCGACTATTACGCTGGACAATTTACAGTTTGTTGGGATTTGGACTAATTGCCATAGTAGCTCCTGCTTTTCTTGGCTCATTTAGTTGTGGCACAAAAGCTAGGAGTTCCGAAGCTCGGAGCTATGTAGGCAGTATGGGTAGAGCGCAGCAAGCTCTTTGGCTAGAAAATGGAGTTTTGGGGCGATCAATTCCTGCTTTGGCAATTGGTATTAAAGAGGAGACAGATAACTACAAATATGATTTACAAAGTTTTGAACTTGTTGCCTATCATTACGGTGTTCCCAAGAATGACAATTTAAAAAGTTTTGTCGGTGCAGTGTTTGTAGTACCTGAAAAAGATCAAACATCGCAAGGCGTAAATCAACAGGCTAGTCCAAAATCAGCCACAGAGCCAAGTACCGAAGCAGAGCTAACTACAGTCACTATTCTTTGTGAGTCACCGAACCTTGGAGTAAAGACAAAGTTACCCAAACCATTTCTAGAAAATGGCATTCCAAAATGTGCAGAGGGAACTGTCCTAGTAAAGTAACTGTCCTTCTATTTTTAGAAGATATTAAAAAAACAATGCAGTTTCCAAGTAGCCCAGTTTATCTATCAAAAGTTAGGGTTGCCAGCAAACAACTTAATCATTAAATAACACCCATTGAGAGAGGTTCCCCCATGGATAATTATATAAATTATCGTTATCGAGACTTTCAGAATCAATCATTTCAAAATGAATTTCGTAAAGGCGATGCAAATAAAGCTGACTTTACAGGAACGAGATTGAAAGGTTGTGATTTTCGAGGGGTGGGACTAGCGGGTGCTGATTTTTCAGAAACAGCGATTGAGAAAGACGACAAAAAATTCCAAAATCAGCGTATCCAAATGTTTCTGCACATCATTTTGGGATTCCCTTTAGGAGTTGCATCATGGTTTGCAGGTCAACTTGTGATAGTAGGTTGTGGTGGGGAAGCTGCAAGCGCCTATGGATGGATCGAGAATCCTTTTGTTTGGATATTTGCCTTTGCTACGGCTGCGGCAATTTCCCAAAGAAGACTTTTCATTATATACATGGGACTAATTGGATTAATGGTAATCGCCGCAATTAACTCTACCGCTCTGACAGTGGTTGGGATAGGTGTGATGATTGCCGCATTTGGGCTGTCTCTGTTTGGACTATATCTGGGTTACAAAAAAGGGGCGATCGCTGTGGGCATGGTCTGGATAGCGGTGGGAGTATCTTCAGCAATTTCGGCTGGTTATAGCTGGATCAAATACCGAGAAATTCATTATGCAATTTTGTTTGCTGTATTGGCGATTTTGCCTGCGGTTTTAGCGACTAGAGCTTTTAATCTCCACTTTGCAAAAGTCAAAATGTCGGTGGTGACTTCTTTTGATGGTGCAGACTTAACAAACGCGCGATTTGTAAATGCAGTTTTAGAAAATTGTGATTTTTCAGGTGCAAACATAGAAGGTATTGACTGGTATGGCGCAACCTTTAAAAATTGCAAGTTTCCCAAGGGCTTTTCTCTAGATACTCAGGAAGCGATCGCTAAAAATCCTGAGATTGTAGCTGTCAACAATTACGTCAGCCTCTAAAAAACAAAGTGACTGGCAGTGCTTCCTGCCGCTACTCACTTTGGGGTTGGATACAATAGGCTATGAATATTCAACTAAGTAAGTTGTTTAAACTTAGGATGGGGTAGAGATCGCGTAACCCGTCATTTCTGGCTAATTGATGCGTTACGTTTCACTAACGCATCCTACATTTAGAACAAAATTAGTGATTTGAATAATGCTGGAAATACCTAATGTTATTAAAGGAATAATAATCCTTATTTTTGTATTTGTACCAATTGAAAAAATATTTTCAGTACATCATAAAAAATTATTGCGTGAAGGTTGGTTTACAGATATTTGTTATTATTTTTCAGGCTATTTTATTGGTCATAGCACAACTAAATTATTAATTATATTTGCCTTGTTTGGACAGGGTTCTATCCCCACCTTATCTAGCTTTGTTAGCCAACAACCACTTTTTTTACAAGTAATCGTCGCCATATTTATTGGGGATCTTAGTTTTTATATAATTCACTATCTAATGCATACTGTACCTTGGTTATGGAAATTCCACGCAATTCATCATAGTTCCACCCATATGGACTGGCTTGCGACTGTGCGGGTACATCCTTTTGAGCAGATTTTGACCAAGGCTTGCCAAATGATTCCGCTTTATTGGCTAGGTTTCTCGACTGAGGCTTTGGCGATTTATGGAATTTTTTCGAGTGCGATCGCCTTTTTTATTCATGCCAATATTAGCGTCAGATTCCCGATTTTAAAATGGATTATTGCTACACCCGAATTTCATCATTGGCATCATGATCGTCATCCTCAACTATATGCTCAAAATCTGGCTGTCCAGTTGCCAATCCTTGATTATATATTTGGTACTTGGCATATGCCTAATCAAGAATTACCAAAGCAATATGGAACAGAATTAAATATTAAGACTAATTATTTTAACCACTTAGTTTATCCATTTAAGCACCTATTAAAATTGAGAGAATCTAATGACTCTGCAAGAAGTGAACCCATCAACAAATAAATTTAAATACTTTATATCTAAGCGTAGATATCTGCTTCCTGTGGCGATAGTTAGTACGTTGTTAGTAGTTGGTGTGGGAACTTTGAGTCTGTTGGCTTATCAGCAGCAAATGAGTCTACCTGTATATTTGCAAAGTTTTAGTACGCCGCAAATTTCAGTCGATGCGTTGGCTAGTAGCAAGCTTAAATCTATAGTGTTAATCGATGTGCGATCGCCTGAAGAATATCAAGAGGACCACATTGGCAATAGTGAGCTTGTACCATTAGCTGAAATCGAGTCTGAGGTAGGGCTTCAAAGGATTAACAGGATTGTGAAAAGCTATGAAGAGAAGCAAAAAACTAAACCCACAATAGTTTTGTACTGTACTTCGGGAATGCGATCAATCAAGGCAAATAAGTATCTGCGCGATCGCGGCTATCAGGTTGTAACTTTGACGGGTGGTATTAACGCATGGCGTAAATTGTTTACGCGATCGCAGGATTTACAATTTCTATAGACCAAAAGTTGATTGGCGGCGCTACGCGCCGCCAATCAACTTTTGGTTTTATGTCTTAAGTCGGGATGATAGGATTCGAACCTACGGCATCCTGCTCCCAAAGCAGGCGCGCTACCAAGCTGCGCTACATCCCGTTGCGAATATCTATGTTACTACAGAACGCGCGAAATACACATAATTATTTTTTTCCTTAAATTTTCAACTCAAGAATTTGCTTATGGGGCTTTGTGTTCAAAGAAATGAAGTGCAGCGCTCCACCGCACTTCATTATATAGCTGTCGCCAAGTGTATGAGGACATAAAATCCAAGAAGAGAATGTCGGCGCTTCGCGCCGACATTCTCTTCTTGGGTTTTGATTTTGTCTTAACACAATCGACGGTAGTTATATGTATGCAAGTCTTGACATATTAATGTTTTAAGGATTGCTTCACTAAAACTTGAGTTAGCATAATCGCGAAGCACTATAGATCTGCTAGACAAGCAAAATATGGCTAAACTCAGAATTGGTATTAATGGATTTGGCAGAATTGGACGATTAGTGGTTCGCGTTGCTGCCAAGCATCCCGAAATCGAGATTGTCGGAATCAACGATCTTGTTCCTTCTGATAACCTCGCTTATCTGCTTAAACATGACTCCACCCACGGTCTGTATGACGGTAAAATCTCGGCTCAACCCGAAGGCATTGAGATCGATGGTAAGTTAGTACCCTGTACTGCGATTCGCAATCCCTCAGAATTGCCTTGGGGAGAGCTAAAAGCGGACTATGTGGTAGAGTCTACGGGCTTATTTACTGACTATGCTGGGGCGATCGCGCATATTAACGCAGGTGCAAAGCGCGTGATCATTTCTGCTCCCACTAAAGATCCCGAAAAAGTACCCACATTGTTAGTTGGAGTAAATCATACTAAGTTTGATCCTGCCACTGATTTAATTGTCTCTAATGCAAGCTGTACCACCAATTGTCTAGCGCCGATCGCCAAGGTTCTCAATGATAACTTTGGTATTGCCGAAGGATTAATGACTACTGTTCACGCAATGACGGCTACACAACCAACGGTGGATGGCCCTAGCAAAAAGGATTGGCGTGGTGGACGTGGCGCTAGTCAAAATATCATTCCTTCTTCAACAGGTGCGGCGAAAGCGGTGGCTTTAGTTTTGCCTGAACTGAAAGGGAAGCTGACGGGAATGGCTCTGCGTGTTCCTACACCTGATGTATCGGTGGTAGATTTAACGTTTAAGACGGAAAAGGCTACTAGCTACAAAGAAATCTGTACGGCGATGAAGGCTGCCTCAGAAGGTGTCCTAAAGGACATTCTCGGTTATACCGATGAGGAGGTTGTCTCGACAGATTTTAAGGGAGATTCGCGATCAAGTATTTTTGATGCTGGTGCTGGCATTGAGCTAAATCCGAACTTCTTTAAGGTTGTCTCTTGGTATGACAATGAATGGGGTTATTCCTGCCGTGTGGTTGATTTGATGATATCGATGGCTAAAAAAGAAGGAATTCTTTAGTTCTCTAATTACAATGAAGGTGGCGCGAAGCATCACCTTCATTTATTTGGCTTTTTATCTTCGCTATATTTGGAAACCATTCTGTAGTAATAATGTCAATAGCAATAGATTGATTTAGAAGGCTTTACATTATGTGGGAACCCCGATCGCTTAAACCTTTAACTCATGCTTTACCGATCGCAATTTTATCTTTACCTTTAATCATCCCGTCAGTTAACTCAGAGGCGATCGCCCAAGCTACTTTTGGGCGGACTGGACAAGATGGCGATCGCGGGCGAGATGGACGTAATGGGCGCGATGGTCAAGACCTCAAAATCGTTGGTGATGGTAAACCTGCTACCTATGATCTCTCAGGCACAATCGGTGAAGATGCTGAAGATGGGACATCAGGGCGATCAGCTAGTAGTTGTGAACAACCCTATCGTCCTGAATATTCATTAATAGGCGCTGCGGGTGGACGTGGTGGTGATGGCGGTGATGGCGGACGTGGTGGCAATGGCGGCAATGCCATCATTTTTTATACTAATATTGCTGCACTTCAACAGCTAGAAATTCGGAATGCAGGTGGGAAAGGTGGTCGAAATGGCCGTAGCGCAGTTGGGGGCAAAGGCTGTGAATGCCAAGAAACATCATGGCAAGTTAAATACTGTACGCTAGAGACTGAACGCAGACCATTTAATGATGCTAAAGCTCCTTGGCAATATTATTCCAAAGAAACTCGGCTTTGTGGACGTTCAAGTGATGGTTGGGATCTTGATTTTAATCGCTTATACTCAAAGGTTTCTGAATATCGGAAAGATGATTGGCTCTATCGGCGCACTAATAAAGGAGTCACCCAGACAGATTATTATTCTTGTCAACGCGGACGTGATGGAGAGACTAGCAATAATGGGCGCAATGGCGAGACAGGTAATTATGGAAAAGTTACCCTTGTACCGCGTTTAGATATTCCTGCGGAGATCACCAGCGATCGCACCCTATTAGGAACTGCGATCGGTAAAAAAGTTGGCTTAGTCAAAAATATTTGGGTGGAGAGAAGTGGTTTGTCGCGATTATTGCGTCCTAGTTCGGATGTGTCAGATACATATACCTATTTAAAAGATACGGCACGCTTGTTCTATCGATTTGATTGGACTGCCAAAGAAACGCCAACAGCTTTAGGTGTTGATCGCGTGGAAATTGGGGCAACAGTAAATGTCCGTAATGAGAATGCTGAACTCGAATATCAATTGCCAGGGACATTGGAATATCAAGTTGTGCCTGAGAGCAATCTTCAAGTGGTAAAGATTAGAGGCGGATTCAATCCCGATCGCGTCAGTTCATTCCAATTACAAACAATCTCAGGTGTTGGTACTGACAATCAATTAATCCTTAGCGATCGGGGTAATGTGCGTGAGTTGCTCAAAGATACGCAAATCGAGGTGCAATGTTTTAGCAAGCAATCGGCAACGGGTGTAGTCGCTAGCGATTATGTTAAGCGGCGTACTGTTACTTTTAAAATTCCGCCGAAATTGGAACCTAGTGAGGGTGTGATCGTTAATGGCAATATTTACACGTTGCCCGTCGGTCGTTATTGTTCTCCTTGGCTAAAAGCTGATTACAACGCAGCCTATGGAATTGTAATTAATCAAACTACTAAGAGTGGCGCAAAATATAATCAAAGTATCGACATGCCTTTTGTCGTTGGGAAAAACTAACAAATTCTCGAATATGCAATAATGAGCCATCGTTGAAACAGATATTGCCTCTGATAAAGTCAAGCGTATCTGTACGTTTTTTTGTTGCAAGTTCAAATCTTTGCATAATTGGAAGCTTAGAAAGTATATTTCTGATTTCTGCAAAATAATTATCAATCAACAAAACTCAAAAAATCCACATTTTTCCTTTTACCCTTTTCCTTTTTCCTTGATCGTCTGAAGTCAACTGAGTGCATTTTGAGTTGTCGGATGCTCATTGCCAAGCTTTTGTTCGTAAATTTGGATGGCGTGTTGGATGGATTGCAGAGCTTGGGAATAGGCTCCTCTTAGTTGGTAGTCAATGCTAAAACCTACATTCCGCTCGTAATGGAAGGGTAAAATAATTACCGAAAATCAAAATCATCGAAAATCAAAAAAGAGGAGGTAAATATTAATACAGAGATGAAAGTATCGAATCTAGACCATCTAGGGATCGTGGCAGGG
>NZ_NDHW01000069.1 GCF_002251945.1 Pseudanabaena sp. SR411
TAATGATAGTAATTCCTATTAGTGAATCATTATTTAAATTGTTAAAATAGTGATTCTTTTGGGATTAAAGCCCAAAATACTTGCTGTATAAGGATTTGCTTTCTAAATATTTTTTTCAGTAAAATAAGAGCGGAATGTGGGTTCTATGATCGCAGGCATTCCTTCCACATAATATCAGTATTACCCAAAAAGCATGAGGCGGCGCTCTGCGCCGCCTCATGCTTTTTGGGTTTTATGGAAAATCGGAAGTGAATTCTTGTAATTCTGTCATCGCTTTCTGAACATCGATCGCGATTTGTAAAGTCGTATCAAAAATACGTCCATACTCCTTGGCTCGATTATTGATCTGGATCGCTTCAAAAGCATTTAAATCAATATCAAAGCGCTCAGGATGAAAATCGGGATGCTCCCGTAAAATCCGTTCAGTTTTGAGGGCGCGGACAATGTCATTGCGAGTCATTCTTAAAGCGGCGATCGCTGATTCCCTAGACTCCAATTTGATTGGATTGCCTGCATCTTGTAACTGATCAAATATATCAATGTCACGGATAGTCTTGTTGCATTTGTCAACTTCCGTAAATAGGCGCAAAATAACTTTGGGAATACCTTTTTGTCGATGCAAATTTTTTGACATGCGCCATTGCTGCATAATTAATCTTGTGAGCAATAAAGCAATAATTCCGCTAGAGATCGCCAATCCAAGGCAGAGCAAAACTATACCTAATGGCGCTCCTGTCAAAACAAAAAGTGAATAAATAGCTGCGCCTATAGTCACACAAAAGAAAAGTACAGTTACTTCCACAAATTCGATCGCTAAACTCAACGCCCCCAATAGCAAACTAATCAAAAAGATCAACCCCGCAATCCGTAGTGGCGGCAAAAAGATACTAGCAAATGAGATAAAGTTAATCGCGGCAATCCCTAAGGCGATCGCGCGTTGGATTTTGATCTGTCGTGAAGTCAACTGTAGTGATGGCAAAATCTGTTGGCGATCGAAACCTGTCAATTCCAATAGCTCTGCTTCCGAAATCAATAACCGTTCTAAATCGGTTCTCATAATTGTCGCCACCATCATTTTTGTGAGGACTGGCAAGGAGCTTAAGCCCCTTGTTCTTACTTGTGAATAACTTTGCCTTGCAAAGTTATTACAGCAATTTCCGATCAAACGAACCACAAGAGATTGTGTGAAAGTGTTGCTTCGCAACACTTTCACACAATCTCTTGTGGTTCGGGTTACAGCGCTTTGCGCTGCAACCCGAACACACTCTAGCCGAGTAGCTGAATATCACTGAAGATAATTTCGTAGTTTTTGGTTTGACCTTGCTCGTTAGATTGCACGATTTGTTTGGTCATCACATAGTAATTACCAAGCTTTTCGTAGATATCTTCAAAACGAGCTTGACGCACGATTTCATCATTCATTGGATTACGGAACACCGCAGTATAAAGAGATGAAATATAACCTTCGCCAGTATCCAAGTGACCAAGGTGATTAATTACAAATCCAATCCGTCCCATTACACGGCTGACCATTGAGATCTCTTTGCCACGGACTTTGTAGTTTGATCCCATTGAGTCACCCGTAACCAAGATTTCTACGGCTCCCGACTCATCGGTTGCGCCAAGGTTAAAAGATGATTTGCCGTGGGCTTCGTCAAAGGTTTTGCGCTTGCGATGGGTCACCACATCGCGCAGTTGGTTGTATAGCCATTCTTGACCTTCATCCACAGAAACTGTCTTTTCTTCGCCACTAGGGGTGCGGGTGGTGCGTTCAATCAGTTGTGGTTCGTCCATGCTTACTTCAACGGTCAAGTCTGGCGCAATCTTTGCCTTGCCAGTACGGGCTACGCCATCGATCGCTACGGATACATTGGCAGTTAAGCCTGGAAAATTATGATCCCATGTATAGCGATTTTCGTAAGCAGCCTGAAATAGGTCACGGGCGCTAGTATCAGATTGAGTATTAGGTGCTGCTGTAACCATGTTTTGTTAAAGGTATTAAGGATTTTTATATTTTGATTGCATAGCTAATATAGCAATCTCAGCTATACAATCATCAAAAAACTGTAGTGGCAATTCATGAATTGCCACTACAGTTTTTTGAGATCTACTCCCTTTCCAGCGAAAAAATAGACATATAAAACCAAGAAATAGCGTTGCGGGGCGAAGCCCCGCAACGCTATTTCTTGACTGGGAAGGGAGTAGATCTAATTACCAGGGGTGGGCTTCAGCGTAAATAAGAAATCTAGGCGGGTAGTTTTAGCATCGACATTGGTAGAAGTCACGGCAATCCCATTAATTGCATCAAGCACAGACCGAATTTCAGTAAAACTAGGATTAGACTTGACTTCAGGTGGCAAGAGGCGATCGGCAAGAGAGAGCGCCGTAGTCATATTCAGATAGAAATAGCCGCCATTGGATTTAGGAATGTCGGTAGTGAGAATTTTGAAAGAACTACTTTGAGGTAAATTGTTGGCAGGAGTCGGCACAAAGGTATCGGCAAGATCGCCCATAGACCAGAACACAAAGTTATTATCTAACGTGCCGCGTGTTGCCACATTCGTATTACCGATCGCCCAAGTAATCACTGATTTATCACCAATTTGTTTTGGTTTAAGATCAACTCCTTTAGGCAGTAACCCACCAGAATTTGTTTGGGCAACCTTATCAATTTTATCAAGGGCTGTTTTAGCGGCATTCTGATCACTGGCTTGAGCGATCGCTACAAATCCAAATCCTGGATTCGCCAAGATGCCTTGATTATTAGGAATGGCGGCGATCGCAAATTCACCATTCATCCATTTGAGAATGTCCTGATCGAGATCGAGTTTAGTACTATCCTTTACAGCTTTGCGAATCTGCTCGATCAGTTGTGCGGAACTGGAGTTACCCTTGGCTTGGGCAACTAGCGATTGCCATGACTGATAGAGATTTACGCCCGAAACTAATAAAAAGGTTTCCTGTGGTAAGAGATTGAGAACCTTGGCTTCGTTGTTGGCAAGGGGATTAGAATTATCATTTTTGAGATAGGTATTAATCTCAAACCGCAAGCCTTCTTTCTGCGTACCACCCGTCAAAGTCATGGCATCTAGCTCTCGCTTTGACTGTGCGATCGCTGCTTCGTTGAGATTGAGATTAGCTTGAGAGCCAATAAACTCAAGGGCAACTTCCCCATCTAGATAAACTTGCACTAATGGCTCAACCAGTTTAGTTTGATTGGTTGCCCCATAAATCTTGGCAAAGATCGGTTTCTTGGCAAGGGATGGATTGCTGCCTTTGTAGGTATCGATCGCCTGTTGGATCAATTTTGGGCTGGTGGCGATCGCCACATACTGTCCACCAATGTCTGCCGTGACCACACTGTTGTTTGGGTCGCGAGTGGGAGACTCGTAATAGGTGACATCTTTATATTCCTTGGCAGTAAATTTTGCCCCTTGTTGGGCTAAGGCTCCACGATATTTTGACAAAAAAGCATCAGACTTGCTGCGATCACGGGTTGGCGCAATCACTAAGGTTGCCGCAGGTGCTTGTGGCTGCGCCGCATTAGGGACAAGCGCCGTAATGATATAACCCTCTAGCCAAGGCTGGACATCACGACTATATTCAGTTTTGCTCTGGGTTAGTAAAGAATTTAGCGGTGACTTGGTAAGCCCTTCACTGATCAGCTTTTGCGAGGCAGGTGTGCCAAATTGCGCCAGTTTATTCCAAGGATCAGCTTTGGTATTAAAAGCCATCACCACTTGCGCTTCTTGGGGGATCGCCGCCGCCGCGCCTAAAATCCCTTTAATCGCCTGTGCTTTCTGCGTAAAATAGAAATACGCACCCCCCGCTCCTGCGGCAATCACAGCCGCCCCAATGCCGATATACATCAGCATTTCTGATTGCTTTTGTTTAGCAGATTTGTTGGTTCTAGATGACTTCGACATGGGTATGGAATAAACCTAAAAGTTGCAAGATGTTAAGCGCCAAGTCTCAATCAAGATACTACAGAATCGGACACAAATCGTCAGAGTACTAATCGCTATATCAATAGCTCAGTATAGTTAAAACTCAACACCAGAGCTTGAGCCGCCCGCGTAGTGGGCGGCTCAAGCTTCTTGGCTTAGGGTTTATTTATACCTAGCTATAGCAAGAGTTAGCTCTTATCAGAAGATGAGTGGCGGCGCTTCGCGCCGCCACTCATCTTCTGTTTTTTTATCCTAAGCAAATCTTGTTTGCTATAAAAACAATTTCTGATAAAAATCTGTCTTTGGTATACTTTTATCAAAATTTGCTGTGTTTTTTCAATTCCTGTAATACTACAAAAACAAAGATGATTTGATAATGAGAATTGTCAAAGGAAACCTCAAAAATCGACTTGACAATGAGAATTACTGTATTCTTTTGAATATAGTTTGATCGAAAAACAAGCTTTTAATCGCAAGCTCATCTTGTTTTTGAAAAGCAAATTTTTCTATGCTTAAAACTAGAAAGCTCAATTTCATAGGACGTATAGATGACACATGGATACAGATAATCTAGCCGTTTATAGCCTTGTTGAACAGTTACGTGGCTATGGTCGCAAACAGTTTACTGGCAAGCTGGAACTCCATAGTGTCAAAGATTACAAATGGAGCATCTACTATTGTCACGGTAGACTGGTATGGGCTTCGGGGGGAGCGCATAATCATCGCCGTTGGCGGAGGCTAATGGGTCAGTATAAGCTCCAGATAGACTTTAACAAAATTTCTTTTCGCACTATTGATGAGATTAGGCTTTGGGACTATCAAGTGTTGGTAATCTTGATGAAACGCATGGTCTTAACCCGTGAACAAATTACACCAATTATTGAAGGTTTTGTTCAGGAGGTACTGTTTGACATTATCCAATGTGCAGCTAATGAAAAGATAACCTATTACTGTGATTTTGAAGATGAGATTACCCCAGTGATTTCACTGATCCATGCGGAACATGCAATTGAGCAAGCTCACCAAGAATGGTTAATATGGCGCAAAGCAGGAATTGCTGATTTTTCGCCAAATCTTGCACCTTGGATTAAGCGCCCCTCACAACTTAAAGAGGAAGCGTCAGAACTCACTTATAAAACACTGATTACGATCCTTGATGGCAGGCGATCGCTGCGGGAGTTAGCGACATGGATGAAGAAAGACCTACTGAACCTCGTACAGTCATTGATGGCATATTATCATCGAGGTATGGTTGGGTTAGTAGAAGTTCAAGATATCCAATCTCCGATCGCCTCTCTTTCCCTAAATACGACAAGAAATGAATCAGCCCAGTTGTCAGAGAGTAGCCCGCCTCAGAAAAAAATCGACCTGATGGCTCGCCCTCTCATTGCCTGTATTGATGATAGCAATCAAGTATGTGCAACTATCGAACAGATCGTTACAGGCTTTGGATTTGGATTCTTAGGAATTCGAGATTCTATTAATGTATTGCCATTACTAGTTGAAATGAAGCCAGAGATGATTATTTTAGATTTGGTGATGCCGATTGTTGGTGGTTATGAACTCTGCACCCAAATTCGCCGCATACCAGAGTTTAAAGATACACCTATTCTAATTTTGACTAGCAATGATACTTTGTTTGATCGCCTGAGATCGAAATTTGTCGGTGCTACAGCTTTTATATCCAAAACTGCGGGTAATGACAAAATTGGCGAACAAATCCAGAGATATCTTCTTCCATTTGGAAATGAGCCAGAGGAGATCTCACCCACTAATTCATCAGATACTTCTAGTTAGTTTGTAAGGATAGAAAATCTATGTTTAATTTATTTAACCTTATAGCCAGTAACAATCCCCAAGAGAAAGAACCTTTGTCTGCTGCGTCGAAGCAGTTACTAAGTCAACAGGCTTTTACGCCTAATCAACCCAATCCAATTGTTCAGGATTTTGAGACGTTTATCGAGTTTCTGCAACTGCACAAAGTCGAAGTTAGTTCTAATCAAAATGCGATCGCGCCCAAATATCTTGCCGATCTTAATAGCCGCCTCAGTCATCCCACTATCATCGATTTCCAGCGTCCTAGCCAGAAGTCTTACCCTTATATTCATGGTTTATATTTGTTATTGCGTGCTTCAGCGATCGCCCAAGTTCAACTAGACAAAAAGAAGAATATTCTCCACATCGCTCCCCTAGTTCTCAAATCATGGCAAGAGCTAAACGACACCGAAAAGTATTTCAATCTTCTGGCCACATGGATCTATTATGCTAGTGAAGACATTATGGATTATAGTGGACGCGCTTTTCCCGAATGGGTTTTTGTGGTTAATGGCTGGAGACAGTTGTCTAAAGAGGACTTAGATTTTACGGATGGTTCCAAGAATAACGAATGGCTGAATCGCGTGAGGCTACATAATCTTGCCTTGTTAAATCTGTTTGGATTTGTGGAATTAGAGGATGCAGAACCCTTAGCAGGTAAAGGATGGCGAATAATCAAAGTGAAAGCCTTGCCACTTGGAAGAGCTATCATGGAGTTGTTAGATAAAACTAATTGGAGAAAAGGACTATTGAATGAATCAGAGGAAGATTTCTCAAATCCATTTACAGACAAACAAGACTTAAAACCTAGACTAGATATTATCGTTCAGAACTCAACGTCAACGGAAATTTTGCAAGAAGAATTTCAAGCGCTTGATCTATTTCCCACTTGGGAGAAAAATTTGCAGATGCCTGAGCCTGAAGCCCAAGACGGGATCTTTACTTTTAAAATATCTATTCAAATCCATATTCAAAAATCTAAGGATAAATTTTCTACGGAAACCATATGGCGTAAGATTGCCATTCCTTCTCATCTCACGCTCTATGATTTCAGTTCTGCAATTCTTAAAGCCTTTGATTTTGCTAACGATCATCTCCATCAATTCACCTACAAAGATCGTCAAGGATTCAAACAGAGCATTTATCATCCTTACACTCAATATGAAGAAGATGCGGTCTTTACGGATAAAGTTTTGCTGAGAGATTGGCAAGTTAATATCGGCGATCGCATTACCTATGTGTTTGATTTTGGCGATTGGTGGGAGTTTAATGTGGTCTTAGAAAGTATTGATGAACCTGATCCTAAACTCAAAAAGGCAAAGGTGATCGATAAAAAAGGGAAAGCACCAGAGCAATATCCTGACTATGATGATGAATAAAAAGGCGATCGCCCAACCACTCACTCAGAAATAACGCGATCGCCAAAAGCTGTTTAATGTTATTGAGGTAGAATTATGATATATAGATTTGGCTTATGATTGAGAGTCTAAATATGCAAATACTCCTTAACGATGAGAAGACAAGAGAACTGCTTACCGAAATCTTAATTGATTTGATTAAGACTAGAAAGGAGCTTTTTACGGAAATATTCCAAGATGCGTTGGAAGAGGTTGGTTTGGCGAATGCGATCGCTGAGGGTAGAAAAAATGAATTTGTTCCTGAAGAAAATATATTTGCACTTCTAGATAGTGATGTTGCATGAATGTTAGGTTTGAGTCTAGGTTTGAGAAGGACTTGAAGTTAGTCAAGGATCGTAATCTTTTGGCGAGATTGAAGCAAATAATTTTGACCTGTAAGCAAGCTGAATCTTTGGGGGAAATCAATAATCTAAAAAAGATGCAGGGATATGATAGTTTTTATCGCGTTCGTCTAGGTGATTACAGGGTAGGGATAGAAGTTTTGGATAATGAGGTAATCTTTGTAAGATTTTTGCACCGTAAGGATATTTACAAGTTTTTCCCTTAAAGGCGATCGCCCAATCACTCACTCCAGAATGAGATCGCCCTAACCTCTCCCCAAAAGTACAACGAGATCGCTCTACCACTCACCCATAAAAAATGCGATCGCCCAATCAATCTCACAAGAAAGATTTTAATTGGATTGACTTTGAGTGAGTTCCTCCCGCAATACTCTCCGCAATATACTCTCTAGCGGTTCTTGCGTTTGTTGGTGGATGTGCTGACGTAAGGCTTCGTTGATGGATGTTTGATAATTATCGCCACCTTTATTGTTTGCTTCTGATCGAAACCATTCTAAGATGTCATCATCTAGACGAATCGTAATACGAGTTTTACCTTTAGTAACTGGCTCGATCGCTCCACGTTTGCCTTTGCTGAAGTCATATTCTGGTTCCATGGTTTTAATCCTCTTCGTATTGTTTACGTTCGCGGCGCTCTGCTAATCGTGCTGAAATCAAACGGATGTCTTCACCTCGCCATGTGAAAACAACGACTAAGATTCTGCCAAAGGCATCCATGCCGATAGTGACAAATCGATCTTCAGAAAATCTGTTATCTGGAATTGTGATGGCAAGATCGTCTAAAAATATGGATACTGCGTCGGCGAATTCAATTCCATGTTTTTGAAAATTTGATGCGGCTTTGTTTTTGTCCCATTGATACTTCATCTAATTATAGTGTGTACAAGTGTACATACAACTCTGCCATAAATTTGTATCAATGCGATCGCGCAACCACTCACTCACAAATAACGTGATTGCCTAATAGTGATAGCGAGCTTGAAGAAACTCAATGCGATCATCTTTAACGCGATAGACCATTCGATGTTCTTGAGTTAATCTTCTTGACCATGTGTTTTCACCAACATATTTGAGAGGTTCAGGCTTGCCGATTCCCTTAAATGGATCATCAAGAACAGATTCAACTAATTCCATTGCTCGAATAGCAATTTTACGATCCGTATTCACCCAATACACTAGATCTTGCCTGAATTGTGACACAAAAACAGCATCACGCGGTTTCTTTGGCATTGCCAAGTCCTACCTCCTGACTGAGTTGATTCAAAGTTTTCGGCAAAACTGTTCTCGAATCCGCTTCTTCTAAAGCTTCAAATAAACGGATTGCATTTTTAGGGGATTTGAGTAAATGCAAAGTCTCAAGCAAACTTGATAGCTCTTTAGCTGAGATCACCGCGACATTTTCGCGATCGCCACGTTCCAAAATGACAAAGTTGTTTTCTGCAATCACGCGATCGCAAATTTCTGAAAACTGATTAAGTGCTTGATCGTAATTGATTGTAAGACTCATACGCCATCACAAAATGTACAAATTTATCTTTAAACATATTATATAGCTGATTTTTGAGAAAAAAGTACAACGCGATCGCCCAGTAACTACCCAAAAACGCAATCGCCTAACCACTCAATCTAAAACGCGATCGCCTAACTACTCACACCAAAACGCGATCACACTTCATCAGAGAAAATGCTCGCAGTAACCAAAAATGAGGTTATCATTGGGTTGTGTTCGTTCACCCAAGTTACAGGGTCGGAGATCGAACTGTAATCGTACCAAGTTAAAAAAACTTTTTTTGTTAACAAAATGCATATTCGTTCTCTCAATATTGAAAATTTTCGAGCTATCAGACAACTTGAACTTAGGGATCTTCCAAATGCAATTGTTGTAGCAGGTCCGAACGGGTGTGGAAAATCTAGTTTGTTTGATGCAATTAGGCTTTTAAAGTCTGCTTACGGACAATATAATCCAAATGAATATCAATCTTTTTTTCAAGAATTTCAAATTAATGTTCAGAGATTAAATCAAGAAGGACATCGTTTTTTTCATGATCCTACAAAACCTCTACATATCAAAGCAGAGTTTGAGCTAACAGATAATGAAAAAAATTATTTAAAAAAGCATGCTCACGGCTTGGTATCGAATTTGTTTTGGGGACATGAACAACAAATATTTTCTCCGATTATGGCAGTGAATTCATTAGTAGTTGACCCATCGACTAGACGAGCAAAAGAACCCCAAGTAACTGAACAAGTTAATGAGTTTTTAAAGGCTTTTCAGCCTGCATTAGAAGAGAAATTTCATGTTGCCAAACTTAGTATGACACCTAGAGGTGAACCTTTTTCTATGGACTCGCCAGTTATTGAACTTATTTTCAAGCTTTATCAGCCTAAATTTCTTGGTGTTGTTGAATATCATGGAGCAAATCGTAATTACGGTCGTGAACAGATTGGTGGAATTAACTTACAAATTAGTGATTCTAATCAACAACATAAACAACATGCTTTATATAATACTGAAAATAAATATAGAAATGTAAAAACGGAGATGGCGCAATTCTATATTCGTCAAATTTTAGCTGAAAAAGCAGGTATATCGTTTGCGGAGCAAAATGATTTACACCAAACACTTAATGAATTATTTGAAGTATTTTTTCCTGGGAAAAAATTTATTGGACCCATACCAACAGAAGAAGGTGGACTCTCTTTTCCTGTACGTTTAGAAAATGATCGAGAAATTGATATTGACGAGTTAAGTTCGGGAGAGAAAGAAGTTCTTCTCGGATATTTACGTCTTAGAAGTAATTCACCTAAAAATTCAATTATTCTTTTAGATGAACCTGAATTACACTTAAATCCACGTTTAATCAGGGGTTTACCCCGTTTTTATCAAAAACATCTTGGTAAAGCTTTAGATAATCAGCTTTTTCTTGTAACGCATTCTGATGCTCTTTTACGTGAAGCGGTAGAAGACTCAGAATATGCTGTTTATCATATGCAACCTGCTCATGCAACTGATCCTAATTCAAATCAAGCAATCCCTGTTTCGGCAGGTTCAGAGATAGAAAGAGCTGTAATAGATTTAGTAGGGGATCTTGCTACTTATAGTCCTCGTTCAAAAATTGTAATCGTAGAAGGTGATAGTGAAAGTGAATTTGATGTTACCTTAATTAAACAATTGTTTCCTGCATTTGCTGAACGAGTTAATCTTATTTCTGGTGGTAATAAAACTGGAGTCAAAACTCTTCAAGTTTTATTAAATAAAGCAGCAGATAAAGGGAAGCTAGATGCAGGTTTTTATTCCATCGTCGATAAAGATTATGATGGTCCCGAACTTGTAGAAAGTATACGTCAATACTCGTGGGATGTTTATCATATTGAAAATTATCTATTAGAACCTAAATTTATTAGAGAAGTTCTTAAAAAAATTGGTTCAAAGCAAGAATATCTAAGTGAAATAGAAATCGAAAATAATCTTCGGGAATGCGCAAAAGAAACAATAGAAAATATTTTGAAGATTCAAATGGAGAGCTGGATAAACTCACTGTTTCAAAAGTCTATTGATTTAGGATTTAATCCTAAGCTTGAATTAATACAAGGATTT
The DNA here is from genome assembly GCF_002251945.1 of Pseudanabaena sp. SR411. Classification (GTDB taxonomy): domain Bacteria; phylum Cyanobacteriota; class Cyanobacteriia; order Pseudanabaenales; family Pseudanabaenaceae; genus Pseudanabaena. The sequence goes on from NZ_NDHW01000069.1 coordinate 11,120, forward strand.
TCTCAAGCTACGCAAAGATCATTAAATAAAATAGATACTACTGTAAAAAATCAACTTACCATGGAAAAACTGACTCAAAAAAATGAGGAAATTCGGAATGAGCTAAATACTGCAATTCAAAATAACACATGGAAAACTGAATTTAGGGGACGTAATATTCTCAAGCAGTTTGCTAGTAAAATTTTTGTTGGTAAAAGTAAAGGGGTTAATTATGAGATTTTCCGTAACCTTATTATTAATCAAATGAGAGAAACAGGATATCAACCACCAGAAATGAAAAAAATAATTGAAACCATATTATCTGAATAAAAACAGTGCGATCGCCGCTTTCGTAGGATGCGTTAATAATTAGAAATTTTTAGTCAACCACTTATTCATAATAACTTCTTGAATAATCTTAATTTTAAGTTTTCTCTGCTATTGGTTCTGGCACTTTCTCTCCATTTTCTTCCATATCAGCTACTACATCTTTTATCAGGTTTGTAATGCCTTCTATCTCCACAAAACGATCTTCATGGAGATATGACAGGCTTGGAAACTCTGCACATAATCCTGCAAATTCTTGATCTTCAACTGACCAAGTAAGCTTGTAGCTATAGTGTTCGTAGTTAACCATCTTTCATTTTCTATATTTTAGACCAAAAATAGTATCAATATTAATACTATGTCAATTAGAAAAATAATCAAGCGATCATGATGAGACAGTGATTTATATTGGCAAATCTTAATCTATTTAAAGTTCACAAATTTTTGCGCCTAAATGCTTTAGCAACTGCAATACACCATAAAGTTCATTGTTAGGATTCACCAATGAAAACAGTCGTGAATTTGCATACTCTTGTTGTGAAGACTTCAAAAACAAAAACTCATTTCCGTTGGTAATCATGCCAAATGTTGGTTGCACCACTTCCGTATTACTTAACATATAAGCCAACGCTTGTGGAATTGCCCTTGTTACTGCAAAATCACTGCATTTTGATTCAATCACTAATAACCACACCCGATTTTTCAACACCAATACATCAATTCGCCCACGAATTATCGTCCCCTCATCCTGCATTTCTAAAGCAACACTTGTTTCTGTTTCGATCCGAAATGGTTTGTGATAGAAGCCCGCAAGATCAAGTAATGGTGCAATCACCACCATCTTTACTGTATTTTCTAACATTGGTGGATCTTCCATCAATTCTAGAAAATTAGATTTCACACGATCTAAAAGATGTTTATCTTCATCACTCAAGCCAAGAAGGTTTTCTGACCACTCAGTAAAAAAAGCAGGATCTTCAGACATTTGCAGACCAAAATTTTGCTTTAATTCTCTTAGGGTTACATCCTTTGCCGCGATCGCCTGAGACATAATTAATTCTATGTAGAAGTAACAATCTTCATGTTAGTCCAAAAACAAAAAAGCGGCGCAATGCGCCGCTTTCTTTTACTTGAGTTCGTTTTGTAAGTATTCAACCACTGACTCAATCTCTACCAATGTCGCCACCTTCGTGGCACGATTGACGATTTCGACTTTGCCATCAGCGATCGCCTTACCCGTAACCACCCGATAGGGAATACCGACAAGATCAGCATCCTTGAACTTTACACCAGCCCGATCATCGCGATCATCTAGCAATACTTCCACTCCTGCGGCATCAAGGGCAGTATAAAGCCTTTCGCCAACATCCATTTGCTTCGCATCACCCACATTCGGCACAGTGACAATCACATGGTAAGGAGCGATCGCTTTATTCCAGATGATGCCGTCTTTGTCGTAGGACTGCTCAACGGCGGCTTGGGCGAGGCGCGAGACTCCTAAACCGTAGCAACCCATGACTAAGGGCAGTTCTTCGCCTTGCTCATTGGTGAAGGTCGCTTTCATCGCTTGCGAGTATTTGGTTCCCAATTGGAAGATATGCCCAACTTCGATACCTCTGGCGGTTTGCAAGATTTGCGAAGGATCATGAACAGCGCGATCGCCTGCCTTAGCTTTATCAAGATTCACTACTGTCGGTAATGTAAAATCCTTACTCCAATTTGCGCCGACAACATGATAATCAGCTTCATCTGCGCCCGTGACGAAGTTTTTTAAATCTGCTACTGTGCGATCGGCTAAACGTAAGAATTTCGGTGCAACTTTTGCAGTTTTGTCAATATAGGAATCATCCAGACTTGGGGAGATAAATCCGACAGGAAGTTTAGAATGCGCCCATTTTTGCTGAGATTCAGGATCGGCAACTTGGAGGTTGATAACGGCTTTCCCACCATAGTTACTTGCTAGTTTCGTCAGTTCATTTTGTAGCTTCACTTCATTGACATCGCGATCACCTCGAATGCTGACTAGCACTAAAACGTTTGTGCCATTGTCATAAACGACTTGATAGAGAACCTGTTTCACAACTTGGGTGGGGTCGCATTTCAGCAACTTGCACACAGTCTCAATGCTTCCCTTTTTCGGTGTATGCACTTTCTCAAATTTATCAAAATGCGAAGGCACAGCATCGGTCGGCAAAGATACTGCTTTCTCGACATTGGCGGCGTAGCTGCTATCTTCGGTGAACAGAATATCATCTTCACCCGCTTCCGCTAGCACCATAAACTCCTGCGAACCTGAACCACCGATCGCCCCTGAGTCTGCTTCTACTGCCCTGAATTTCAGACCACAGCGATCGAACATCTTCCGATAAGCGCGATCCATTTCGTAGTAGGTTTCTTTGAGGCTCTCTTCATTTTCATGGAAGGAATAGCCATCCTTCATAATGAACTCACGACCACGCATTAACCCAAAGCGAGGACGAATCTCATCACGGAACTTGGTTTGGATTTGATACAAATGCTGTGGCAATTGACGGTAGGAGCGAATCGTATCTCTAGCGATCGCCGTAATAATTTCTTCATGGGTGGGACCAAGACCGACTTCACGATTAGCGCGATCGGTGAGGGCAAACATGATCCCTTCGGCTTTGGTGTAGGTATCCCAACGTCCTGACTCCTGCCAAAGTTCCGCAGGTTGCAACTGCGTTAATAGACATTCTTGCGCCCCTGTATCGTTCATCTCTTCGCGGACGATCGCCGATATCTTTTGTAAAACGCGCCACATCAGCGGCAAGTACACATACAAGCCTGAACCCACGCGCCTGATATAGCCTGCACGCAATAACAATTTGTGACTTGTGAGTTCTGCTTCGGCGGGATCTTCGCGCAGAGTGACCCAGAGCATTTGAGATAGACGCATATTGCTGGAAGTATTCGCTGATGTTCGCTAGAGATATTCGCTAGAATTTCGTTAGTCTATTAAGTAGCTAGGCATAAGTAAACTGAAAACCTAGAAAGCTGTCCCGCCCGCTACGCGGGCGGGACAGCTTCTGGTTTTAGGTTTTAATTATGGCGAGCTACTTAACAGTGATTCTGCCTGACGATCATATCAGGACTTGTAGCCTTGGTGCTGACTGACAATCTTGCTCCAGCAATTCTCATTAGCAACTTGCATAAAGGCATAATATAAAACTATACAAAAATCAAAAAAGATTAACTCATCCATCATGGCTACCGTTAACGACAACTATCTCAAACTCAAGGCAGGCTACCTGTTTCCCGAAATTGCAAGACGGGTAAATGCCTTTATCGAGGCAAATCCTGACGCAAAAGTGATCCGCCTCGGCATTGGCGATGTCACCGAACCCTTGCCCCAAGCATGTCGTGATGCCATGATCAAAGCCGTTGAAGATATGGGCGATCGCAGTTCATTTAAGGGATATGGCCCCGAACAAGGCTACGCATGGTTGCGTGAAAAGATTGCCGCGAATGATTTTCAGCCAAGAGGCTGTGATATTGACGCTTCTGAGATTTTTATTTCCGACGGTTCTAAGTGCGACTGTGGCAACATTCTCGATATTTTTGGCGATGATAATATTATTGCTGTTACCGATCCTGTCTATCCCGTGTATGTGGATACTAACGTGATGGCAGGTCACACAGGCGATATCAACGAGAAAGGCGAATACGAAGGCTTAGTTTATTTGCCTGTGACTGCGGAAAACAACTTCACCGCCGAGATTCCTACCCAAAAAGTCGATCTGATTTATCTCTGCTTCCCCAACAATCCTACAGGCGCAACCGCCACTAAGGAACATCTGCAAGCATGGGTAGATTATGCCCGCGCCAATGGTTCAATCATCTTCTTTGATGCTGCCTACGAAGCATTTATCACCGATCCTAGTCTTCCTCACTCAATCTACGAAATTGAAGGCGCAAAGGAATGTGCGATCGAGTTCCGTTCTTTCTCCAAGAATGCAGGATTTACAGGTACTCGTTGCGCCTTAACCGTTGTGCCTAAGAACTTGATTGGCAAGGCGAAAGATGGTTCTAATGTCGAACTCTGGAAGCTCTGGAATCGTCGGCAATCTACTAAGTTTAATGGTGTTTCCTACATCGTCCAACGTGGTGCGGAAGCAGTCTATTCGGAAGAAGGGAAAGCACAAACTAGAGCCTTGATTGACTTCTACATGGAAAATGCCAAGATTATCCGTGAGAAGTTGACCGAAGCTGGTTTAGCGGTTTATGGCGGTGAGAATGCTCCCTATGTATGGGTGAAGACTCCCGCAGGGCTGACCAGTTGGGATTTCTTCGATAAGCTTTTGCAAACCTGTAATGTCGTGGGAACCCCCGGTTCTGGTTTTGGTGCAGCAGGTGAAGGTTACTTCCGTATTTCAGCTTTCAACAGTCGAGATAATGTGAATGAAGCTATGCGCCGCATTCTCGATAAGTTCAAATAAGCGATAGCGTAGGGGCAATTCATGAATTGCCCCTACGCTATCATTAGCTCTTAACGTTACGCCATTCTCAGAGGTACGATCATGGTCATCGCTCAAGCTAAACCGATCGCCACAAATATATCTCCAGAATCTGAAACTTCAGATCGCAAAGTTCGCAAGACCCTAGAAGAATATCGAGCGATCGCCGAAACCTCTGAGGAACGTTATGAATATTGCAACGGAGAAATTATTAATATATCTGGAGCAACAGCAACTCATAGCACGATCTCAATCAATCTATTGAGTTACCTAGGATTTTTGCTTAGAGATACAGATTTTCGTTTATACAATAGCGATTTGCGCGTATGGATTCCTGATTATAAATGTGGTACTTACACCGATCTGATGGTTATTAATGGCGAACCCGAATTTAACGGCGATCGCACTGACGAAATTCTAAATCCCTTACTGATTGTTGAAGTTCTATCTCCCTCAACCGAAGGCTACGATCGCGGCGACAAGTTTAGAAAATATCGCTCGATTCCTAGCTTTTGTGAATATTTGCTCGTTAGTCAATCAGAACCCTATGTGGAGCAATATCACCAAATTGATCGCCAAAATAATAATGATCGCTGGCAATTACAAATATGCGATCGCTTAGAGCAGACAATTTACTTACAGAGCTTAAATCTAGAACTACCAATGCAAGAAGTTTATCGGCGGGTTAAATTTTAAGCGATCGCTTAAAACAAGGGTTAAACTAGCCTAGGAAAACCTTTGAACTTGAGGGTGATGATTGTGAAAGCAAGGAATAATTTTAAAGCGATCGCCAATTTTTTAAAACTGAAACCTCAAATGAGGCGATCTTTTCAGATATTCGTAGCTTTTGTGATTACCTTTCTCATTGCGGTTTCACCAGCACTGTTAAATGTCGTTGCAGAGGAAAGTCGCTTCTCACTCAGGATTTTGCATACCAACGATCATCACGCACATTTGGAACTTGTTAAATATGGCGATCGCTTGCTGGGTGGAATAGCCCGTCGCCGCACGCTCATCGATCAAATCCGTGCGGAGAACAAGACTAATCAAGAACCTTTGTTGTTATTGGATGCAGGCGATATTTTTCAAGGGACTCTCTATTTCAATCAATATCTAGGTCAGGCGGATCTGGATTTTTATAACGACCTTAACTACGATGCTAGTACGATTGGTAATCATGAGTTTGATCGCGGACAGCAAGTACTCGCTGACTTCATCGCTAAAGCTAAATTCCCAATCATTTCTGCAAATATCGACATCGCGCCCGAATCACCTCTTTATGGCAAAGTTCGTCCTTGGCATGTTCTGAATATGCAAGGCGAAAAGATTGGGGTGTTTGGTTTGACGACTCCAGACACGGCGATATTAGCCAATGTCGGTGATGGAGTGAAGTTTACTGATCCGATCGCAGCAGCTAAAGCTTCAATATCGGCTCTCAAACAACAGGGAATTAATAAGATTGTAGCGCTTACTCACATTGGCTTTGAGAATGATGTGCTGCTAGCGCAAAAAGTCCCTGATATTGATATTATCATCGGTGGTCATAGCCATACATCCGTTGGCAATATTCCTAACGCTAATCATCCCTATCCATTGGTTGAGAAGAATGGAACCAAGGAACCTGTGTTAGTGGTGACAGATTGGGAATGGGGTAAATATCTAGGGGATCTGTCGGTGAGTTTTGATCGCGCAGGTAAGTTAATTGCTTGGGCGGGTAAACCCCATGTGCTTGATGCGAGTATCAAGTCTAATCAAGAATTTACAGACAAGCTCAAAGCCTATGCTGCACCAATTGAAGCATTGCGTCAAAAGATTATCGGTAAATCACTGGTTGCTCTTGATGGCGATCGCGTCAAACTGAGAACTAGCGAAACGGCTCTAGGCAACTTGATTGCTGATGCAATCTTGGCAAAGACAAAGGTGGATCAAGTTCAAGTAGTGATCATGAATGCGGGTGGCATTCGCAATGGATTCCCTTTAGGTGAGATCACGATGGGGCATGTGTTAGAAGCACTTCCCTTTGGCAATACAATTACGCGGGTGGAGTTAACTGGCAAGCAGTTAACAGAAGCTTTAGAGAGTGGTGTGAGTATGGCAGAGCTAGAGGAAGGCAGATTTCCGCAAGTGGCGGGTATTCGCTTGGTCTGGGATAGCAAACTTCCCGCAGGTAAGCGAGTTACGAAAGTAGAAGTAAAAGATGCTTCAGGCAAGTTCCAATTGTTAAATTCTAATCAAGTTTACAAGGTAGCAACAAATAACTTTCTTGCCTCTGGTGGTGACAGTTATCGCGTTTTTGCGGAAGGCAAAAATCTATTGGAAACTGGCTATCTGCTATCGGATGCGATCGCCGAATATATCACTGCTAGCTCACCCTTGCAGGTAAAAACAGAGAATCGCATTGTGCGTCAGTAAAATTTTGTCATGGAATCAATACATTTACTTGCCCCCCATAGCCATATGTCAAGTTCACTACTTTTCCCTAATAGGCAGATAGCTATCTTGAAGCATACTGATTTGATAATCACATATGCTTGCGGCAAATCAAACCTATTACACGGTCAATAACCTAAGTGCTGAAGCCGCATTACATGAGCTAAAAGAAGGAAATGAACGCTACACGCTTGATCATGTAGAACATCCCCATGAAGGCGCTCAGCGCCGTGTCGATCTGTCAGTTGCTCAGCATCCTTTTGCAATCATCCTAGGCTGTGCTGATTCTCGCGTTGTTCCTGAACTTATTTTCGATCAAGGTGTTGGCGATTTATTTGTACTCAGGGTTGCGGGCAATGTGGCTGACGATGCGGTAATTGCCAGCATTGAATTTGCGGTTGAGCACTTAGGAACAAGATTAGTTGTCGTCCTAGGGCATGAACGTTGTGGCGCAGTGATGGCTGCAATCAATCACGCATTTTCCGAAGGTAAGCTTAATTCGTTGATTAGTTATATTGAGCCTGCGGTAAAGGCTGGACAAGAAGCAAATGGTGATTGCGTGATCAGTGATACCGTGAAAGCGCATGTAAATCTAATGGTAAGTGAGATCAAATCTACAGTTCCAATTTTGTCCCATGAAGTGAAGAATGAAACTTTAAAAGTTGTGCCAGCTTATTATCGATTGGCGACGGGCAAGGTTGAGTTTTTGGAAGGATGAGTCAAGTAAACGGAAAAAGGCAAAATTTTTTGGGTGGGGGCAAGCTCCTTTAGCTGCGATGTTTCTTTTTGTGCTGTCTGTAAACGCTCAGATCCCCGACTTTTTCTACGCAAGCGAAGATAATTTATGAATTCATCCAAAAAGTCGGGGATCTTTATCTCTGCTATTTTTTTCTTTAAATTATTCGTGTCCCCAATGATTTAGGATCGCAAATTAAATAACATATTAGGATTAGGGGCGTTGCATTTGCGCGACAATTTTTAAACCCATCACAGAAATCTAGATCTGCAAATGCTGCGCCCTCTGTGCTTTTACCGATCGCTTATCCCTGCGGTTTGGGGATTAGGGCGGATGTCAGAGGTTTAGGAGCCGAGCATTCCCGAATTGAGAGAATTGCAAATTTTATAAATCCCATTGATTTATCGCAACAGATCCGTAGGGGCGTTGCATTTGCGCGACAATTTTTAAACTCATCACTGAAATCTCGATCCGCAAATGCTGCGCCCTTTGTGCTTAGACATTGTATGGAGTGAAATTTTCAATCCTCAAACAAACCCCTTCAAAGTCAGCTAAAACTTCTTCATTTGTAAACCTTACCACTTGCAATCCATAACCTTCTAATCTCTGCGATCGCTCTAAATCATAATCTTTTGCCTCTTGACTGTTGTGCGTGTTGCCATCAATTTCAATCACTAGCTTTAAGGCTGGGCAATAAAAGTCCACGATGAAGTTGTCGATGGGTCTTTGTCGATAAAATCTGGTAGAAAGATCTCGAAGATAGTCATACCAAAGTTTTCGCTCTGCTTTGGTCATGTTTTTGCGAAGTTCTCTAGCGCGATCGCCTAGTTTGGGGTTGTAAGGTAGATGGTTGTCGGTTTGGATCATAGATTCTTAAAAGTCTCCTTCTCTAAAAATACCTCAATTCTCAAAAGCCCCCCTTTCTAAGGGGGGTAGGGGGGATCTAAACTTTTCGCTTTCGTCAGTTGTTTATCTTATGGAATTCTGCCATATGTTCAATTTGGGGAGAATAGATAAATAGATAGGCTTTTTGGCTTCGTTTGGAGGGTTGATCCCCCCTACCCCCCTTGCAAAAGGGGGCTTTTAAGAGAAGAGGTTCTTTTGTCTGCGATAGTTTCCAAAATTAGTTTCTCATTTTGTGAAGTTGTCCAAAAGCCCCCCTTTCTAAGGGGGGTAGGGGGGATCTTTAGTCACTTTAGATGTATTGAGTCAATTGTGCGATCGCATTAATAAGCTTGAATAAATTTTTTGGCTTCGTTTGGAGGGTTGATCCCCCCTACCCCCCCTTGCAAAGGGGGGCTTTTAAGAGAAGAGGTTCTTTTGTCTGTAATAGTTTTCAAGATTAGTTTTTCATTTTGTGAAGTTGTCTGAAAGCCCCCCTTTCTAAGGGGGGTAGGGGGGATCTTTAGTCACTGTGGATGAATTGAGTCAATTGCGCGATCGCCTTGTGAGCTTGAATAAGTTTTTTGGCTACGTTTGGAGGGTTGATCCCCCCTACCCCCCCTTGCAAAGGGGGGCTTTTAAGAGAAGAGGTTCTTTTGTCTGCAATAGTTTCCAACCCACATTCCGCTCGTAATGGAAGCCTAAAAATATTTACAACGAGACAATGAGGGTTTCAGCGATTTCCTGAGA
>NZ_NDHW01000070.1 GCF_002251945.1 Pseudanabaena sp. SR411
GCTCGATTTCGACTGCGTCACGAATTTGTCCGCCGCCACTTAGATAAACCACTACTAGAAGGGCAAGAAACACTACTCGAATTGGCGTTGAAAATTGGTTGGTTAAATCAAGTTGGTGTGGATGCTGATGATCCAGAGCAAAAAGTTTATGCTTTCTTTCACCCAACTTTTGAAGAGTATTTTGCTGCTATTAGCATTAGCGATGGAAAGTTTTTCTTCAATCCCATTTCCAAAAATCCTATGGCAAAGGAAGCCAGTTATCGAGTTTTTGAGCCTCAGTGGAGACAAGTATTTCTGTTGTGGCTAGGCCGTAAAGATGAAACGCTCAAGCCAAAAAAAGAAGCACTGATTAAATCTCTAGTAACTTTTAAAGATCGCTGTGGTGGATTCTATAGCGATCGAGCTTTTCTTCTAGCAGCCATAGGGATTTCAGAATTTAAGGATTGCTCTTTTTCTGATGAGATTATTAAGCAATTGATGTGTTGGAAGTTCGGTGATTTTAATTTGCTGAAACGTGGCTGGGATTCTCTTATAAATCTCGGAAGAGTAATAGTCAGAAAAAATTATGCTGAGGGGATTTTCAAAAATACAGACTCTCAAAAGATGATTCAGGCACTAATGTCTTTGTTGAGAAAACTTGAACCTACTTTATCTGCCTCCAGTAACACAATCCCACGAAAGGTGATTCAAATATGCAGAAAAGAGTTAAATTTCAATCGTAATTTATATACATACCAAGAGTCGGCTGAAAGTTTGGGAAAGCTTATACCAAGCAACGAAAATGCGATTAGAGCAATTAAATATTTGCTGGATAATACTGGAGAAAGAAAATCTAGAATCAGAGATATTCGAGCAGAAGCAGTTAAAGGCTTGGGAATAATTGGTGAAAACAATAAATTTGCAATTCAAACGTTAAGACAGGTATTAAGAACAACCCAAGATTACAATACTTTAAAGAACTCTGTGGAGAGTCTAGAAAAAATTGCTAGCGGTGATGATGAAACTGCAATTCGATCATTAGTATGGCTTTTAGGAGTTACACAAGATAAACCCATATCTGTACTTACTAAGCCTTGGTATGAAACTGTTATTCAATCACTAATGTGGTTTCTTGAAGTTCAAGAAATTACTCAAGACAAATCGACTTTTATAGACAGATCTCGGAGCAAATCTCTTATACAGCATATCCGTTTTATTGCAGTACAAAGTCTAGGTAAAATTGGTATAGGTAATGAGACTGCTATTGCAGAACTACTACAAATTTTAAAAAATTCTCAAGATCAAGAAATTCATTTTCAAGCATTTGACAGCTTAGGCAAAATTAGTTTGGGAAATGAAACTGTAATACGAGTAATGGTAAGGTTGATAGAAGAAACTAATGATGAAAACATTTGTCTGAGTGCGACTTTCACTTTAAATCAAATTGGTGTAGGTAATGAAATGGCAATTCGGTCATTGGTACGAGTTATGAAGATGATTCAAAACCAAAATGTTTCTTTTCGATCATTTTACGTAGCCGACAGTTTGAGTAAAATTGGAGTAGGCAATGAGATTGCGATTCAGTCCCTACTAAAGTTAATTGAAGAAACTCAAGATGAAAATATCCGTTGGTGTGTAGCAGAGTGCTTAGGAAAAATTAATCCTGGCAATGAGATAGCAATCAAGGTACTGGTTCATATAGTTGAGACGACTCAGTATGACTATACTTATCAGGGTGCTGCTTACAGCTTAGGAAAAATTAATCCTGGCAATGAGACTGCAATACGGGCATTGGTATGGTTAGTGGAAACACTTGAGGATAGAAATGAATATGAATCCTTACGAACGATAGCAGCTTACAATTTAAGTGAAATCGCTTCTGGCAATAAAATTGCGATTCGAGTGCTAGTGGATGTATTAGAGAAGACTGAAGATGAAGGTAATAGGTGGTGGGCAATCGAAGGATTGTACAAAGCTGCCTCAAACTATGATGAGTTAATTTACCCACTAGTGCAAATAATAGAAACAACTAAGTTCGTTCATCGTCAGATTAAAACGCCAAAGTATAAAAGAGCGGTCGATATGTTGAGCAGTATCGGTATTGGCAATGAGACAGCAATTCAAGAATTTATACGTATGTTGAGAACTAAGAAAAATCATCATATCTATTGGAGAGCACTGGAGAATTTGGAGAATATTGGTATTGGAAATGAGGCGGCAATTCATGCAATATTTCAGTTTTTAATAAAAACTACCTCTACTAGCTCTCTTCACAGGGTCGCAGCAAACACTCTAAATAAGATAATCATTAGGGATGAAAATGCAACCCCAGCTTTATTACAATTCATTAAACACTACAGCCATTACATTAAGGCAAACCTTGATGTTCAAGAAGTCTATGCAGTAATGATGATATTGGCTGACATTCTTTCCTATCAAGATTTTTGGAAAGAATTTAACTCATCCCCATCTATACTGTGGATGTTTGGCAGATCTTTGCACTTTCTGGATAGCCTAAACCCAAATAATTGGAGATTGGATTTGTAGAAATGGCGCATTAACGAGCTAAGACAGTGCAATAGTCAATACTTCCAAATACTCCTAAAGAAAAATCCAAGTGGGGAACGCTCGATTGCCACACGGATTGTCTCTAGATTTCTGTAAATCCAATATGTCCATGGATATAACTTGAATACTTTATAAAAGTCTGTATAAGGTTTAGCTTCAGAACATTTCATCATTAGTTGATAGAGTTCTTTTATTACTAAGGTGCGACGGCGAAGAGATTGCACAAGCGCTAGAGTTGTCATATCACCAGTAACATCAATTTTATTCAAATTTTTCACCACCATTTGCTGGATAACGCTATTCCGACTTTTTCCCAAGATTGCAAGCAGTGAATTGTATGCTGTTTCATCACCAATGCTGATTGTGCTCAAGTTTGCTAATGTGTTTGAAAAATGAGGCCAAGTACCAGGTGCATCTAGCATAGACACTAATCCTTGAATAGCTGTTTTATCTCCAATGCCAATTTTTATTAAGACATCTGATGCAGTTTTATATGATTTTTTCTCCGGTTTAGTAACTTTTAAAATCTTAAGCAGTGTCGGGATTGCTGTCTTATTGTTAGGATCGATTTTGCATAGTATTTCTGCTGCTGAAAGAAAGATAGCTTCATCTTGAGTTGTTTCTAAAATCTGTACTAATGAAGAAACTGCTATCTTACTACTAGGATTGATTGTACATAGTATTTCTGCTGCTGAAAGAAAGATAGCTTCATCTTGAGTTGTTTCTAAAATCTGTACTAATGAAGAAACTGCTGTTTTTTTATCTGGATCGATTAGACCTAAATTAAGAGCTGCGACTAAATACACATAAACACTTCGAGTTGTTTCCAGTAGATGCACTAATGCCCAAATAGCTATCTCATTTCCTGGATCAATTTCACCTAAGCTATAGGCTGCGTATAGGCGAGTAAGTTCATCCTGAGCAATTTTTAGTAAACATATTAATTCTTGCTTTGCAAGCTCATTTTCGGTACCGATTGTACTTAAAGTCTCAGCAGCACTACAACAAACGGTTATTTTTCGAGTTGTTTCTATCACTCGCACTAATGCCTTAATTGCAGTTTCATTGCCTATACTGATTTTTCCTAGACTTTCAGTTGTTAGAGAAAAGATACTTTCATCTTGAGTTGTTTCTATTATTTTGACTAGTATTAAAATCGCACTTTCATCACCGTCGGCAATCTCTCCTAAACTTCCAATTGCTTGCCAAAAAGCAGGATTACCTACCTTCAAAAGGGTATCTTGTGTTTCGTCCTGTGTGCTTTCTATTATCTTTACCAATGCCCTGATTGCAATCTTATTACTAACACCAATTTTACCTAAGCTCTTGATTGCACTACAACTGATGTCATGTGCGCTAACGTACGTATAGTGACTATTCCCGAACGGATCGGCATCAACAGCATCCCAATCCGTCTCTTTTAGGATACTTTTATCTTGAATGATTTCTAGCACCCATGCTAGTGCTTGAATAGCAGTCTCATTACCAACATTAACTTCTCCAAGGCTATCTGCTGCTTTTTTACATAGGCGCGCATCTTTATCTGTCGTTAGCACCCATACTAATATTTGAATGGCATTTGCATTACCAAAACCTAATTGCCCTAAACTCTTCACCGCTCGTTCTCGAATAACTCTGATATTGTAATTATTTTTATTTTGCGTATTTTCTAGTAAAAGTCTTAATACTTGAACTGCTGTTTCTTTATCTGGGTTGATTCTAACTAGGTCGTGAGCAGCACTCCAACAGATATTTGCATCTTGAATAAAAAAATATTTGGCTAAAATACCAACTAAGCTTGAATGGGAATCTAAATTTGGAATTAATATTAGGTTCCATAATAGTTTTCGGATTGGTGCTTGGGACACTTTTTGATAGCATAAGCTAATGAAGGTTGATTCTAAGACTTTTGTTAGCGCCTGAATCACCTTTTGAGAATCTGTACTGCTAAGTATCATTTCAGCATAGCTTTGTCTAGTATTGACTTTTCCAGGACTTAAAAACAATTCCCAGCCACGTTTCAGCAAATTAAAATCACCGAACTTCCAACACATCAATTGCTTAATAATCTCATCAGAAAAAGAGCAATCCTTAAATTCTGAAATCCCTATGGCTGCTAGAAGAAAAGCTCGATCGCTATAGAATCCACCACAGCGATCTTTAAAAGTTACTAGAGATTTAATCAGTGCTTCTTTTTTTGGCTTGAGCGTT
>NZ_NDHW01000071.1 GCF_002251945.1 Pseudanabaena sp. SR411
TGTGGCTTTGATTTCATCGCTGAAAATCACTCTCTTAGTCCTATATAAATTGAAAACAAGAATTTTATATCCCTATTTCTATAATCTTTGGTATCTTATTTCTTCGCAAGCCCCTAACCTCTATCTGGCAACGATTTCAGGCTTTAGTCGCAATTTACTTGTAAAGCCTTGCCAATCAACAGCTTCATCGCTCTATCACTAATTAGCTGTCCAGTGCCGACAAAATAAAATTATCCCTAACTGTAAAGCTTCACCCCGCAGGGACGCAACTTTACAGTTAGGGATTTGTAATTAATTAAGTCTCAGTTTCTTTACGGGGTCAAGTTGAAATTAATTGTATCTTTTAGGGTCTTTCTTCTCTTTTTTCTCAGCAGGATCTTTCTTGGGCTTTTTAGCCTCTTTATTGCCCTTTTGTTCTTTAGACATTATTTCCTCCAGTGCCGATAACAAGCGAGAATCAGCAATATCTAATTCTGCTGATTACTATTATTCTACCTTAATTCTAAATAATCTGTGATCTTTATCCCTTAAGCAATACAACCTGAGTTTATTATAAAAAAGTAAATGATATTTGATTTCTTTTTTGAAAAACTTCATTCTTACAGAGATTACTATTCTTGTTAGGATATCGAACCTAAAAATAAAGAAAGGCGCAAAGCGTCCTTCTTTATTTTTAGAAAGCCGCTTGATAATAGCGATCATCCTATGCAATCCATTAGGGTGAAGTGGAATCAATAGCGATCGCCTTATATTTAAACCAATAGCTACAAACAGCTAAATGTCTAAGCTAGAGAGCGATCGTCATGATGTCCACTCAAAACCCTAACCTTCATCACTCTCCTACAACTAATGCCCTTGCAATGGGAATGGCTCTCAAAAAAATGTATGAGCTGGGGCGCAAAGATTTTGATTCAGAAAATTTTTCGGGGCTGAAATTGTCTTGCTGTAAGCTGTCAGCTATTAATCTGACTAGCTCAGATTTACGAAATGCCGATCTTGACCTAACTGACTTGAGTGAGTCTGACCTGCGGGGCGCAAATCTAGAGCGATCGACCCTTAGTTTTACAAATTTGACTAATACCGATTTGAGCAATGCTAATTTAAAAGGAGCAAATCTGGGGGGAGCAGACTTGAGTGGGGCAATTCTGAGAGGTGCAATTCTCCAAAATGCCAATTTACGAGGGGCAAATTTGAGCAATGCTAGCCTAGAATTTGCCAATCTAGAAGGTGCAGATTTAACAGGTGCAAACTGCTTTGGCTGTAATTTGAGTTATGCCAATCTCAAACATACCAATCTGACCGAGGCAAATCTAGACAATGCCAATCTTCTCAAAAGTAACTTTGAATATGCCCTACTAGATGGCACAACTCTAAACAACGCTAGTTACTAGGATTACTGGAGTTTAGACTAAAAAAGGTAAGAAAGGCAGAGTAAAAGAGATACAAACTGCCTAAAGTAGATAAAAAAGAAAGAC
>NZ_NDHW01000072.1 GCF_002251945.1 Pseudanabaena sp. SR411
AAGGTGGGCTAGTAACATGACATGGAAAGGGATTTCACCAATTGTTCATTTAGTGGAAACAGCCTATGTGAAGGGCATAAAACTTCTACCAGAAGACTTGAAACAGTATTTTCCATTTTGGCAACGTTCTGATACTTTACCCAAATGGGATATAACCATTGTTCCTAATTGATTGGTATCTTATTTCCTCGCAAGTCCCTTAAGTTAGAAAATCATGTATTTACGATGGATGCTTTACACTGTCAAAAAAAACAGTCGAAGCGATTGTCGCTAGCAAAAATGACTACATAATCAAAGTCAAGAAAAATCAACCAAAACTACAAGCAGCGATTCAAGCGCATACTGAGCAAGCAAAACCAGTCCAAGTTAAAGTTGAAGACGACTTATCGGACGAAAAGTTAAGAGAATGGTGGAGGTATTTACACCACCCCCAGATATCCACCCAAGTTGGCAAAAAGTACTTTCGGTGATTAGAGTTACTCGTTCAGGAGTTAGAGATGGTATTGCCTTCAGTACTCTAAGCTACTACATCAGTTCTCTTCCTCCTACTTCGACAAGGATTGCCAAAGTAATTAGGCAGCATTGGCATATTGAAAATCGCTTACATTGGGTACAAAGATGTCATTTTCAATGAAGATCAGAGTAAGCAAAGAGCAGGTAAAACACCGATTAATCTATCGATTATTAGGACTTGGGTGCTTTCTATATTTAGAAATAATGGCTTTGAATCAATTAAAGGTGCTATTGACTATTTTGCACATAATTTACCTGCTATCTTGTCTTTACTTTCTTAAAATCTCTCTAGCTCCTTCTTGAAATAGCCCTGCTTTGGGAGAGGGGCTGGGGGAATCTTAAATAGCCACTTACAATCACTCAAAAAAATCAGTGGAACCAATTAACATTTCTTACTATTCCGATGTTCTCTGTGTTTGGGCTTATATCGCCCAAATCCGCCTTGATGAACTAGCTGCTAACTTTCCCGATCAAGTGGCGATCGACTATCATTTTTTCCCTGTATTTGGCAATGCCCATGAAAAATTAGAAAAAAGTTGGCGCGATCGCGGTGGATTACGCGGCTATAGCAATCATGTGCATACAGTCGCGGCTAAGTTTCCCCATATCACCGTGCATCCCGATATCTGGGTCGTCAATACGCCAACTTCAGCCACCTCCTGTCATCTATTTCTGAATGCAATTCAACTATTAGAAATCAAGGGTCTGATTCCTAAAGCAGAGAAACTATTTGAAAAAGCCAATTGGGAATTTCGCCGCGCCTTTTTTGTGGAAACTGCGGATGTTAGCGATCGCAAAGTACAGTTTCAGATTGCTGAGAAATTAGGTATTGCGATCGCCGATCTGCAAGCTCAAATTGATAGTGGCGAAGCCTATGCTTTGCTATCAAGGGATTTTGAGCTAATTCGCGAAAAAACTGTGTCCGTTAGCCCCACGATGATTTTCAACGAAGGGCGACAAAGACTAAATGGGAATGTAGGCTATCGAGTTATTGAGGCTAATATTCGCGAGTTGCTGAATAATCCTGAAGATGAACATTCTTGGTGTTAGGCTAGCTTGCAAAAAAACAATTTTGGTGGTTCCAGCACCTTCGGGGCTGGAATTGTTTTCATAAGTAACAATTCGGAAACTGAGTGGCTCTTCTCGTTTTGTAATTGAAAACCTATAAGTAGATGAGCATAATTAATTAACGTGAGTTCGGGTTAATTTCAAACTGGCTCCTAGAAAGGGTTAGCGGCGCGAACCC
The DNA here is from genome assembly GCF_002251945.1 of Pseudanabaena sp. SR411. Classification (GTDB taxonomy): domain Bacteria; phylum Cyanobacteriota; class Cyanobacteriia; order Pseudanabaenales; family Pseudanabaenaceae; genus Pseudanabaena. Next base: position 1,760 of record NZ_NDHW01000072.1, read on the forward strand.
TTTCTAGGAGCCAAAACAGTAAAAGCCTCGCAAAGCGAGGCTTTTACTGTTTTGGCTTTTAAAATTTTGTAGCTTATCCCGAACTCACGTTAATTACAAAACCAAACCTGTAAGGTTGCGACCCTGCGGGTCGTAACCTTACAGGTTTGGGGCATTTATTCTGCACAGGTATTTAGCAAGATCTATCTTGTTTTCGCCAGATTAATTGAGATAATCTATGTCGCAATCTCGTTATGTTTTATGGTCAAAAGTTAACCACAAAACATGATTATTATACAAAGAAGGAAGATTTAAAACTGTGGCGATCGCAAACCAATACGGCTATTACACTGAAGATTATCGGGAATTTGTGATTACAAATCCGCGCACCCCTCGCCCTTGGTTTAACTATATGTGGAATAGCCAGTATGCAGGGTTGATTTCCCATACAGGTGGTGGCTTTAGCTTTTTGGACTCGCCCCGCGATAACCGCATCAGTCGGATGCGCTATAACTGCCTTCCTTGGGATCGTCCTGGGCGCTATGTGATGATCAAAGATGCTGCTACAGGGAAATATTGGTCACTGAGTTGGTCACCGACAATTCACCTTAAATATGACTTCTATGAATGTCGGCATGGGCAGGGCTATACCAAAATCACAACAGAGATTAATGGAATTCGTGGGGAAATTACTTACTTCGTTCCTACCGATACTAATGCTGAAATTTGGCGCGTGAAGTTAACGGAACTGTCAGGACAGACGAGAGATTTAGAAGTTTATTCCTTTTTGGAATTGCTAATGGGGAATGCTCTCAATGATCAAATTAATCAACCGAATGACAAGCATTTCACAGACATTCATTTTGATCAAGATTTGCAAGCTTTGGTTGCCACTCGCCGCTATTGGGTATTGAATAAGGGCGTTTCCGTGAAGCAGCCAAATATTGACTGGAAGTATCAGATTTATTTTTCTCAGAGTTTACCGATTTCTGGTTTTGATAGTAGTCTCGATACTTTCATCGGCAGATGGCGATCGGAATCGAATCCCTTAGCTGTAGAAACAGGGGTAATGAAAAACACAGAAATCACAGCTGGTGATCCCGTCGTGGCGTTGCAATCGAAGGTTAGCTTAGAGGCGAATGGTTCTGTTGATTTTGCAGTAGTTTTGGAGATTGCGCCTAAAGAGATACCCCCTACCCCTCTTGTAAAGGGGGGCAAGATTATGGAAGTTGTTGATCGCCAATTCCTACAACTCAAACAAAAATGGGATCAGCATTTGTCCTGTGTACAGGTGCAAACGCCCGATGCAGCATTTAACGCGATGATCAATGTCTGGAATCAGTATCAGGCGGCGGTTACCTTTGATATGGCGCGAAATTCGGGCTATTATCACGGTGGTTTGCTGTTTGGGACAGGCATGCGCGATCGCTTCCAAGATATTCTCGGCGTGGTGATGGTTGATCCTGCAAGAGTGCGCGAAAGATTGATTAAAGCCCTGAACTTCCAATTTAAGGATGGTTCCACTTTACATAATTATTTTGTGCTAACCAATACAGGCGAACGCACTAACCATTCCGATACACCACTTTGGATTCCTTTTGGGATTGTCGAATATCTCAAGGAAACTGGTGATTTCTCGATTTTAGACGAAGTAGTTCCTTACCATGATGATACTTCAGGGACAGTCTATGAGCATTTGGTAAGAGCGCTAGACTTTGCGATCGCTAATACAGGTGAGCGAGGGATGCCCCGCATCTTTACAGGCGATTGGAATGATACGCTTGATCATGTTGGCTCACAGGGCAAAGGCGAAACTACTTGGGGTGCTTTCTTTTTGGGTTATGTGTTGAATAAGTCACTGCCTGTCTGTGAACATCAAGGCGATCGCGATGCGATTAATAGATTCCAAAAATTCTATGAGCATCTGCGTCAAGTAACTAATGACATTTGTTGGGATGGAGAATGGTATTTACGTGCTTTCCGTGACAATGGCGAACCGATTGGCGTATCAAGTGCAAGTCAAGGCAAAATATTTGTCAATGCACAATCATGGGCAGTAATTTCCGAACTTGCACCGAAGGATCGCGCCGATCGCTGTATGGCAAGCAGTCGTGAATATCTGGCGACACCCTTTGGGATGCAGATTGTTGCGCCTTCCTTTACAGAAATTGATGATACGGTTGGGCTAATTAGTCGTTGTGTGCCAGGGAAGAAAGAGAACGGCGCAGTGTTTAACCATGCCTCATCTTGGTTTGTACTCGCTTCTCTGCTCAATGGTGACACCGAATTTGCATGGGAAATCTATCGTCGCATGATGCCGATTAATTCCTCACAAGCAACTGATGATAAATGCGATCGCTTTGAAACTGAACCCTATGTCTATCCTGAATATGTGACTAGCCCCGATCATGAAACCCAAGGACAGGCAAGCCATTCATGGCTGACGGGCACGGCGGTGTGGATGCTACGCATTGGTATTGACTACATTTTGGGCTTCCAGCCCACTTTCACGGGCATGATTATCGATCCTAAAATTCCAAATGAATGGTCGGGCTTCACTGCACAGCGTAAGTTTCGCGGTAAGATGCTCTCGATGACAGTAGTTAATCATAGCGATGTCAAACAAATGACAGTGAATGGTGAAGTTATAGAAAGTAACTTCATCGATCTGGCTCTCTATGAGGAAGAGGAAATAGCGATCGCCGTTCATCTATAGCCTTTTTTGTTTTGTGGGTTTCTCCCAGAATGCTATTGCAAGCCCTGAATCATTCGTGAGATTTATTCAGGGCTTCGACTACGCTCAGCCAGCATAATCCTCCATTGGCTGAGTGTAGTCGAAGCATTTTTCATATCATTCCTCAGAGCGTGTTTGAGAAGTTAAGCGAGGCGTTTGATGAGAATTTGAATCATGCCAACATAGAAAAAAGCCTCAGAAGTTTCAGGTAAAAGTTCGTACTCTCTGTTCAATCGACGAAAGCGAGAAAACCATGCAAAAGTACACTCAACCACCCAACGTTTCTGTTGGACAACAAAACCCTTTTACCCCCTAGGAGGACTGGAGTTTAGACTAAAAAAGGTAAGAAAGGCAGAGTAAAAGAGATACAAACTGCCTAAAGTAGATAAAAAAGAAAGACATATCTACAGCCATGATTATTGACAAACTACAGGAATTTCGTCAACAGGTATATGGATTTTTAGGGAACGGACGAGATGCAATATTTGACCTTATGGATGCAGTATTGACCAGTCCAAGTGTAAAGTCATTTGCAGAATTATCATTATCAGCAGTGTATCGACGGAAATGGTCAAGCTTGTAT
>NZ_NDHW01000073.1 GCF_002251945.1 Pseudanabaena sp. SR411
TAATTCGCGTTTGCGTAAAGCTTTGTTTATGCCTGCGATTGTCGCTCGTCGTTATAATTCGCCGATTGCCGCTTTCTGCGCTCGCCTTACGGCTAAGGGTAAGTCAAAAATGTCGGTCATTGGTGCTGTCATGCACAAGCTATTGCGACAGGTCTTTGGTGTTCTCAAGTCTCAGCGTTCTTTCGATCCTAATTTTGTCCAAATTCCCTCTTGACTTTTTGGTGCTTAAGACAGTATCTACAGTTCTACTCTATGGGCGCGAATATATAATGCAATTAACAAAAAATCGGGGATCTGGATATACATTAGGATTTTGTTGAGGTTTGGCGATCGGCTCCAAGTTTTGCAGAGCGATTAGATACTGATGATTTTAGGAAACTATATCAAAATTCAAAATTTGCTACACTGAAAAAATATAGATACATTGACTCACTATGTATTCCACAAACCAAAACCAACAAATCTTAGAAGCGATCAGTGAACTTAGCCAGCAGCAGATCCAGATAGTTTTACGATTTATTCAAACACTGCAACCCAAAAAGCTCTCTAACCCAACTTCTACACCATTCGATCCACTAGCAAACTTTATTGGAGCTACCAATCACGGCAATCTCGCCCAACAAATTGACCAAGACCTCTATGAGTAACGCCATATTCATCGATACATGGGGATGGCTCACTTTGAACCTAGCTCCTTTTGATTTGCTGAAATAATGATTATTAGCTAAAATCCTCTTTTAATCAACTGTCAAATTTTGTAGAGCGATTAGACATTAAGGATTTAGGCGATCGCCCTGCAAATACAGCTCAAGCTCGTAGAAATCTATTTAGATTTCTGCGAGCTTGAGCTATTGATTCTTATTTAGTTGCCAAAAACACTAATGAACCTCGCCACGTTTGGCTTCAGCATCAATAGGCTTAGTGAAATACACCAGTAACAACTGCCAGAAAATCGCCACGAATAAAGGCAACTTCTGCAAGGTCTTCACAAACTGAGGGCGATCGCTATCATTAATTGCCATCAGCTTGAAATTGTAATCAGCGCATTTCTCCAATCTGGGGAAAAAGTCGGGATGACTAGTGTCTAGTACCGCAGGAAACGCACTGATGGCGGTGTGATTAGTGTTGATCACCACTTGCTTGTTATATTCGCGAGCATCTAAACCAATGGATTTATAGAAATCAGCCCGTTCAAATACGGTAATCGTATGCGTAGCAAATACTGTCAACAGGAAGAACCGCGCCCATAGTTTTGCCTTCCATGTACCCCATAGCGCTGGCTGCGATCGCAGCAACACTTTAAAGAAATCGCCATGACGATTCTCATCTTGACACCAGCTTTCAAAATACTGGAAGAGGGGATAGAACTTATTCTCAGGATGAGCTTGTAAATGGTAATGCACGAGAATATAGCGCCAGTAGCCAATTTTCTCAGACAAGTAAACGGTATAAATTACCCATTCTGGTTTAAAGAAGGTATAGCTGCGCTTTTTGGTCATATTCACCAAGTCCAGCGACAGATTAAAATCCTTCATCGCCTTATTCAAAAATCCTGCATGACGCGCTTCATCCCTTGCCATCAGGTTAAAGGCTTCCGCTAACAGAGGACTGCGATCGCTGAGTTGGCGAGACAGTTCTTTAAATAGCAGAAATCCAGAGAATTCTGAGGTACAGGAACGCTCTAGAAAGTCAATAAAAGCTGCACGAGTCTCCCCGTCAATATGATCCCAAGACTGCTTAAACTCATCATTGCGCTTGTAGTGATAGCGGTTGTAATCGGTGCGAAGTTCTTCAACTACGGCTTCCAGTTCCGCCTGTTGCGATGAGACATCCATCGTTGCAACCTTGTCATAGTCGGTAGTATAGAATCTGGGAGTTAATAGAGTTTCTTTAACAGGAACTTTGATACCATCACGGAGAAGTTCGGGTTCGGGTCTAGATTGAATTGAAACCATAGTAGTAATTAGTAATAGAAGTTTTTATAAAGTTTGAGATGTGCGATCCCCCTCAATCCCCCTTAAAAAGGGGGAAGAAGATAATTTTCACTCCTTTACCCCTCCCTAGCCCTCCCCTTGCAAAGGGGAGGGAATGAAATTTCTAGTTTCCCCCTTTGCAAGGGGGAATTAAAGGGGGTTTTTGAGATTTGTGTGTACAAGGTAGCTTTTTCAAGGGGGGATCTATTGATTTTGAAAAAACTGAATCATCTTTTGGTCTTCACCCTTGATATGGTGAGCCAACCATTCAGTGAGAAATTGCGTAATTTCTATTGTGACGGCTTCTATATTGCGATCGCGCAACTTTAGCAGCAAGCGATCCACTTTGGACAAGAGGCAATCGTGGGTGTGTTTGTGGCGATCATATTCGGGATAATCCACCGCCATCATTAAAGCTTCTTCCGTTTGAAAATGCTCAATGGTGTGATTAGCTAGGGCTTCTAGAAGCTCTTGGATTATATGGATATTTTTTTTGTTAACAACAGCATCATGGAGAGCATTAACAATCTCAAATAGCTGTTGATGTTGTCCATCGACCTGTGAGTTACCAGTGTTATATTCCTGTTGCCAACAAGCGATCGGTTTAGTCAAGGTAGGAAGCATGAAGTTAGAGAAACAATGTATGCGTTATGGAGGAATGGGGTTAAAGCGAACTTACTGGAACTTTAGTTGCTTCAACTTCCCTATAAAATAATTGTTGAGTACAGATATGAGGCACGATGCACATCATCTTCATTGCCTCAAACATAATCGAAGTCCATTTGTCCGCGAAATCCAGTAAAAACACGAGTACCATCCTTAAGAATATGAATTTCGGTTTGATCGCTTGCCCAGTCAATTTTGTCTGCAAAAGCAGGATTAAAGACATGCAAACGCTGATTGCGCGACGAAACAGGAGAATCTGGCGCATGAATGGCAAGAGCCGCAACATAGGGACCATCGATCAAAATATCCAGTTGGTCGAGGAGATCCTCGGCTCCCTCTGGGGCGCTAGGCGATCGCAGTTCCGCTAATGTGTATCCCGTAAACGACATCACATTCAGCCCTGCGGCTTTGACCTGCTTGGCTAGGGCAGCTAGAGCAGAAGCTTGTAAAAATGGCTCACCTCCAGAAAAGGTGACTCCTTGATTAGCAGGTTCGCTGAGAATTCGTTCAGCGAGTTCCTCTACTGACACAAGTTGATTAACTGCCAAAGACCAAGATGCTGGATTAAAGCAGTCAGGGCATTCTCGCCAGCAACCCTGTACCCAGACCACAGCACGACAACCAGGTCCATTTACCTCAGAGCGATTTAGATAGCCCATGATATTCAGTTGTGGTGTCATGTTAATCTCCAAAGTTTCTTTAGATTTTTTAGACCGCAACCTTGGAAGCCATTGAAGAATTACTTTCTATGGTCAAAGACTCTAAGAGATCCCCCTCAATCCCCCTTATAAAGGGGGAAGAAGATAATTCTCCCCCCTTTATAAGGGGGGCTGGGGGGGATCTAGACAATTCTTAAATGGTTTCTTGTCTAGACTGACCTTGAGAACTTCCCAAGATCATTCTTTTTTAGATAGGCATCAAACACTGAGGCAATATTGCGGATCAACAAGCGTCCCGCAGGCGTGACCTCAATGTGATCTTTTTCTAATTCAATCAAGCCATCTGCCTCTAGTTGCCTCAATTGCAAGCGTTCTGGTGCAAAATATTTACCAAAATCGCGATCGCAGGTTAGATGATATTTAGCTTCAATCTCTTGCTGCGAGAGTTCAAATTGACACATCAGTTCCATAATTACGGATCGACGCAAAATGTCATCGGCATTGAGAGTAACACCGCGCTCAATTGGTAATTCGCCCGCATCGATCGCCTTGTAAAAGTCCTGTAAACCCTTATGGTTTTGGGTATAGACATTTTGCAGCATACTGATCGAGGTCATGCCAAAGCCTAAGAGGTCGGATTCGGGCTTGGTGGTATATCCTTGGAAATTACGATGTAAATTGCCTTCACGCTGTGCGATCGCTAATTCATCATTAGGCTTCGCGAAGTGATCCATGCCGATAAACACATAACCATGCTTGGTTAGAGTTTCAATTGTCATCTGCATGATTTGCAACTTCTCTTCTGGTGAAGGCAAATTTGCGGGATCAATTTTCTTTTTCTGTAAGGGCTTCAGCCAAGGCACATAGGCGAAATTAAATACGGCAATGCGATCAGGATCAAGGGCGATCGTTTTGGCGAGGGTTTCGCGAAATGTCTCTAGGGTTTGATAGGGCAAGCCATAGATGAGGTCAACGTTTACGCCTTCAAAGCCAACTTCACGCATCCATTCCATTCCCTGAAATAACATTTCTTCAGGTTGAATACGATTAACGGCTTCTTGAACCTTGGGATTAAAATCCTGAATCCCAAAACTAATGCGATTAAATCCAAGATTTCTTAAGCCTTGCAAATATTCCTTAGTCAGCGATCGCGGATTCACTTCAATAGAAATTTCTGCATCCGCCGCAAAAGTAAACTGCGATTGCAAACTTTGCCATAATCTCTCTACCTGATCAAAGGAGAAATAATTAGGAGTGCCGCCGCCCCAGTGCATTTGTTGGACTAGGCGATCGCGATCAACTGTGGTGGCAACCTGTTCAATATGACGAATCAAATAACCTAAATAAGGTTCGGCAATTTCCTTGCGAGAGCTAATTACCGTATTGCATCCGCAAAAATAACAGGGTGCATCACAAAAGGGAATATGAGCATAGAGAGATAACGGTGTTTTCTGCAAATTCCCAGCCGCGATCGCTCCCCGAAAATCAATTTTTTGAAAGCTTTCGTTTAATTCAGTTGCAGGTGGATAGCTGGTATATCTTGGTACGGGCTGATTATATTTATGTAAAAGATTAATATCAAATTTAACTGTCTGTGTTGCTGTAGGCATTCATTCACTTCCTAAATTCTAATTCTTGAGAACGAGTAGTACTTTGTACTGCTCATTCTCACAATGTCTATGCTGCTGCGTGGCTATGGTGACGCTCAGTACTACCAGCCCGATCCTGCTTGGTGAGCAGTTCAAAAACATGGGGATCGAGTACGGCTCTAACATCAGCTTCTAACTCATCCACCACATTCCGATTGAGTGTAAAAGCATAATTTGCCTCTTCCACAATTCTCAAAATTGTGGCTTCATCCAAAACCAAAGAATCTAGGGCATGACGATACTTCTCTTTAAATTCCTTTTTTGCCTCAATGGTTGGCAATTGCTCAAATTCATAGAAAGTCGTACCGCGATCGCTTGGCAAATCCAAAGCCGAACGAATAATATGTTTCAAGGCTTGCCCACCTGATAGATCGCCCATGTAGCGCGTGTAGGAATGGGCTATTAAACAGGCGGGATCAGTATTGGATAGTTCGATTAAGCGATCAACATAAACCTGTCCTGCTTTGAGAGGGACGATTTGCGATCGCCAATCATCACCAAAATAAAAAGCTAAATCCTGTTCCAGATTTGACTGACGATCAATTTCGGGGAAGTACATTTTCCCGACAATTGGATGATCAGCATGGCGCTTTAATTCTGCTTCAAGGGTACTGTAAACAAGATAGAGATTAGCCAATAATTTTCTAAACGGTACAATTTCCACAATACCCTTGAGAAAGCATTTCATAAATGCAGTATTCTCGGCAGCAGTATGAGATTTTTGTGTACCTTCGCGTAGACGGGTAGCTAAGTGACTAGTCATCGGCATTTACTCACGCAACTTAATCACTGAATCCTAGACCTTATACCTATATACAATGTCAAGCAAAGTTATGTTAAGGATTATCGCGATCGCCATTAATTACAAAGCCAAAGCTGTAAGGTTGCGCCCCTGCGGGGCGCAACCTTACAGCTTTGGGAAATTCTGACAGGTACTTAAAGGTTTTAAAAGCATAAAATAGTTCAAAAAATATGTAGGAACGGCAAAACCGAATAATTATGGCAAAAGATTTGTAGCACGATCTCGTTAAACGCGCACTCCAAAAAGATGGATGGGAAATAACTCATGATCCCTATGAACTACGTGTAGGTGGAGTTGAAATGTATATAGATATAGGGGCTGAACAGATTATCGGTGCTGATAGAGGAAATGATAAAATTGCAGTCGAGGTTAAAAGTTTTATTAGTCCCTCAAGGATTTCTGACTTTCACTTAGCCCATGGACAATTTTTGGATTATCGCTATGCTTTAGAAGATACAGATCCAGAAAGGGTTCTATATTTGGCTGTACCTCATTTTGTTTATCAAACCTTTTTTAATTTGACCTTCATTAATAGCGTTGTACAACGTAGTCAACTTAATCTTTTAGTTTATGACTTAGATAAGGAGAGTATTGAACAATGGATAAAGTAGCTGTCTATAGGCAATATATTCAACAGTTAATGCAAGCAAGAGCATCTCGCTCCATGAAATCGTCAAAGGAAGTTGAGGCGCAGACTATTTTTGATGTAGAACGTGATCATTACCAACTTGTTTATGTGGGTTGGAAACGGAATAATATAAGGGACTATGGATGTTTGTTGCATCTGGATATCAAAGATGGAAAGATTTGGATTCAATATGATGGTACTGAAGGTGGTATTGCCTATGAGTTACTAAAGTTAGGAGTACCAAGGGAAGATATAGTTTTAGGTTTTCAACCTGTTAGGGTACGTGCTGATACTGAGTTTGCAGTGGGTTAATTCAAATAGTGTGAGGCGGCGCTTCGCGCCGCCTCACACTATTTGGTTTTTATGTCCTAACAAGAATGGCGACAGCTATATAGCAATTTTTGAGAATTAAAAACTAAGCCCTATGAAGGTTTTAAAACACAAAATGGCTACGCCATTTTGTGTTTTGGGATTACACAACTAATTGATATTTGACCTGAGCCAATCGATAAAGAGGTCTCCATACCAAGCGATTGGTCGTCACAACTAGTAACGACATCACAATTGTCGAAGCCAACAAAAGTGGAAAATCACCCACATCAGAGGCTTGCGTGATCGTCGAGCCTAATCCTGTTGCTGTCAGCACCCTACCTTGAAACTTGACATATTCACCTGCAATACTAGCGTTCCATGCTCCACCAACAGCCGTAATGATCCCCGTCACTAAATACGGAAAAATCCCTGGCAAAATTAGAGTTTTCCAACGTTGCAAGGGCGAAAGTTTATACACTCGTGCAGCTTCAAAAAGTTCAGAGGGAATGGCTTGCGCCCCTGCAATGACATTGAAAAGGATGTACCACATACTTCCTAAAGTCATGAGAATCACTGCGCCAATGTCCAGCCCGCCAGCCATATTTCCCAAATACAATAATAGAACTGGAAATAAAGCTGTCGCAGGAACTGAAGCGGCTACTTGGACAATTGGTTGCAAAAATTGGGCTAGTTTGGGATTGCGACCGATCGCTACGCCGATGGGAACTGTAATAATCAATGAAATAATCAAGACGATAAATACCCGAATAGCCGTGAACAGAGCACCGATCGCTACTTGTTTCCATGAGTTCAATGGCATACTACTCAGCAAGGCGATCGCGCTTGATGTGCCACTCAAGACCATAAAACCTGCTAAACCAACCAATAGCCAGTTAAACCAATTACTCCATTTTGATGTTTTATGCTGACTAATCGGAGAACTGGGCGCTTTATGGCTAAAACTATGATTGACAACTTCGGCGATCGGCATAAACAGGCGATCGCTAATAATTCGCATCGTAGGCGATCGCCTTAAAAAATCTAACACTCGCGATTCTGGTACTTGAGCCGCTTCAACTGTCTCATTCTTAAACTTCTCCGCCCAAGCAATTAGAGGTCGCCACACGAAATAATCAATGATCGTAATTATGCCAATTAAAACTGCCAACCCACTAAAAATTGCCAAATTATCACCTTTGTCTGCTGCCGCTTTCAGAAATGAGCCGAGTCCGGGAAGCGTAAAGTCACGATTGGAAAGTGTAAATGATTCCGTTTGCATCAAAAAGAACCAACCGCCAGCCACAGACATCACACTATTCCAAACTAAACCCACCACCCCCGAAGGTAATTCTAGCGTCCAGAAACGCTGCCAAGCACCGAGTCGATACACCTGACTTGCTTCGATCAATTCTTTAGGAATACTACTTAGGGATTGATAGAAACTAAAGGTCATATTCCAAGTCATACCTGTAAAGATCAGCAAGATCGAAGCTATCTCAATTCCCAATCTTTGCCCAGGGAATAAACCGACTAAAGCAAGTACAACCGCAGGCAAAAATGAAAGTACTGGAATTGATTGCAGAATGTCTAATAGAGGAATAAGAACCTTTGACCATAGAGATGAACGATAAGCAACATAGGCATACAAAAGGCTAAACGCTAAGGATACTAAATAGGCGGCTAGCATTCTTACTAAGGTCTGCAATGCATAACTTGGTAAAAAGCTCAGCGATAGATTAACTACATAGCCACTTTCATAAGTACCTGTAAAATTCCTAGCAGTCTGCACAATGATGAATATAAAAGCAATAATCGCTAAAGGCAGTAAGACATCACCAAGGCTCCAACGTGCGCTAAATTTTGATTTGGGATCGATAGTGGGCTGATACATAAGCAATCCAGACTAAACATGAATTAGGTGATTTTCATTTAGGGTTCTGCGATTTAATAAAGAACTAATTTTTTTGTGGCGCGGCTTCGCCGCGCCACAAAAAATCGGTTCTTTATTTTACTGCACATCCTTGTACAGCAATTAACGAACCAATAAATTGGGGGAAAGTGTTGCTTTGCAACACTTTCCCCCAATTTATTGGTTCAAGGCGGCACTTTGCACTGTCTATCTTAATCTATTCAGACTCTTCAGTTTCTGGAGTACTCTCTTCAATAAAGATTTCGCCTGAAGGTTCATCATAGCTAAATAATTCAGCATAGCGTCCCCAATCCATTGCAGTTCGGAGTTGACGTTGCGCTTCTTTGGTAGTGAAGTAGTTTTCTAAAATATCGAGAACTAGTTCTTCAGAAATACGATGATTGCGCTTAGCTTGTAAAAGCTGACAAATCTGCTGGACTAAACGAATATTCTTCTGTAATAGCTCCCGAATAATTGCTTTACGCTCGTCAATATTACTATTGATAAAGCTTTCGCCGATCGCTGATAGTTGAATATCACCCTCAGTAATGGCAACTAGTTCCATTAGTTTGCTAGCATCCACAATTGGCAATATATCATCAACTTCCAAGAGAAGTTCCTGAGCAATCCGATATAAATCTTTGTCTTGACGACCTTCAAGCAGTTCTAATAAACCAGCTACTGAGCCAATTCGTACATGGGGAAGAGATTGGTACTTTGGTTGAGCTTTAGGTTCTGAAGTAGAAGTTGTGGTTGTGGTGGTCTGAGTTGATAAATCTGGTAGATCAGGATTTGTGAGGATCTTGTAAACTTGGTCAACTAAAGCCTGAAATTCGGGACTCTTGCGATCGCGATAGTGTGGCAGAGTAATCGGCAAATCAGCACGAATCCGCCCAGGGTTACGACCTAGCACAATCACGCGATCGGCTAGTGTCACTGCCTCTTCGATCCCATGTGTCACAATCAAAATTGACTTAGTGGGAATACGTTTTTCTAACCAAAGGTCAAGCAACTCAAAGCGTAAGTTTTCTGCTGTTAACACATCTAATGCAGAAAATGGCTCATCCATACATAACAGTTCTGGCTCCACCGCCAACGCTCTAGCAAAACCGACACGTTGACGCATTCCCCCTGATAACTCTTTAGGGTAAGCATTCTCAAATCCGTCTAGACCAATCACATCAATCATCCGAAGTGCTTTTTGCTCTCTGGTATCCTTAGCTTCTCCCTTTGCTTTCAGCCCAAGTTCCACATTCTCTAAAACCGTTAACCAAGGATAAAGTGCAAAATTCTGAAAAACGATCGCTACTCCCGGATTTAGTCCCACGAGTGGACGATTGTAATACAGTACTTTTCCAGTAGAAGGTGGAATTAAACCCGCAATCATTCGCATTAATGTTGATTTGCCAGAACCTGAAGGACCTAACAAAGCGATAATTTCACCTACTTGCAACTGACAATTAATATTTTCAATAATCGAAATAGTCTGCCCATTTGGCTGTAAGTAAGACTTACCAACACCTTCTAAGGTAACAAAGCTATTTTTTGCGGTATTTTGAACCATAATGTTATCTGTGCAGGTGTTTTGAGCTACATAGACAGGGAAGTTTTCGCTACCCAACCCAATACATTATCAGCTAAGAGCGCTCAGAAATTAGATGTTATATAGCAAGGCTTGAGTTAGCGAGGACAAATCAAAACCCAAAAGAGTGATAGCGGTGCGTCGAGCCACCATCACTCTTTTGGGTTTTATGTCCTAAGCACAACTTGCATTGCTATAGATTAAGAAAAAATATAGAAAATTAAGGCTTACATTAGTCTAAAGTCTAATGTAAGCGGTATAAACCATTACCTATTTATATGGCAAAAAAAGAGTTAGCTAGTACAAACCAAAACCCCAGAAGATGAGTTGCGGCGCTTCGCGCCGCAACTCATCTTCTGGGGTTTTGTCCTAAGCAAAACTTGCTTTGCTATACCAATTCACAAAAGTGGGTCAACACTTTCGCGAATTAAAAATCAGACCCAGTCAGGTTTTTTAAAGCTAAAAATGGCAATGCCATTTTTAGCTTTGGTATCAGATCTCACCACCCCAAACTAATTTCTGGATAATGTCCTATTCCCTCATCCCCGTGCCATCGGGATCATTTCAAGTTAATGAACTTCTCTTCTCTGAAGAAATCATTGAGTCAAACCTTGGTCAAGATTCTCAACATCAGAAGCAATCGGTTAGTTTCTCTTTAATTGTACCTACTTACAATGAGAGTAAGAACTTAGCTAAGTTAGTGGAAATTTTGACTCAGTTATTAAATAATTATTTTAACGATAATTATGAATTAATTATTGTTGATGATGATAGTCCAGACCTGACTTGGCAAGTTGGACTAGATTTGCTGCCAAACTATCCACAGTTACGGGTAATGCGTCGTCAAGGAGAAAAGGGACTTTCGACGGCTGTAATTCGTGGATGGCAAGCATCAAAGGGAGAGAATTTGGGGGTAATTGATGGCGATTTGCAACATCCGCCAGAAACGTTGTTGAAGATGCTCGACGAAATGACAAAGGGAGCAGACTTAGTAGTGGCAAGTCGCCATGTCGAGGGTGGTGGTGTCAGTGATTGGGGATTTATTCGGCGATTTCTATCACGGGGAGCGCAAATGCTGGGCTTACTGATTTTGCCAAATGTCATCGGTCGAGTTTCTGATCCAATGAGTGGCTATTTCATGGTTAGACGCAGTGCGATCGCCAACTATCCGATGAATCCACTAGGTTACAAAATATTAATTGAAGTACTTGGTCGTGGCAATATTGCGAAAGTTGCTGAGGTTGGCTATGTATTTCAAGAACGTCAAGAGGGTGAAAGCAAAGTAACTTGGCGGCAATATGTAGATTATATTTTGCATTTACTAAGGTTGCGATCGCGGGGGCGAATTACCAAACTCCGTGAGAAATTGCGAGTTCCTGTCAAACGATTTCTCAAGTTTGGACTGGTTGGCTTTAGTGGCGTATTTGTCGATATGGCAATCTTCTATTTACTAAGTGATGCTTCTACTCTGGGATGGGGAATAACACGCAGTAAAGTAATTGCTGCTGAAGTGGCAGTTCTTAATAATTTTCTTTGGAATGATCTTTGGACATTTCGGGATCTAGCTGAGCAACAATCGGGGCGGAGAAAATTAATTAAGCGATTTGTGAAGTTCAATCTTATTTGTTTAGTGGGAATTGGATTAAACTTGATTATTCTCAATCTTCTTTACAATTATTTCGGTGTCAATAAATATGTTGCCAACCTAATCGCGATCGCGATCGTCACAATTTGGAACTTCTGGTTTAATCTCAAACTTAGCTGGAGAGTCACCCAAACCAAATAATATAGAAAGTGCTGCTAAGCAGCACTTTCTATATTATTTGGTTATTTATGATTACATTGCCTACTTGGGTAACTTTATCGAGATTGATTGCTGTACCGATTATTTTTGGGCTATTTCTATGGCAAGATAGCGAACTTAGCCGCTTAATTGCTTTAAGTGTATTTATCATCGCCGCAATTACTGATTGGCTAGATGGATATTTAGCAAGAAAACTTAATCAAATAACAGAACTGGGGAAATTTCTTGATCCCCTTGTAGATAAAGTTCTCACGATCGCCCTATTTTTATTGTTTATCGAACTCGGTCAAGTTCCCGCTTGGGCAGTGTTTTTAATTATTACGCGAGAGTTATTGATCACCGCTTGGCGTGGTGCGCCGAGTACGACGAGTCAGGACAATTCTTCTAGCGAAGTTAGTAAGCCGCAAATTATCGGCGCAAATTTTTGGGGAAAGGCAAAAACTGTAATGCAAATCGTGGCAATTGCGGCTTTATTAGTCAAAATTCCCTATGCGATCGCCTTTTTCTGGATTGCAGTCGCACTTACGTTAATTTCTGGCATTCTCTATGTTGTGCCAACATCGAAGAACTAGTTATAATCCAATGCGCCTTGTTGCCGATGGCAACAAGGCGCATTGGATTATAATTAAATGAGTTGCGGTTGGAGTAAGGTTCTCATGGCGACATCACCAACAATAGGTAAAGCGTTTGGTAATCTGTTAGGCGGACGCTTTCGAGTTGTGCAGACGATCGCTGATGACACCTATGGGCAAACCTACTTAGTCGAAGATACCGTGGCTGCGGAAATGCCACGCTGGATCGCCAAAAGTTTTTGTCTGATTAATAAAACTAATCTGCAACTTGACTGGGCGCGATCGCTATTTCGCAATCAGGTTCCTAAATTACAGCAACTTAGCGATCGCAGTACCGACTTTCCAAAAATTACAACCTATTTCGAGCAAGAGGAGGAATTTTATATCGTAGAAGAAGCGATCGATGGAATTCGTCTCAGTGATGAAATTTCTACAGGCAAGCTCTACAAAGAGTCCGAGTTAGTTCAATTTCTCCGACAATTGTTGACCAGTCTGCATATTGCCCATAGTTCCAATATGGTGCATGGAGATATCTGTCCTCGAAATTTAATTCGTCGGAAAGATCGTCAGGGTAGTTATCAGGGCAGTAATAGTAGCGATCAACATTTTGTGCTGACTAATTTTGCCGTTCTCAAAGGCATTTATGCAACGGCTGCTCAAAATGGAGTCGTCCTCGGTACACCTAGCTATATGCCCTTTGAGCAGGCTCTTGGACACTTCACCCCTAGTTGTGATATCTATGCCCTTGGCTTAACAGCAATTCAATTACTCACAGGTTTACATCCCAGTCAATTAGTTCGCCGTGAAGATCTAAATTTATTAGACTGGCAGATGGGTTCAGCAATTCGTCCTGAACTAGCGCTCATTCTCAATCGCATGGTCAAGCACCATCCTGAAGATCGATATCAGACTGCACAGGAAGTTCTCTATGAACTCGATAATTTGCCTATGCAGCAGGGATCTGATGATTTCCAGATGCCCACTTTTACCATCAGTCAAAAGACCAATCGTTGGGCGATCGCTCTAGTTTGCTTAGTAGGAGTTAGCTGGGGTGCGATTAACTTCTCTCAATACTTACCTAAATTTTCCTCCACTACCAAACCGACTCCTACGGTTATCGAACCGACTCCAGCCATCACCTCTAATTATCAATTACGGCTGAGTCTACCAGGGCATACAGGTTGGGTCAGAGCCGTCGCTTTCTTTCCCAATGGATTCAGTTTTGCGAGTGGTAGTTACGATCGCACCTTACGCCTATGGAATGTAAGAGATAATCAGTCCTTTGGAACTTTATCCAATCATCTCGGCTCAGTATCTGGAATTAACGCGATCGCGGTGCATCCTAATGGCAACACCTTCGCAATTGCCTGTATTGATAAGTCGATTAAGTTATGGAACTTCCGCAGTGGTAAACCAGTTCGGAATATTGAAGCCCATGATGGACAGGTCTACAGTGTTGACTATAGCCCTAATGGCAACACCTTAATTAGCGCCAGTGCCGATAAAACGATCAAGCTTTGGGATTGGCGTAAGGGTGATCTATTACAGACTTTTGAGGGACATCAAGACAAGGTTGTATCTGTTGCTTTTGCTCCTGATGGCAAGCAATTCGCTAGTGCTAGTTTTGATAAAACCATTAAAATCTGGGATGTGAAGACAGGCAAACGAGTTTTAAATATTACAGGACATAATGCCCCTGTAAATGCGATCGCCTATAGTCCCGATGGCAAGCTGCTGGCTAGTAGCAGCCAAGACCAAACCGTAAAAATCTGGGATGCAAGCACGGGCAAAATCCTGCGTACCTTATCAGGACATACAGGTGGGGTCTTAGCGGTTGCCTTTAACCGTGATGGCAGTGCGATCGCCTCTGGTGGTGTCGATAAAACAATTCACATCTGGGATGTGAAAACGGGTAAAACAATGCAAATCCTCAACCAGCATGAAGCCCCAGTCCTATCCCTCAGCTTTAGTCCTAAGGATGCCACCCTAGTCAGTGGTGGCGCTGATCGCCTCGTCAAGGTTTGGCAATTACAAGCTAAGTAATCTCAAAGCACAAAATGGCGTAGCTATTTTGTGCTTTTAAAACCCTGACTGGGTTTGATTTTTACTGCCTAAAAGTGTCGTCAACACTTCTGTGAAGTAAAATCAAAAAAATAAAAACGATGCGACGCATCGTTTTTATTTTTTTGATTTTACTATTGATAATTATAATCAATAGTGTTACAGTGCCAATTAAGTTCTGATGCGGCTTGACTCAGCACGCTTCATTACACATAGTTCAAATGCGTTGGCAGGATTGAGTGATAGAATGCGTTTTTTACATGGATTGCTGACACAGATTTTAGTAAGAGCGAGCAACTATCACTCAATTCTTTTTTATTTACAGCCTTAGAAATTATTGATAAATCAGCTCTAATTTAATAATAATTACTTTCAATAAAAATATGACCTTTAGACAGTCCACCTCGCCTCAAGTTGTCGGCATTTGCACCAGTCAATCCTTGCGCCGCTTTGATTTACAACTACTCCGATCGCTGTCGCGTCAATATGCGATCGCTCAATGGGAATATTGCCAAAATCCTGACGAACCCATCGATCTCAATATGGCGATCGCCTCCCTCCATGAATATTTGCAAACCTGTGATGACAAAGTGCATCTAGTCGGACATGGCATTGCGGGCTTAGTCGGTTGGCTCTATGCCAAGCAATATCCTGAACAGGTGCGATCGCTCACCTTATTGTCAGTGGGGGTTAACCTAGCGACTAGCTGGCATAGTCATTACTACGAGCAACGTCAATTAATCGGTTGTAGTCGAGAAACAATGCTGATGCGGACAGCCTTTTATCTATTTGGTTATCGTGACAAAGAAATGTTGCACTGGTTAGCTAACCTACTTAAGCAAGATCTCGATAATTCTCTCATTCCCCATTCTCTCTATGCACCTACCTATATTGCACCCACACCGATCGCTGTACCAATGTTGGTCTGTGGCGCATTAGATGACTATGTAATTAGCGGCGGTGGTGCAAGTGCCTACCAAAAATGGAGATTGCATCTTAAAGATAGCGATCGCCTCTGGTTGAGTGAGCAGGGCAAACACTTTTTTCATTACTCACAGTGGCAACCCGTTAGCAATCAAATTCGTTCTTTCTGGAATTCTTTAGCTCTCAATCATGTTGTTTCCACTAAACAGCAAATTGAACTTAGTAGAAACTCACAATGAACTGAATGTTTACAGCGCTTTGCGCTGATTTAAAACCCAGAAATATTTTTGAAAGCGGCGCTTCTCAACGCTTTCAAAAATATTTCTGTACTACTTAAAACCTCAATAAACTGTATCAATTCTCATTATTTGTTGTTTCTAGCGCCGAAGGTGCTGGAAACAACAAAATCGTTTTACTGATCCGATGCATGATTTTGGGATAGATGATTTTGGGTACGATATTATCTATGAAGTGTAAAGCCTAGAAGTAGGTGACTTACACGCATAATTTTGGAGTTTCTCATGAAATTAGCTGAATTTCTAATCCAAGGGCAGCACCTGCGTCAACAGGATCGCACCTTAGCGATCGCCTATTTTGAACAATGTCTTCAAAATACGACCATTGGCGAAAATTTGGAGGAAGACCCTAGCACAACCATAAGGGTTTTACTAGATCTTGCTGTGGAGTTAATTGCCACAAAACAATTAGAATCATTGCAGAGAGCGCAAGTTCTTGTGCAACAAGCGGGGGAAGCATTAAGTCAACATTCAGATCATGATCCCGAACAAGAGGCTTATCTGCTTTATGTGCGTTCGATTCTGGCACTCGAATTGGGGGAATTGAGCGATGTTTTACATGTTTTACAAACTGCTCATCAATCTTATCGCAGCAGTCAGCAGGGGCAAGCCCTCGTTGACGATGCCATCGGACAATATTATTTACGAGTAAATGATCTGCAATCAGCTCTAATGAGTTTTGAACGATCGCTATCTATACGTCTAGAAATAGAAGATGAATGTGCGATCGCTAAAAGCTATACCCAATTAGGACAATTGTATTTAACATCGGGAGATATCAATCAAGCCGCTAATCTTTTTCAAAGTACTCTCGATATTGCCTTGGCTAATTCCGATAACTTTTTGCGTTTACAAGCGCTTAAAGGACTAGTAAAAGTAGCGATCGCGGAATCTCAGTGGCAAGCCGCAATTGAAATGATCAAAGATGGCATCTCTTTACTCAAAGAGCCAGTTGATACCATTGAAATTGGTTATTTATACTGTGATTTAGCAGAAGCTTTGCTAGGCGATCGCCAAATTGAAGAAAGTCTAATCTGTATTAGAGTAAATGTATTACCACGTTTCCGCGATTACCAATATCTGAGGGGAATTGCGATCGCTAAACATCTCCGAGGACGTATCTATGTATATCGACTGCTCGATGGTTTAGATAGTCTCGACGAAGATGCGATCGAAACGGCGGAAGACTCATTAATTGATGCTTCTATCGCTTTTGAGCAATTCGGTATGATGCATGATTATGCTAAATCTCTATACGATTTGGCTTGTCTCTACCAGCTATGCAGTAATTCACAGTTTCAATATCAATATCAAGGCAAGTCTTTGCGATCGCTAGAATTATCACTCAGCGTCTTAGATCAATTGGGGATGAGTCATACTCAGCTTGCTTCACAGATTGAAGCCATGCTCAATCAAGTCATGCGTGGTAGTTTTTAACTATCGTTCTGGTTTTACAGCTAAATCGGGGACGCTCATCTGGGGAAGTAGGTGAAATGGCAAAATAGGAGGAAGTCATTTTCATGAATCGACAGAGAAGCGATGATCAAATTTCCCCTGACCGAATTGTTAGATGAACAAGCGTGCTATGAATGGTTATTAAAGATCCT
>NZ_NDHW01000074.1 GCF_002251945.1 Pseudanabaena sp. SR411
AAAAATCCATATACCTGTTGACGAAATTCCTGTAGTTTGTCAATAATCATGGCTGTAGATATGTCTTTCTTTTTTATCTACTTTAGGCAGTTTGTATCTCTTTTACTCTGCCTTTCTTACCTTTTTTAGTCTAAACTCCAGAGGGGAGTAAAACCCATATTTTCTTGTTCCCCTCTCCTGCGGGAGATGGGCTAGGGGTGAGGGCTTTACAATACACCAGTTAATAAATGGTTTCGTCTTCTTTCCGCCAAGCTGGATCGACAATGCAGATAAATACAATTGGCTCATTACTGATGTTCTTGAGAAATTGTTTTGCATCTGGTGGAATGTATACTGCATCGCCAGATTCGATCTCGCGAATCTCTTCATCAATGTGCATTTCTCCTTTGCCACTGAGAATGTAATACACCTCAGAAGTAGTCAGGGAATGCGGTTGCGAAGTCTCTCCCACGGGCAAAATCGCATGGGCAAGGCTATAACGCAGGTTAATCGCCTGTTTGTCAGGATGCAATAATTCACGCAATATGGTCGAATCGCCAGCGATGAACTCTGGACAATCCAGCAATTTTTGGATCAACATTGAAACATCTTAAATAAATTTTTTTAGCAATTTTTTTAGCAACAGAGCGGCGCAAAGCGCTGCAATCGAATTACTTGATCGCTTGGACATCCTTAGTAGCAAAGCCGTGGGCGCTTAATTCTTTGTTGAGGGCGATCGGATTCTTAACGCGATCGACAAACAAGACCCCATTCAAGTGATCCATTTCATGCTGAATCACTCTTGCTAGTAATCCATCAGCAATAAGATGTTTGGGTCTACCATCTTCATCACGATAAGAGACTTCAACGCGATCGGGACGCACGACATCAAGAAATACCTCAGGAATGCTCAGACAGCCTTCTTCGCCAGTAATCAGATCACCGCCCGAAGATTTCACTTCAGGATTGATCATGACTAAAGGCGGCTTACTTTCATCCTTGAGTTCAATATCAATAACAAGTAATTGTTTGTTAATCCCCACCTGTGGCGCAGCAAGACCGATGCCATCGTTGCTATACATGGTCTGGAGCATCTCCACAATAGTCTGACGAATCTCGTCGTTGACTTTGCTAATGCGCTTAGCTGGCTGACGTAATACGCGATCGCCTAGGGTATGGACTTGCAGTGGTGGATTTTTGAGCTTTTGTTTGGGGACTTTTATGGAAATTGCAGACATTGCCGATCAGCTTGTAAATCTAAGCTTGTAGTTAACTACCTATATTTTGGCATATTGCATCGCTTGTTCGGCAATTACAAAGCTCTGCACTCAAAATTTAGATGGTGCTTTGCACCATCTAAATTTTATAGTTTACCGATCGCATATTCGATGAGTTTGAGCAAAGACTTACTCATCTGCTCAAAGCCTTGGCGTTTAAGCGCAGATATGGCGATCGCCTCAGGATATTTCTCTAAGATTGCCTTGGGATCTTCAACGGCATCGATTTTATTGAAAACCAACAGGATTGGACCAACGGCGATCGGCATATCTTTGAGGATTTTATCCACCGATTTAAGCTGATCTTCCCAAGCAGAATGAGAAGCATCGACTAAATGTACTAGTACATCGGCTTCTGAGACTTCCTCAAGTGTGGCACGAAAGGCATCAACCAGCGATTTAGGAAGTTCATGAATGAATCCTACGGTGTCGGTAAGTAGAACCGTGTGCATTTGATCATCCTCACCCGTAAGCGTGAGGCGGCGCGTGGTGGGGTCGAGGGTGGCAAATAACTTGTCAGCAGCATAGACCTCGGCTTTGGTCATCGCATTAAGCAAAGTTGATTTGCCTGCGTTGGTATAGCCCACGATCGCGACGGTGGGGACTTCTTGATCAACTCGTTTTTGGCGAATGCGCGATCGCTGTGCTTGCAGATGATTAACTTGCTGCTGAAGGAAGGTGATGCGCTTTTGGATCACACGGCGATCAGTTTCTAATTTGGTTTCACCTGGGCCGCGTGTACCGATACCGCCACCGAGTCTAGAGAGAGCCTGCCCATGCCCCGCTAAGCGCGGTAATCGGTATTCTAGTTGAGCTAGTTCAACTTGTAGCTTCCCTTCCGATGACTGGGCGCGTTGAGCAAAAATATCGAGAATTACCTCGGTGCGATCGCTAACTCGTAAGCCGATCATTCGTTCGATATTGCGGGTTTGGGAAGCCGTGAGTTCGCGATCAAATACGACTAGATTTGCACCTTTAGTTTGGGCGGCGATCGCTAGTTCTAATACTTTGCCTTCACCGAGAACGGTTTGAGGGTGAGGACGTTCGCGTTTTTGCCAGAGTGCATCTAACACCTTGCCGCCTGCACTTTCTACGAGTTGACCAAGTTCAATCATCGTAAAAGGCATTGAGTCAGACTTTTCTTTTTGATGCATTAGCCCGACTAGCACTACGCGATCGCGATCATCGTCAGTGGCTCGACCTGCAAAGTTGCGGCTAAATTCTTCTTCTAGCCCTTCTACTAATTCTAAGAAATCTTGCTTGGATAGCGCCTCGACGGTCATCGGCGTTGATACCCGCCAAGCATTCTGCTGTTCAGGTAGTTCTGTATCAGTAGCTGGTAATAAATGCGCCAAATATCCCCGCTCAGCATAGCCTTGGGTGTTTACTGGCAAAATCACCAGCGCATCAAGGCGTTGCATTAACATCGCCGTTAAGTCAGTTGGATTGGGTGGCAGCGCATCAGGACTTGCACAAATACAGCGCAAT
Organism: Pseudanabaena sp. SR411; assembly: GCF_002251945.1. Taxonomy (GTDB): domain Bacteria; phylum Cyanobacteriota; class Cyanobacteriia; order Pseudanabaenales; family Pseudanabaenaceae; genus Pseudanabaena. The sequence goes on from NZ_NDHW01000074.1 coordinate 2,745, forward strand.
CCACTCAGGCGATCGCTACCATAGCGAGGCAATTCAAGGGGTGGGATTTTGGTTTGATTCGGTGTTCCGATCGCCACGCGGATCACCTGTCCGCGCCTATTGATATATATGCAGATAGATTCCTTTAGCTCAGCACTAACTGCGGCAAGACGTTGAGCTAATTCAGGCGTGGTGAGGCTATCTTGAGGCAATCGCGATCGATACAATCGATCTAATTGCTTTAATTGATGCGCCTTCAGTCCTTGGGTTTTTCCGTAAATAGTTTCGATATGCGTTACTCAGTAAATACTCAATATAATTGGGATAGCTGCTTTACAGCAATTAGCGATTATATCGATCCAAACCAAGTTTTTTAAAGTAGGGCTTCGCCCTACTTTAAAAAACTTGGTTTGGGTTTAAGCGCAAAGCTTTGTAAGCAGCTATCCCAATTATACTGAGTCAGAACTATGAACGCTACAGCGCTTTTTTTAGTAACCCACGGCAGTAGCGATCGCCGTTCATGGTTAGCTTTGCAAAATTTAGTAACAATGGCGCGATCGCGAAAAAATAAATATGGCGATGATTATGATAATCGCTATATTAGCGGTGGTTGTCTAGAAGGTCAGGAACTTAATTTATCCCAGCAATTAGAACAATTTGCGACGGAGGTGATCCCAGATGGGGTTTCTGAAATTGTGATTTTGCCTCTATTTTTGCTAGAAGGAGTTCATGTCAGCGAAGATATTCCTGAACAAGTAGCGATCGCGGAAAGTAAGTTAACAGATAAATTTGCAGAAAAGTTTCCTGAGCAATTCTCAGATCGATCATCAGATCGGTCAATATTTCGGCTTATGGCTCACGTAGGTACAGATAAGCAGATTCCGAGTCTACTATTGCAGCACTTTGAGAAATATAGCGACGAAAGCGGTTTAGAAAAACAGGGACGTATTCTCATGGCGCATGGTAGTCGTCGGTTTGGGGCGAATCAAGTGGTTGAGGAATTGGCAACCCAGAGTCAGGCGATCGCCGCTTATTGGGGAGTGGAGCCAAAAATAGAAACTCAAATCGAGAATTTACTAGCACAGGGCTTTCATAAAATTAATGTGTTGCCATATTTTTTGACTGAAGGTGGCATTACTGAAGCGATTGCCAATAAACTAAAACCATATCGTGATCACATCCAGATTCAGCAGTTACCTGTACCATTATCGAATGAGCAGATTGTAGATTTAGCATTAAAAATCATTTAGCTGACGTTCGACAGATTGTTATAAGATTTAAAGCTGAATCATGATGTATTTTATATTTTGGATATGCATAAAAGTTCTACAGCGCTTTGCCCTGTAAGTATCTTGGCATAATCAAAAAAAAATAGAACCACAACCTGTTCTAATCGCGTAGCGAATAGAACAGATTTTAGGGTTTTATTTTTAATTACGCTTATCTGCTTATGCAAAACTGCAATTTTAATAAGACCGACAAGGTAAAAAAAGTTGGCTGAAAGATATCAACATCTTAATCCCATATATCAAGAGATTCTCAAACAAGAGCGTCTTAAAAACCTAATGCGGATTGCTAAGTGCATTGAAAATAGTACGGTTGGTATTTTTGAAACAACTCTAGATGATCAAATTCGGGGGATTAGCGTATCTTTTTGTGATTTGTTAGGGTACAGCGCTGAACAAGTTTGCCAGCTTAGATATGAGCAGATTTGTCATCCTGATGATTTGTCTGCTTATTATTTTCTCAAAGAGAGATTACTGTCAGGGGACATCGATCATTGTTATATCAATGTGCGTTATATTCGCGAAGATGGTCAAATTGTCCAAGTGCTTCAAAGTACGGATCTTGATGTTGGAGGCTCAAAGGAACCTCACTTTGTGAATCGATTTGAAGATATTACTGATTGGGAACAGACAGCGAAGAATAAGCAAGATTTTGAAAATCGAACTCGCTATCTATTCGAGAATAACCCTAATCCGATGTGGATTTATGATCTCGCAACATTAGAGTTTTTGGCAGTGAATCAGGCTGCCATCAATCATTATGGCTATAGCGAAGATGAATTTCTATCAATGACTTTACAAGACATTCGTCCTGCTGAAGATATTCCAATGCTTTTGGAGGCTCTCTCCAAGGTGTCACTAGGATTTAGTGTGCCTGAAGTATGGAGACATTGCAAAAAAGATGGCACACAAATCTTTGTAGAAGTTTCAGCCCATACCCTTGACTATCAAAATCATAAATGCGAACTGATTTTGATCAATGATATCACCCAAAAAATGCAGGCTGAAGAAGCTCTCAAACGTGCTGAAGCTAAGTATCGCAGTATTTTTGAGAATGCGATTGAAGGAATTTTTCAATCAACCGTTGATGGTAAGTTCTTGATGTCAAATCCAATGCTTGCCAAAATCTATGGATATGATTCTCCTGAAGATTTGATTGCTAATCTTACTAATATCGAAGAGCAACTGTATGTCGATCCTCAACGTCGGCTGGAATTAATCAAACTTTTAGAAGAACAAGAGGAAGTTAAACTCTTTGAATCTGAAGTTTATTGTAAAGATGGTTCCATCATTTGGACTTCGGAAAATGTTCATGCTATTTATGATATTTCTGGTCATATTCTCTATTTTGAGGGAACAGTTGAGGATATTACTGCAAGTAAACGTGCTAAAGCCGAAATTGAACATCTTGCTTTTCATGATTCTTTAACAAATTTACCGAATCGGGTTCTCTTTCGCGATCGCCTGTCAACGGCTTTAGTAAATGCATCAGCCCAACTCCAAATCTATCGCGATCAAAATAACCTCGTTGAAATTAAAGTAATTCCACCACTACTAGCAGTAATGTTTCTGGATTTAGATCGCTTTAAGTTAGTAAACGACACCATGGGACATGCCGCAGGAGATCGCCTCCTTATTGAAGTTTCCAAAAGATTGAGCGAGTGCATGATTGAAAATACTTTTTTAGCAAGGATGGGTGGGGATGAATTTATGATATTTGTCCCTGAATTGCAGAGTGTAGAATCAATTCAGCAATTTGCACAACTCATTTTACAATCCTTTGAAAGTCCTTTCTTCGTTGAAGAGATGGCTCTTTATATTGGTACTAGTATTGGTATTAGTCTTTATCCCAATGATGGTATGGATGAAGAGACTTTGATGAAAAATGCTGATACAGCAATGTTTCGCGCCAAAGAACGTGGTCGTAATCATTATCAACTTTATAACCATGCGATCGGTGCAAAAGTGAAGGAATATGTGGCGATCGAGAATGGGATTCGCCAAGCTCTTGATCGCTCAGAGTTTCAGGTGTTCTATCAGCCGCAAATTAATCTGGTTACAGGTGAGATTGATTGTATGGAGGCGTTAGCCCGTTGGTTGCATCCTGAATTAGGATGGGTTCCCCCTAATCAGTTTATTCCAGCAGCCGAGGAGCATGGGTTGATTGTACGTTTGGGCGAATGGGTGTTGAGAACAGCCTGTACCCAAAATCGGTTATGGCAAAGAGAAGGCTTACCACCGATTCGGATGGCTGTAAATTTCTCTGCAAAGCAATTTCAAGTTGTTGATCTCTGCGATCGGATTATGCAAATTCTTGTGGAAACAGATTTAGATCCGCAATATTTAGAATTGGAAATTACCGAGAGCTTGGTGATGCAAGATCAAAATACAACTATTTTGATGTTAAAGCAATTGCAATCAAGGGGAATGAGTGTATCAATTGATGATTTTGGAACTGGTTATTCTTCGCTAAGTTATTTGAGGCTATTGCCTGTAAGTAAGGTCAAAATTGACGCTAGCTTTATTCGCGAAACCCCTCAAAATAAGGATGATGCCGCAATTACATCAGCAATTATTGCGATGGCTCATAATCTTAATCTTAGGGCGATCGCTGAAGGTGTGGAGCGCAAAGAGCAATTGGAATTTTTGCGATCACATGATTGCGACGCAGTTCAAGGTTATCTATTTAGCCGTCCTGTCCCCGCCCATGAAGCTACTTTACTATTACAAGCCCAATTAAAATAACGTGAGTCCGATAAATTTGATAAAACGATAGTACCCACAGTGCTTTGCACTCAGTGCGATCGCTCAAATAAGGCTACCCACAAACGACGCGATCCGATTTGGGAGCTATAAAATAATAAATCTATTAATAGTTTTAAAGCTAAGCGTTGGATTTCATCGGGTTTAGCCTGTTCCTCCTCAGCCATTCGCTCTTGATACAAACTATTAAAGCGATCGAGGTAATCACCCAAAATTGGTTCACGGTGGGGCGCACGCTTGAGAGCCGTAGATTTTTCTAACTGGGCGACAGCATTACGGATTGCAAATTGTTGCTGGGCTGCCAAAGTGCAACTGATTAAAGTCATCGCTCTCGCCTCATCCACATCTAGTTTCTTGCGCCCCTTGCCCTTGCGTAAGGGGCTAGCCTGACGTAAGCGCCACAACGTAATGCGATCACTTAAAATCTCTTCTAAGCCCAATTTCTCAGCAACTGCTAGCATTTCATCGGAGCCAAGCCCTGTTAATGCTTCTAAAGACAGCAGCACTAAATCCAAATGCGCCTTGATCGCCTGCAACTGAGGCAAATCGGGATTATCAAAGGATGGCGCAGGTTGGGATGTCATGAGTCAGAGCTGGATTTAATTTGTGGCAAAGGGGGCAGAGGTAAAGGACGATGCTTACCTCTTGACTTCTCGGCTAAGGCTTTAGTTGCCTTGTCAACTACACTAATATCGCTTAATTTATCACTTGTGATATCAATTACTTCACCACGCGAAGCACTTCTTGCCCTGCCTTGAGTCGCCCATGCTTGCATAAAGCTAATCTGTTCCCTCGCAGTACTAGCCAAGGGATAGGTTTCCTTGATCGCTCCTAAAATGTCTTCAGTACTTACATCACGTTGTTCATGGAAAGCGCGATACATGCCTTCAACGATCGCCTGTTCGATTTCCGCACCACTAAATTCCTTAGAAATAGCTGCCATTTGATCGATATCAAAACTGCGTAATTCCATTGGACGAAAACGTTTCAAATGGAGTAAGAAAATCTCCTTGCGCTCTTCATAGGTAGGCAGATTAATAAAGAACAATTCGTCAAATCGTCCTTTGCGTAACAGTTCAGGGGGCAATGCATGAATATTATTCGCTGTGGCAACCACAAATACAGGACTCGATTTCTCCTGCATCCATGTGAGTAATGTTCCTAATACGCGCTGGCTAGTTCCCGAATCGCCCATGCTATTGGAAATACCTCCAAAAGCCTTATCAATTTCATCAATCCAGAGAATGCAAGGTGCAAGGGCTTCCGCTAATTGAATTGTTTGACGAGTGCGGCTCTCAGACTGTCCCACAAGGCTACCAAACAAGCGCCCAACATCCAATCGTAGTAATGGGAGCCGCCAAAGATTGGCGATCGCTTTGGCACAGAGACTTTTCCCTGTTCCTTGAATCCCCAGTAGCAAAACCCCCCGTGGATTTGGCAATCCAAATGCTCTAGCTTCATCGGAAAAGGCTTGCTGACGTTGCATCAGCCACAGCTTGAAATTATCTAATCCCCCAATACTATCGAGGGTTTCATTGGGGGTAAAAAATTCTAAAAATTCAGTTTGACGAATTCTTTTTTGCTTCTCAACTAAAACCCGATCAATATCTGATTCATTCAGAAAATGCTTCTGGACTATGGACTTAGAGAGCGTGTGACAGATGCGATCGCGGGTCATGCCCATACAAGCTTTGATCAGTTGTTCAAGGCTATTCCCTTCCATTCGCAACTGTTCAGGCGGAATCATCTGCTCGATAATATGGCGAATTTCTGTAGTTTCAGGTAATGGGAAATAGAGTACGGCAACCTGTTCTTCGAGTTCCGATGGCATCTCTAGTAAAGGACTCAACAAAATCAAAGTCTTACGGGAATTGCGGAAACTCCGATAGAGATTGCGAAGTTGGCGCACTAAAATCTCATCCAGTCGCTGCGATGCTAAGCGGCGATGCAAATCGCGAAATATATAAATAGTCGCCGTTTGGCGGTCGCTATTCTCGACAATTTGCAAAGCTTGCAGCAAATTGTTTTTGCCTTCCTGATTATGCTCAAAACCCCGCACCAGATCATAATAAAGGGTCTGGCGGGGTGGTCCACATTCCTGAGCAACTTGGGCGATCGCCTTTTCAGCACGCTCTTCTTCCCATGTCACGACATAAATAATCGGACATTTGGCGCGGATCAGGAGACTAAGTTCTTCTTTAAAGTTGAGAGATTTCATTCACAGATGCCTTGGATTTGCAAAAACTCACTTAGCAAGTTTTGATAGCGATTTTTAATAGCTAATTTTAGAAGAAATCGTCATTTGCTACCTGTCGATGTGGAGTTGGTAGCGATTTTAAATGACTGAGAAATTGTAACAACTCGTCATTGGTTAATTGCTGACGTGACTTTTTATCAAAAGTCCGTACCAAATAATCACGCCCCTGTGTTTTTGTCCAACTTAGACGCTCCATCTCCACATCAATCTTAGAAATTGCGTCTGATAAATCAACAGGCTCAGGTGAAATTTGCGGTGACGATGATCTGCTCGGCGTTGTGTCCGTCGGACGAGATAACGAAGATAAAGCTGCATCCGCTTCGGGTAGATGATCATTTTCTCCATACTCACTGTTGTAGTCTATGGTTGATTCAGCTTGAATGGCTTGTGTTGTATGCGTCACGGGATGCGAATCACTAGTAGAGAGATGACCAGATCCCAAACTGCCTAATGTATTAAAGTTTGCCGATGGTAATGAGTTGATCGTGGATGGCTCGCGCGATACTTGGGTGAGCATCGGCGATCGTCCCCCATAGTTGCCATAGTTATTATCAAATCCATTGTCAAAGGCTAGCCCTGCGATCGCGAGAGCGCGTTTTACCGCCCGATCTTCAGCTATCTCAAGATCACTATCGACAGCCGTAGCCGTACCCATGATCGCATCTCCTTCAGAAACGATCGCTCTAAAAGCATGAAGACCATCTATTTTTGGTAGCATCTCTGTCTGGATACGACCTTGGGGATATTGAGCGCGAAACTGAGCGAACATAAATAGGTACAAAATCAATTTTTTGTGGAAATAATCTGCAAAACACAGAACATCTTATAGCGGTTTTCCCATGATACCAATTCAAAAAAATGGCGTTGCCATTTTTTGAATCTCAACACCTTCCTAGATTTGTGTTAGCAAGTGGCGGCGCAAAGTGCCGCCACTTGTTTTGGAAATTACCTAAGTCTCAAAAAAATAAGCAAAAGGTGGCGTATAACCTGGAATCTTATTTTCATCGACTTCATCGATCTGATCGGGATCAAGATATTCATTGGCATAGCGCATATACACTTTTTCGCTGACAAAGAGATCAAAGAGATCGGGATCGATATGGTTATTGATTTTCATGTTACCGAGGATTTGTAGGCATTCGGTCAAAGTTTTACCTTTTTTATAAGGGCGATCCTTCGCACTGAGGGCTTCAAAAATATCTGCAATTCCCATCATTCTCGCAGGTAAAGACATTTGTTCGCGGGTTAGCCCCTTCGGATAGCCTTTGCCATCCATCCGTTCATGGTGACCACCAGCATATTCGGGTACGCGACGGAGATTGCGTGGATAGGGTAATTGCTCCAGCATTTCAATCGTGACCACAATGTGATCATTAATGATTTTGCGCTCTTCTTCAGTAAGTGTTCCTCTAGAAATATTCAGGTTGTACACTTCATTTTCAGTCAAGAAGTTGGTTTCAACGCCTTGGGGATCAATCCAGCGATAAGTGGCAATTATTTGCAAGCGCTCTTTATATTCATCGCGCATAAATTCACCGCCAATATTACAAATGCGGAGAAAATCTTGATCACTAGAATATTGGGCAAGTTTCTGCTGAAAGGCTGCTTCTAGTTCAGGAATAATGCTGAGATTACCAGACTCGATCGCCGCCATTTTTTGCTGGAGAAAACTAATTTCGGCATCACGTTTCAATACTTCAAAGCGCGTATTGATTAAGTGAATGCGATCAAAAATTGTTTCTAACTTCGTTGCTTTATCGATCACATGCACAGGCGTTGTAACTTTGCCGCAATCATGGAGCAACCCCGCAATTTTCAATTCATAGCGTTGGTCATCATCCAAGTCAAAATCCTTGAAAATGCCATAATCAGCTTGGCAAGCAGCATCGGCAATCATCATCGTTAAGGTGGGAACACGGCGACAGTGAGCGCCGTTGTAGGGCGATTTTTTGTCGATCACCTCAGACATAAGATTAATAAATGACTCGAATAGTTCGCGAAACTGACCAATCAGTTTGTTATTGGTTAAAGCGATCGCGGCTTGGGATGCTAAGGATTCACCGATGCGTTGGGCAACCTTAGAGAACTCAATGATCTGGTTGTCTATATTACTTTTGGCATTGATCAGTTGCAGCACCCCAATCAATTCATTTTCGTGATTGAGCATCGGCAGCGTTAAAAATGACTGCGATCGGTAGCCAGTTTTAGTATCAAAAGCTCTAGTTCCCGCAAAGTCAAAACCATCGGCAACATAAGCATCGGGAATATTAATTGTTTTTTTGTGTATAGCCGCATGGGCTGCCACCATTGTATTGTTTGGCTTCCCCAGTTCATCGTAGAGTGGCAAAGGATCAAAGGGAATTGGTTCGCCTAACTTTGCCCCCATCATAATGCCGAGGGAATCATTCATGATGATTTCAAACTGAAGATATCTTTTGTCCTCAGTTGCTAGATATAGTGTCCCCCCGTCAGCATTTAAGATTGTCTTTGCTCCCCTTAAGATCATCTCTAGCAATTTGGGCGTATTTTTTTCAGCCGAAAGGGCAATGCCGATCTCATTTAATTTTTCGATTAATTCAAAGGATTCTGTTTTAGTATCGCCCATGTCCATAGTTTGCGTCCCTATTTGTCAACAGCGTCTTTTTTTGGAAATGTCATGAGGGAATAGCTTTGTTAATTTTTCTTGGGTTGAGTGGGTTGAACCAATATTTGCGGTAAAGGTGGCAAACCAATTTTTTTCCAGAACTGTTGAAATTGTTGAGGCTTAGCTAGCCGCCATCCAAACAATAAGATCGTAACTAAAAATGTTGTTGTCAGACCAAATTTCACAAGACTTATCGCAAGTTGTCTATAGTTTGATTTTTGGGGTGGATTTTCTTGATTATCTTTTATCTTTGGTTCAGTGGTGATTACTGAACTAGAAGTAGTTAAACCTATAGTATCGGTTTGATGTAAGGATTGATTAATTGGTTGAGATATTTGTTTTTGTAAATATTCGATGGACTGATGTACAATCGGCGGTGCTTGATTGGTTCTAGCCCATTGGCGGGCGATCGCAGAGGGAATAGCACAGAGATTTTTATGTTGTAGCTTGGCAATGCGATCGCGTAGCGATATTTCATTAGAAACTAAAACCACACATTTTTGTGGATAAGCATTAGCGACTCCAACTGCGCTTTGAGCAACGTTGATCATTAATTTTGCCTTACGACTTAGATTTTGGGTAGTCCTAATTACTAAGTCAGCATGTTTAGCAGTTAAGGACGTAGTTTGCCACTGGAGTTCTGACGAATTTTGAAATTGTTTTGCGGCTGACTCATTACCTTCAGCTTTACCATTAGCAATATTCTTAATTTCGAGAGCTACAACTTCAGGCAAGAGACATTCCCCTAATTTTGCGATCGCTTGCCAAGTATTGGGATCTGTTTCAGTAATGATGCTAGTTTCGATGAGCAATAGGTAAGGAGAGTTAGACATAGCAAAAACTCGCAGATTATATGTTTGATGGCGCAAAGCTGTACCATCAAATTGATCAAGATAAAGATTATTTGGAAATTATTTGGTCAACCGAGAGCCTTGCCAATTGCCAAAATTGTTAGTGCTTTCACCAGTTCCATAGCTACCATAAAATTCTTTACAGCCTTCCCCAAAAACAAGAATTCCTTTCCCCTGTTGTTTTGCTTGCTGGTTAGGCGTTTCTGTCCAGTCAAAGGTAACGACATTATTGCTCAATTTACCTGTGAACTCACCCGTAATTTTGCCGCGTTCAAAATTGGCATACTCATATTTCCCTGAAACTAGATTTTCACTTGCTTCTTGCAAAGTTACTTTGCCAAAGGGTGTTTGCCAATCTCCACTAATTTTGGATTTACAAGCAAGGTCACTATCGGACGCTGCATCGGGAGCGGTGAGATACTGCAATCCCAATATAGTAGCGATCGCCACTCCGCCTACTCCCACAGCCAAAAACAACCAAGAGAGAGAGATTTGCCATGACCAAGGTTTCTTTAGCAATTTTGAGAAATATTTCAAACTGCCCTCCGCAGAAGTGGTGTCTTCTGACTCTAAGCCCTCTGTTTCTGGTGAAGATGTGTCCTCATCTTCTGGTGGCAATGGTTGCGATCGCTTGCTTTTACTAGACCAAAGTTTTTGCATAGTTAGGGCAAATATTTTAATGCCAATATCTAGTACTACTAGTATTACATTGTTGCATGTTGATAAAACTCGTGCCTATCGATTCATTCAGCGATTATGCTTAGCAATGGTGTATATGGGCGTTGCACTTACATACATCATTGCTAAGTATTAGATTTTAGGTAACACCATGTCTCAACCCTCGGAAACTGATATTCAACAGATTTTCGATCGCATTGCGCCAGTTTACGATCGCTTTAATGATCTTCTCAGCTTAGGTCAGCATCGGATTTGGAAAAAAATGGCTTTGCGTTGGTGTGAACCACAACAGGGTGAAAAATGGTTGGATCTTTGCTGTGGATCGGGTGATATGACGGCTCTAGTTGCTCAGAAAGTTGCGCCCACTGGTCAAGTGATTGGTGTGGACTTTTCTAAGGAGCTATTAGCGATCGCGGCGGATAAAGCCAAAAACTACTTGCCCAAGATTCAAAAATGTCTGACATGGCAACAGGTTAATGTCTTGAATCTACCCTTTGCCGACAATAGTTTTAATGGAGCCACCTTAGCCTATGGTTTGCGAAATGTGACCAATATCCCTCAATGTCTATCCGAGTTGCATCGTGTTTTGCAAAATGGTGCAAAGGTCGCAATTTTAGATTTTCATCGTCCTAGCGATCGCTTGATGCAAACCTTTCAAGATTTTTATTTGGATCGGGTGGTTGTGCCATTAGCTGATCGCTTTGCGATGACCGATGAATATGCCTATATTGCACCAAGTTTGGCAAGATTTCCGATTGGTTCGGAGCAGGTAAAACTAGCTAAAGCCGCAGGATTTAATCAGGCAAAACATTACGCGATCGCCAATGGCATGATGGGAATATTAGTTTTACAAAAATAACCCCACCCAAACTATAGAGGCGACGCTTTGTGTCGCCTCTATACCCAAGAAGATGAGTGGCGGCGCGAAGCGCCGCCACTCATCTTCTTGTTGTATGTCCTAAGCAAAACTTGCTTGCTATATATCATGATCCCCATATTTATCTCGTTTTTTGAATCCTGCGATACCAAACTTTAGCTGGTACTAGCTGTAGATTTAAAGGCACTGGGACAAAAAGATGGAAACATGACACAAGCTAATCTTGAAAAAATCAGAACTCTCCGTCAACAAATTATTGCTGAAACTAAACATGGTTTTGCTGACTGGAACCTAGTGCAGCAACTCTTAGATGATTTAATGATCAATCATCGACAATATAAACAGTTTGCGATCAAAGAAAATATCACTCTCTATAAATAAAAAAGAATCGGCGCTTTGCGCCGATTCTTTTTTTAAACAGACATTTCTAGCATCCTTTGCATGGGTTTCAGAGCTGCTTGCCGAATTTTTTCATTAAGGACTATTTCAGGAGAACGATTCTTCATTGTGAGATAGACCTTCTCTAAGGTGTTCAGTCGCATATAGGGACATTCGTTGCAAGCACAATTGCTGTTGGGAGGAGCAGGAATAAACTTTTTAAATGGTGCGGCTTTTTGCATTTGATGAATCACCCCCGACTCCGTAACCACGATAAATTCTTGGTGATCGCTTTGCTGGACATATTTTAATAAGCCCGTTGTCGAGCCGATAAAATCAGCATGTCGTAATACATTGGCTTCACATTCAGGATGGGCAATGATTTCGGCATTGGGGTAACTTAGTTTGAGTTCCACTAATTTACGTTCAGAAAAAATTTCATGAACCATACAAGCTCCATCCCATAACAACATCTCGCGTCCTGTCTGCTCGATCACATAACGTCCAAGGTTGCGATCGGGGGCAAAAATAATTGGCTGATCTTTGGGGATTTGATTGACGATCGCTACAGCATTAGCACTTGTACAGATAATATCGCTGAGGGCTTTGATTTCGGCGGAGCAATTTATGTAGGAAATTACCAAATGATCGGGATGATCAGCTTTAAACTGGGCAAAGCGATCGGGGGGACAACTATCGGCAAGGGAGCAACCAGCATCAAGATCAGGCAGTAATACCAATTTCTGAGGATTCAAGATTTTGGCAGTTTCAGCCATGAAATGCACGCCCAGAAACACGATCACATCTGCTTGGCAATTAGCCGCGGCTTGTGATAGTCCGAGGGAGTCACCGATATAATCAGCAATATCTTGGAGATCGGGATCTTGGTAATAATGCGCCAAAATTACGGCATTTAGTTCTTTTTTAAGATCAGCGATCGCCTTGAATAGGTCAATGGGAATGGAATTATTGGTAACTTGGCGGTCAAGTTGTTCAGGTTTGGGGGCGGCGAGAAACACAGGTTGCCTCACAAAAATAAAAATAGTGAGTAATAGTGAAAATTATTCATTTTCTATATTTAATTATAGTAGAAATCACCAAAAATATATCCGTCCAACGAAAGAAATAAAACATAGAAAGAGGATGGCGGCGCTTCGCGCCGCCGTCCTCTTTCTACGGAGATTAATTTTTCGCAACTTTTTCTATAGGTTTTTCGTCAATGTTATTCAATAAAATAGTGACAATAGCAATTCTTACTGCATATCGTTATTGTTAAATCAGCGCTCTAATTTTTGTGATGGTGGCTCTAGTGGGGATCTAGCCTAAATTTTGTTCACAGTAGATAAACATCAGACCAGTAACGCTTGAGGTAATTATAAATATGAAAAAATCGATCGCTAAGATGTCAAATTTAATTAGTCAGAAAGTTATCGCATCAATGGTTAACAGACTTCAGCATTACTGGAAATTTGCGATCGCCTTACTGATGTCTTTATTGCTGGCAGTCACTCTTAATCCTTTTGCGGTTAAAGCCTTTGACCTATCTGACTTGTTTCGCGTGCTGCCATCTGCTCTTCAAATCATTCAACTTTCTAGCATTGGCGACAATGAGGAAGTTTCCCTAGGTCAACAGATTGATCAGCAAATTCAACAAGAGGTGCGAATCAGTCGTGATCCTGCGGCTAATGCCTTGGTGAGTCGCCTAGGACAAATTTTAGTACCCACTAGCGATCGCCCGAATATTCCCTATACTTTTCGCGTTGTTGATGATAGTAATCTTAATGCCTTCGCGACTATGGGTGGGTTTGTGTACATTAATACTGGCACGATCGCCGCTTCTGATAATGTGGCTCAACTAGCCAGTGTTATCGGTCACGAAATGGGGCATATCTCAGGTCGCCATTCCCTAGAACAAATGAAACAAATGGCGATCGCTCAAGGTATTGCCACAATTGCGGGTGTTGGTGATGATCGCTTAGTTGGGATTGGAGTTAATCTCGCCTTGCGTTTACCAAATAGCCGTGAAGCTGAATTTGATGCTGATCGCCGAGGCTTGCTCAATATTACGAGATCAGGTTTTGCTGCGAGAGCGATGCCAGCTTTTATGCAAAAACTAGCTAGCTCTGGTGGCGGTGGCGGTCCCAGTTTTTTAAGTTCCCACCCTGCGACAGGAGAACGTATTGCTGCGCTTAATCAATCCATTCAAGCTAATAATTTGAATACAACAGGTGGTTTGAATGATAGTGAATATCAAAGAATTTGGCGATCTCGCTTCCGTTAAATCATAATCAAAACCAAAAGAGACCGCACAATGTGCGGTCTCTTTTGGTTTTGAAATCATCCACCCAAAAGTACAACGTGATCGCTTATCCATTTCCAACAAACAGCGATCACCTATCTTTCAAAAATTAAACCAAGGCGATCGCTCCATCATTCAAATTCCAAAATAGCGATCTCCTTATTTAAAGATTACTAAGCTATAGCAACGTAAGAGATAGCTAGGACAAATCAAAACCCAAAATATAAGTGGCGGCGCTTCGCGCCGCCACTTATATTTTGGGTTTTATGTCCTAAGTAAAACTTACATTGCTATAAAAGTAGTTGAGAGCATTTTTAAATTGTTTTTATGGAAACAAAATTTAGGAGAACACCAAGAATCTTGCCAATGTCTGTGATGTAGTAGTCCGTAAGATCGATCTCTACAATTTGCTCCGTTATTTGCAGAAATTTCCAGATTTCTCCAGTTGTGACGATGCCATAAACGGTATCAATATCATTGTTTTCTAATTTATTGAACAATTGAGCCGCGACCATTTCCGCAATACATTGCCCAAGTCCTGATTTAATATCCTCGTTTTTGGCTTCAACGATCGCAACTACTGGGGCGCTAATCCTGAGTTGTTGTTTAGATAGGCTAATTAGATAATCGCAATAACCTGTAAGTCCTTGTTCGGGACTAATGCTAAACTCTATGCCAGAAAATAGACTAATAGGTATTGGAGATTGCCGTCTTAGCTCTAACAAGGTGGGGGCAATCAGAAATTCTGATCGCCCTTTTTCGGTGTTAATAGCAAGGGCAAGGGGTATATTTTCGGTGAGGATTTTTTTAATGTTGTCACTAGGGACTATGGCTGTGACATGGGCAAACAAATTGATTTTTTCTTCAATTTGCAAATGAAAGTCTTTTTCAACTTGCCTCAGCGTGAAGTTACTATATGCCATTGGATTCTCATTTTTATTGCTTACTTCACAAGTATATATTTTCAGATTATGCGATCGCCCCTTTATTCAAAGCACCAACCAGCGATCGCCTATCCACCCCCACAAACAGCGATCGCCCATTCATAAAAAATTAAAATAAGGCGATCGCTAGACTTACGATTTAGATTGAATTTCAAATTCTGCCTTGGAACGGTAGAAACAAACATCGAATTCAAGAAAAAAGTTGGTTTGACCAAGAATTAACGGGGCATTTGGGTTATTTGTCCAAGCAAACACTAATTTGACTGGTTCAAATTCTCCAATCTGTGCGACTAGAGAAAATGGTATTGCTTCAGGGCTATTTCATTTTAAAGATGCGTTTGAGAGTATCAAGACCAAAAGCACACT
>NZ_NDHW01000075.1 GCF_002251945.1 Pseudanabaena sp. SR411
TTCGATACTTTCATCTCTGTATTAATATTTACCTCCTCTTTTTTGATTTTCGATGATTTTGATTTTCGGTAATTATTTTACCCTTCCATTACGAGCGGAATGTAGGTTAAAAAGCTTGCAGAGCAAGCTTTTTAAAGGTCTTTGAGGTTGTGGATTTTACAAGGTATGTCCCATGCGCTTAGGAATTGATTCATTAAAGTTTTTAGTAATTTGCGCTAGGGATACAGCGATCGCTTTCTCTTTACCCACCACAATCTCTAAGTTCTGATCTGCATCACTAACAGTGCCGATATGTTGCCAATTATTGCCTAACTGATTGGTGAGATAGGTTTCCCATGCGGTGCGATCGCCATCTTTGACAGAGACCACAATCCGACTCGCACCTTCACCAAAGAGAACTTGAGTGAGATGGTGACCTTCAGGATTAGCGAGTTGAATTTGTGCCGTGAGTTTGCCAGAGATACTTGATTCAGCGATCGCCACGGCCAGACCACCTTCAGCACAATCATGAGCCGACTTTACTAATCCTTGGGTAATGCCTTGACGACAAGCGAATTGCACTTTACGTTCTAGGTCAAAATCAACGGATTGTGGGCGACCTGTCACTTCACCAATGACTGAAGCAAGATATTCTGAACCAGCCAAACTAGTGCGATCACTACCGAGTAGATAAATCGCATCACCAACGGCTTGCCAGCCCTGACCGCAAACCTTTGTGACATCCTCAACTAAACCCACCATCCCAATTACAGGAGTCGGATAAATCGGTTGAGCATTACCTTCGGAGTCAATGGTTTCATTGTAGAGGGAGACATTGCCACCAGTCACAGGCGTTGACAACTCGCGACAAGCATCGGCAATTCCGCGACAAGCTTCGTGAAGTTGCCAATAACCGATCGCATTTTCAGGACTGCCAAAGTTCAAATTATCGGTGACAGATAGCGGTTCGGAGCCAACACAGGAGAGATTACGCGCGGCTTCGGCAACTGCTAGTTTGGCACCTTCGTAAGGATCGAGATAAACATAACGAGCATTGCAGTCAACCGTAGCGGCGACACCGACAAGAGAATCGATTTGAGCTTGGGATGATCCCAATTCGCCAACTCCAAAGCCTTGACTACGTAAACGAATCACCGCTGCATCGGCTCCCCCTGGAAAGATCACCGTATTATTTTGAACTTGGTGATCGTATTGACGATAGACCCATGATTTAGAGGCAATCACAGGAGTATCAAGTAATTGTAAAAGTGCATCATTGGTGGAAATGGATTTAAAAGCAGCGATCGCAGTTTTCTCCTCCCAAGCCCAAGCTTTCTTAGCATAGTCAGGAGTATCCGCAAGCTGACGATGATAGATGGGCGTATTGTCAGCGAGGGCTGTGGCAGGAATTTCCGCAGCAACTTCCCCATGCCAGAGAATCCGCACAATTGGTTCCGCTAAAACTTCTCCAGCAACTACCGCATGAAGTCCCCAACGCTCAAAAATATCAATTAGTTCTTGTTCCCTTCCCTTATGCGCCACAAACAGCATCCGTTCCTGTGATTCAGAAAGCAGATATTCATAGGGAGTCATGCCCGTTTCTCTAGCAGGAATTTTGTCTAGATCGAGAACTACACCAACACCGCCTTTAGCAGCCATTTCGGAAGTAGAGCAAGTCAAACCCGCTGCACCCATATCCTGTGCAGCAACCACAGCACCCGTTTTAAAAGCTTCCAAACAAGCTTCTACTAGGGATTTTTCTAAAAAAGGATCGCCCACTTGTACCGCTGCTCGGTTCTGTTCTGATTTGCCAGAAATCTCTGTACTAGCAAAACTCGCTCCCTTGATGCCATCACGTCCCGTAGTCGAACCCACATAAACCACAGGATTACCCACTCCCGCCGCACCCGATTTGACAATCTCCTTAGTTTCCATAATCCCGATCGCCATCGCATTGACGAGGGGATTACGGTTATAAGCTTTATCAAAATAGACCTCACCGCCAACGGTAGGCACACCGATACAGTTGCCGTAACCTGCAATGCCATTGACAATACCATTGACACGACTACGCACCCAAGGATCAGAGAGTTCCCCAAATCGCAGTGAATTCAAAATTGCTACGGGACGCGCTCCCATTGTAAAAATATCGCGTAAAATACCGCCGACACCTGTTGCCGCGCCTTGGTATGGCTCCACAGCCGAGGGACGGTTATGACTTTCGATTTTAAAACTGATGGCAATATCATCGGTAATTTTGACCACACCTGCATTTTCTCCAGGTCCAACGAGAATGCGATCGCCTGTGGTGGGAAATTGCTTAAGTAACGGACGCGAATTTTTGTAGCAGCAATGCTCTGACCACATCACACCAAACATCCCTAATTCGGCTTTGTTGGGTTCACGACCAAGGCGATCGCAAATCATTTGATATTCATCTAGGGTTAAGCCCTCAGACTTAATTTCATCGGGAGAAAATTTGGTAATGATATTAGCGGTCATAGTTAACGTGCGACAAATCTTGGGCGGTCAATATCGATCTTATACCAAAACACAAAACGGCTACACCGTTTTGTGTTTTGAAACCCGTTACTAGGTTTGACTTTTATGAATTGCTACAGCTTACTCAAGCTTGAAGTAGCCCAGAGAAATTTTTGAAAGTGCTGCTTTGCAGCGCTTTCAAAAATTTCTCTGGGTTGTAATACAGTGCAAAGCAATGTATTACAAAGAGTCAGGATCGATGTATTACAAAGAGTCAGGATCGATACCAAGTTCACGCAACTTAGCCGCTAACTTATCAGCACGAAGATGCTCTTGCTCTGACTGTTCTGCGCTCCATAGCAGTAAGTTACCTGAGCGATCCCACCAGCGCAACCAATTCATAGACTGTCCTAGCCTCTCTCCTGACCAAATTCCTAAGAATAAATTTAGTTCTGGAATCCATACTTGTCCTTGAGCATTTGGCTCCTGTACATTGTATTTCCCATTTTCTAAGCAACGTACTTCTAGACTTGGTGCATAAGGATCATACGTGACATATGTTGGCACTTGCAGAATCTGTTGATAGAAGTACAGTTTGCCATAGGGAGGAGTTGATCTAACTGAGAGTTCACCGCATTCCGTCTCAGATAGAAACTCCATCACCACGCTAACAGGTTCGCCTTCGATATTTTGAGTGTAACTGCGACGCACAGTTCCCTTAGTTACAGGATAGACTTTAGGCACATAGAACCAATCAGGAGCTTTGACAATGATTTTGTTATTTACTGTAGCAACTAGTCCAAAATTAGAACCGATCAGCATATCTGATTGTATAAGTTTTGCGGCTCCTAATGCATCGGTAAGAGCAGCAGCTAGAGTCGGTTGTTGAATATTTTCCACAGGATCGTCAGATAAAACGAAATCATCAGGCAAAGCTTCCCAAGTAATAGTTGGCTCGATTTTGGTAGGTGGTATTTGGAGAATCATAAAATTGATCTCAACAAAAGAGTTGACCTGACTTGCTTTGGCTAGACTCCAGTATATCAAAATATATTTATAAAAACCCAAAAGGCAGAAAGGGACGCAAAGCGCCTCCTTCTGCCTTTTGGGTTTTATGTTTTCTTTTTTAATGCGGTCGAAATCAGGCGATCGCTGTCGATTACAAATAGTGAAGGAAAATCCTGAGAAGGAAGAGTCATCGAACTGATAAAGTCAACTTTCCAGCGTTGGCTATAGGTTGGCGGTAGAGACACGATTTGATCTTGCGAGACCTTTTGTAGTGCAGGTTGTGAGTTACTGAGTATACCAACTAAATCTTCATTTTGACGATGGACAATAATCAAGGATGGTTTGGAGGCGACGATCGCACCATTAACAACTAACTGCGGGACATTCTCTACTTTTGCTTTAGTTTGACCAAACAGTATTTTCCCAAGATCGATAATCGGCACATTCTGTCCTAAAAATGTAATTTTAGGAATATGTTTCTCTAAGGGAATTACCCGATAAATAGATTCTATCGGGAGAATAAACCAGGCAAGACGTAAGCGAAATGCAACATATTGCTTACCAATATCAGGTCGAAGTTCTGAAAGTCGTTGCGATCGCAGGGAAGAAATGGCTGGCATAATTTGTAATTGATAATTCGTAATTAATTAGCTACAAGTTGAGATAAAGTTTGTAGAAGCTCGTTATCTTTGAAAGGCTTAGCAAAGTACGCTGAGGCTCCTAGACGCATTGCTAAATCTCGGTGTTTTGCACCACTGCGAGAAGTGAGCATCACCACAGGGATATTTTTACAACTTTCATCACCACGAGATTGAACGAGGAAGCCAAATCCATCTAGACGAGGCATTTCAATATCACAGATTACCGCACTGACTTGAGAACTCTTCGGTAATGCTTGCAATTTCCGCAACTTCTCCATTGCTTCCAAACCATCCTTAGCTTGTTCAACTCGATAGCCAGATTTTTCTAAGGTCATCGCTAAGAATCTACGCACGTTAATGGAATCGTCAACGACCAACACCGTAACGCGCCGATCGCTTCGCTCAGAGGGCAAAGTCAGGGTTTTGCTGGGAGATTCATCGATATCTGCGATCGCCCAAGTGAGTAAGTTGTCAATATCCACCAGTGGCACAAGTTTACCGCCGCCCAAAATCGCACAACCCATAAATCCTGTTGGCATCGGGATCAAACTTTGGACACCACGGATAGTTACTTCCTGCTCACCCCAGTAACGATCAACTTGCAATCCAAAGGGAACGTTATTGCGGGCGACAATTAGCATTAACGGTTCGTCTACAATCGGGCGGTTTTCGGTTTCACTTTGGAATTGTGGGCGGGAGAAGTGCAGGCGATCGCCTAGTTTTAATAAAGGCACAGAATAGCCTTCCCAATCTAATACTTCTTGATCCGCCACTGTATAGATCGAAGTGTCTTTAATCAACAGAATTTCCTCGACAGCACTGGTCAGAATTGCCATCTGCAAGCCGTTGCTCTCGAAAAGAAGAACCCTTGCAATCGAGAGAGAGACAGGTACTGTTAAAATGAAAGTAGTGCCTTGCCCTGCTTCTGTTTCAATCCGAACACTGCCGCCAATCATACTGAGGTTTGAGCGCACTACATCCATGCCGACACCTCGTCCTGAAAGCTCAGTGACGCGATCGGCTGTGCTAAATCCTGCTTCAAAAATCAGATCCAATAGTTCTGCTTCACTAGATCCTTCCAGATCGCTCTCACTTAAGCCCATTTGCAAAGCGCGATCGCGGAGTTTGGCAAAATCAATGCCATTGCCATCATCACTAACCGTAATCACAGTTTGATTACCGCGATAACCTGCGGCAATTTCGATTTTTCCCTTGGGTGCTTTGCCAGCCGCTATCCGTGCTTCTGGCGTTTCGAGCCCATGATCAAAGGCGTTGCGAACTAGATGCAAAAGGGGATCTTCCAAAACCTCTAACACAGAGCGTTCAACTAGAGTGGAACTACCACGGACTACAAGTTCCACCTGTTTGCCGTGAGCCAAGGACAAATCTCGTAACAGTCTTGGAAAGCGTCCTAAGACTTCACTGAGCATTCGCATTCTGGCTTGTTCGATCGCCGTTTGCATTTGGCGAGATGCTCGACCCAGTTCTCGTTCTGTGCCTTCAGTATCCGTTAAGGCGGTTTCTAAGTCGCTGGAAACTTCCTGTAGCTGCACTACACTATCCATGATTTCTCGTGATAGCACATGTAACTCACTATAGGAATCCATTTCTAGTAGATCAAAGCGACTAGCATAGGGAAGAAATGATTCATTATTTGTGGATTGATTGGTAAAGCGATCGCCTTTAATATTTGTCAGTGTATCGGGAGTTATGACGGCATTGATGGGGATGAATGGTTCTGAGGAGGTCACCACACGATCATAAGCTTCTCTGAGTTGAGCATTAGATTGCTCTAAACCATGCATTCTTGTATTTAAGAGTTGAACCAGATCGCGCATCCGTTTTAACTGAAGGCGCAATCCACTCCGTTCAGCATTCAACTCGCCAAAGCGATCGCTCAGGGCTTCTAACTGACGTAAAGGTATGCGAATTGTCGCGTCCAGACTTTGATCAGGGGTAGCAGGCTCATTGACTAGGACGGTCTTATCAGTGCTTAGATCTTGGAAATCTACTAAATCTAGCAAAGATTGGTCAAGATTAAGTGTCTTGTCTTCATGCAGATAATCACTATCTAAAGATTCTTGAGTATTTTCTTCGAGGTTAAAAGCATTGAGAGAACCTGTGATGGAATCTAAACTAGAGGGTGCTATTTCAAAATGAGCAGGTAAAGCTTGAAACTGACTAACCAAGACAAGGGCTTGCGATCGCCTCCAGGCTTCTAAAGCCGCAGATGTCACCTCTTGAAGATTATGGTCTTCATTAGCTAAGGCGGTACTAATCTCCGTACAAAGTTGGCTAAATGCGGGTAATTCCAACATTTCACCTAAACAGCCAAATTCTTGACTAGTGAGTTCAAATTCTTCCCTTAGTACCTGTGAATTTTGATCAGCAAGTACATTGGTTAACCTTTCTAGACAAGCATCTACTTCTGTTGCAAACATGAGGACACGCATATCCTGTCCTGCTTCCTCAGAGAGTAAACTCGCTTCATCCTGCGCCGACAAGTCTCCTAAGATTTCATGCAGTTGTTGAAATGGCTGATTAATATGTTCTTTCAACCAATCTTCAGGCGGAATTTTACGCTGCTTATGAATCTTGGCAACCTTGCCCATTCCATCGATCGCCGCAAGAAATAGGCTTTCCATATCAGGGGTGATCGCGGTTTGATTACTGGCTTGCAAAATCTTAAAAAAGTCTTCTAAATGGTGAGCCAGTTCACTGAGGGCAAGAAATCCCATCATCGCTGCACCACCTTTCATCGAGTGAGCAGCCCGTAAAATTTGATTGATCGCCGATCGCTGCAAACCGCGATCGCTTAAACCTAATACTTCTATTTCAATATCTGCTAGGAAGTCTTTAACTTCATCCAGAAATAACAGGCGAACTTCCCACTCTCGATCGGTTAATGTATTAGTTGCCATAGTTCCCTCTCCTAATTGTTTAATAATTTTTAAAGTATGTGCGAAGCACATACTTTAAAAACTAGGCTGCATCAACCTTAAAGGTTTCTACCGAAGCTTGTAACTTACTAGCAACGTTGGCGGTTTCCTGTAGAGCGATCGATACTTCGCGGGAAGTTTCCGATGATTTTTGCGATTGGGTTGAGAGATTTTCCATAACCTGTTTCACCGATTGCGAGGTTTGCACCTGTGAAGTTGTGGCGATCGAAATACCTTGGAAGAGTTCGTTTACCCTTGTCGCAACTTGTACAATCTGACTCAAACTCTTTCGCGCATCTTCAACTTTGTTTGTACCTTCAACCACCTGTAAAGTACTCGCTTCCATAGATTCGACCACTTCACTGGTTTCCTGTTGAATGCTCTCGACAATGCGGGCAATTTCTTTGGTCGCTGTTGCTGACTGAGCAGCCAGTGCGCCGACTTCTTCTGCAACCACCGCAAAGCCTCGACCTTCTTCACCCGCACGCGCCGCCTCAATACTGGCGTTGACGGCTAGCATGTTGGTTTTTAGTGCGATTTGGTCGATCAAAACGACAACCTTAGAAATCTGTTGCGAAGCTTCACCGAGGCGTTTTACCTTTTTGGTAGTTTCGGCAACGGTTTGTCGGAGTTGCAAGATACTGGCTGCCGATTGCTCGATCGCCACACTACCAGTTTCTGCGGTGTTTGCTGCCAAGGTTGAGGCATCAGCCGCTTGTCTGGCGTTACTTGCCACTTGCTGAATCGAGTTAGTCATCTGTTCTACAGATTGCAGTGCTTCATCAAGTTGTTCTGCTTGTAAGGTGGCATCTTGGGCGAGGGTACGAATCGATTCATTATTGGTGTTTACCGAGGTATTTACCTGTAAGGTGGCAAGTTTTACCTGCGTTACAACATCCCGTAAACTTTCTACGATCGCGTTAAAGAAGTCGGCAACGATACCAATTTCACCAGCCGAGATTTGAGCGCGAACGGTTAAATCTCCACTCACCGCTCCCTCAACGTCAGATAGCAGTGTGATTAACTCACGCTGAATTGATTCACTACGAAGCCGTTCTTTTTCTGCCAATTCTTCAGACTGCCGCTTTTGTTCTTCTTGGAGCGCAATGAAATCTTGTAACTGTCCCGCCATTAAGTTAATGTTGCCGCCCAGTTGCGCCATTTCATCTTCACCTTTTACTTCAAGACGGGTTTCGAGATTACCTTTACCAAGTTCAACCACCGCTTGCGTTGCGTCAAGGATTGGTTTGGTGGCGCGTTGGGCGATCAAGATTGCTAATACCGCCGCTAAGATTGCTATAGATCCTGTTGCTCCCAACAAGATCAACAATAATTGCTGCAATGGTTTAAGTGCAACATCAGCCTCAACTGAAATGACCGAATCCCATCTCAAGTCAGGCAACCCGTCGATCTTGGGCAAAGGTGAATAACCCACAAACCGTTCCTTCTTGGTATCTAAGTCAATGGATTCTACTGTTGCAACTTCACGCTTAGCAATTGATGGGATAAGTCTGGGGAAATCAGATTTCAAATCACGCCCAACCTTTTCTTTTTCCAAGGCAACAAAGATCTTACCATCGGAGTCTGCTATATGGTATTTCTCTCCATCACGGCTAAAGTCACTGATGAGCTTTTCCATAGAATCAACAGGCATTCTTGTCCGTATAACACCAATTGTTTTACCTGTAACAGAATCCTTAATTGGAGCCGCAAAGTAAATTGAGATTTCGCTCGAAGATTTGGAGACTGTTGGTTGACTAATGATTGGGGCGTTAGTTTTGAGGACTTCTTGGAAATAAACCCGATCCTTGTGATTAGGCAATGCATCTCCTTGAGACTGCACAATTAAGTCACCATTCAAGTCAAAAGCAGCAATGCTGTCGTAAACAATGTAATTTTTGATGTACTCATTCAAGACAGCCTGACGTTCTGTAGCTGTGGTAATTGCCGCGATCTTGGGATTGGTCAAAAATGATAATTTGGATAGAACTTGAACATCCGCATATCGTTCTCGCATGAAGTACCCAGTCCGATAGATCATCCCGTTGGCTCGCAACGCTTTAGCTTGTTCTGTTGATTTGGTAATATCTTGTCCGACATAGTAATAGGTAAATCCACCAACTGCTAGCAAAGGAATTGTAATCGCGGCAACAGAGATAATGGTCGTTTTTGTGCGTAATCCCAGAGATTGCCACCATTGACCAATGGACTTTTTCTTAGTTTCAGGAGCCGTAGGAATAGAGACGGTCGGATTGATTGGATCGCCTGTAGGGTAAGTTCCATTATTAGATCCGTTATTAGAAACATTGCTAGAAGGACTAGCACCATTACCATTGACTGTTTCAGTGCTGTCAATCCGAGAACGTGAATCAAGAACCATTGGTCTAACCTCTGTTGTATAGATAGATTTTGAGTTAAAACTCAGCAGTATTTTTGTGCCGAGGAGTCTTACCCTAATGTTGTAAAGTTAAATCTAGCGATCGCTTCTGTATCTAAAACATACAGATTTTTATCAATACCTTCAGACTTAACCAGCCAACCACGCAAAAATGGTACAGTTTCAAGTGGAGTTTTTGTCTGCGGTAAATCTTCGGGAGAGACGATCTCGGTTTCAGCGAAGCGAACTACGCGCCCAATCCGATCAACGCCTAATCCAAGAAACGCGTCACCGATTTGTAAAATGGCGATATGTGTCTCGATCGCCGTGGAATCAAGGGGCGTAAATCCTAATAATTGCGGTAAGTCCAACACCCAAAAAACGTTACTGCGATGCTCAACTAATCCCATCAAGCAAGGATGTACATTCGGCATTTGCGTAAACCGATCAGTAGACAGTACCAAGGTTTCGCGCACAAACTTTAATTGCACAGCGACAGTCAAATCACGATTTAGCAGCAAGCTTAAGTAGGGCAAGTCCGCGATCACCTGCGCCTCTTCTTCCTGTAATTCGATCATTAAGTCCATCATCTCATCCTCCCAAGCCTAGCGATCGCACTGCTTGCAAAATATCCTCTTTGGTAAATGGCTTAGTTAGGTAAATATCCACACCCTGCTTCATTCCCCACATGCGATCGAGGTCTTGACTCTTGGATGTACAGGCAATGACTGACACTTTCGCAGTAGCCGCTTTTTTGATGGCGCGACACATCTCTAAACCACTCATCCCAGGCATTACTAAATCTGTAATCACCACATTGGGATTATTTTTACTAAACTTCTCCAATCCTTCCGTCCCATCGGCAGCACTTACTACCGCGTATCCCCCCTGTCGCAAGTAATCACAGATCAACTCACGTTCCGAATTTGTATCTTCGACAACTAGTACTGTAATCAAGATCTCTCTCCTTGTATATGTAAGTCAATAGGGGTTTTAAGCCATTGGAGGCTCTAATTTGCGAGCATTGTGTCAAGCAACAGAGCGTACTGCTCGTAAAATATCTTCACGGGTGAAAGGCTTAGTAACATAGACATCAATGCCTTGTTTCATGCCCCAGAGTTTATCTAGCTCTTGATTTTTAGAAGTACAAGCCACAATTGGTACATCTTTAGTCTCATTATTTTTTTTCAGGCTGCGACATAGCTCTAATCCACTCATTCCGGGCATGACCAAATCCGTAACTACGACATCAGGCTTCTTCCCTTCGATTTTTTTGAGAGCTTCTTGTCCATTAGTTGCACTGATTACGTTATAACCACTTTCCAATAAATAACTAACTATCAAATCCTGCTCAGAAGCAGTATCTTCAACTACAAGCACTGTTGTCATAGTATTTTCTCAATCCTGTTTATTCTTTTCAACATTAACTAAGGCTTTTGCAGACAAGATTTTGCTTTTGGCGTTAACCTTAATTTTATCCGATCTGGCAATTCTTAATAAAACATAAAGATACCATATAAAAGTAAGGTGTTTTTAGATTGGCGTTGAGTTAATTATAGAAGGCTAAAAACAATAATTTCTTAAATACTTCTATAAACATGCGTAAATACTCACATGAGATGACGCATGATCATTTTGAGTAAATCAGCTTGGACAAAGGGTTTGGTTAGATAATCTGTAGCCCCTGCGATCCTTGCACGAGCGCGATCGATCAATCCTTTATTGCCTGTCACCATCACAATCGGAATATCTTTTAAAATCGAAGACTTACGGATTAAAGAACAAAGTTGATAACCATCAACATTGGGCATTCCGATATCTAGCAAAATCAAATCAGGACGAATCGAAGTAATTTTTAACAACGCTTTCATCGAGTCTTGAATTAACGTGACTTGAAAGTCTTCATTACCCAAGTAACTACTAATAATACTGAGCATTGATTCACTATCATCGATACAGACAATCTTCCAAGTTTTTGTTGGTTGCTGTATAAAAACCTGCGAAATACTAGAGATATCATCACTTGAGCTAACTTCGTCGGTCAAGGTTTCTACGAGTTTTTCAATATTTTCTTGCTCTTCAGCAGGTGCAAGGTAGTAGGTGCGCGGCAACATATCGAAGGGAGATAAGGGATCTCTTAATAGAATCGAACCATCACTAATTAGAGGGCTAAGTTGCTTGGCGATCGCTAGAGGATCTTTGCCTAGTAATGCACCTAATTGACAAAAGTTAAACCCACGTAAAATTTTCCCAAGTCGCTGGACGGTTTCTGCTGACATGCGTTTTTCCGCAGATGTCTGACTGACTAGATAGGGGCATTGGTAGGGTGAGCTAATTGTCGGTCCAAGCTTATACCATGATTGGAGTCTCTGGGTAACTACTTCTAAGATCCGATCAATTGATAAATTGCAATAGGTCTGCTTTAAAAAATGCTCGTAATAGATACCGCCCAACTTTCCATTGGGCAGACATAGAAATGCCTCGACAACTTCTTGAATGATCCGTGCAACCAGTTTGCCTGCCATAGGTTTTGGTAAATAATTTTCATCAACTAGCCACAAAATTGCAAGGTATTCAACACAGAGAATTTCGCTAGTGACTTTGTACTTCGCATT
This sequence comes from Pseudanabaena sp. SR411, assembly GCF_002251945.1. Taxonomy (GTDB): domain Bacteria; phylum Cyanobacteriota; class Cyanobacteriia; order Pseudanabaenales; family Pseudanabaenaceae; genus Pseudanabaena. Next base: position 12,041 of record NZ_NDHW01000075.1, read on the forward strand.
CTCTGGAGATGGATCGTCAAACATGAGACGAAGCTGCGATCGCACTTTTTCGTTGAGGGCTGGGACTTCTCGACTTAGCGCCCTTAGATGTCTTTCTAATCTTTCAAAACTATCTAAAGAGTGGGATGCATAGACTAATTTTCCCCGTTCGATATAGAACGACCAACGAATGCGATCGCGCACAACATAAACACATCCGTCCCTACTTAACTCTAAACTCTTTAATAGCTCTCTAGCAGATTCTTTTTGCTCTTTATTGACACTATCTATGTTAATTTCAGCACGCATCACGATTATTCCCAATTGCTAAGTCTGAACTCGAATCCCCCTCATTTAGAACATTCTTAGATTATATTTATGGCGATCCTAAATCACTTTTAAGATTTGGAGGTTTGTGGGACTGTCCCCTTAGGAGCGCACTCTCACAACCCATTGAGGATTGCTATAAAAAGCTTCTAATTTTTTTAACTACAGTTTTGTTAATTCCCTTGAATATTCATTAAACCATGATTTTATTACAAATAAAATAAAATACTTATTGTTTAGAGACTTTTTAACGATGCTCAAAAAAAATGCAAATTCCTGAATAATGTAAAGATAATCATTGATCTGATTCAAAAACCTTAGAAAAACTTATGAAAGAGAATACTTTTGGGGTTTTGCTTCTCTAAACTTATCGCAACCCAAGAGATAGCTAGAAGGTGAGTGGCGGCGCGAAGCGCTGCCACTCACCTTTTTGGTTTTATGTCCTAAGCGCAACTTACATTGCTATAGAAAAACAAATGATTTCGGTATAGCAAGCCTAAATTATTATCATTTGTGGATAAACAAGTGGCTTAAGTCCCTTGTTATAAGTTTTATACTTTCACAACTCATTTAGGATTGCTATATATAGCAATCCTAAATGAGTTGTGTGGAAGCGTACCCCGAAGGGGTGCGCTTCCACAAACCCAAAAATCTACAAATGATTTAGGTCTGCTATAGGTTCTAATGTCTATTTTCAGACTGGGAAGAGAGTGATTTAGAACAGATCTAAGTCAGTCACTGCACCTTTGCTGCTAGTCGAAACAAGCTTGGCATATTTTGCTAAAACCCCTTTAGTGTAACGAGGAGCAGGAGCCTTCCAATTCGCTCGACGGCTTGCTAGTTCCTCATCGCTGACATTTAGTTGAATCAATCGCTGATGGGCATCAATGGTGATCGAGTCGCCTTCCTTTACTAAGGCGATCGCGCCACCCACAAAAGCTTCAGGGGCAACGTGACCAACCACCATGCCATAGGTTCCACCAGAGAAACGTCCATCGGTAATTAAGCCGACGGAATCGCCTAAACCAGCACCGATAATTGCACTTGTTGGCGCTAGCATTTCGCGCATACCAGGTCCGCCCTTAGGACCTTCATAGCGAATCACAAGAATATCTCCTGCATTGATCTTGTTAGCAAGAATTGCCGTAAGAGAATCTTCTTCTGATTCAAAGACACGGGCAGGACCAGTGATGATTGGATTCTTCACGCCAGAGATTTTGGCTACAGCACCTTCTTCAGCAAGATTTCCTCTCAGAACGGCGAGATGTCCTTGCTTATACATAGGGCGATCCCAAGGACGGATCACATCTTGATCGGCGCGAGGTTCGGCAGGAATATCTTTGAGAACTTCTTCAACGGTTTGACCAGTAATCGTGATGCAATCACCATGTAATAGACCTCGCACTAAAAGCATCTTCATGACTTGGGGAATACCACCTGCTTTGTGGAGGTCAGTGGCTACATACTTGCCTGATGGCTTAAGGTCACAGATTACGGGAACACGCTCACGGATACGCTCGAAATCATCGAGGTTCCATTCCACACCTGCGGAATGGGCGATCGCTAAAAAGTGTAAAACGGCATTCGTTGATCCACCCACAGCCATAACCACGGAAATAGCGTTCTCAATCGATTTGCGGGTGATGATGTCGCGAGGCAATAGATTATTGCGAATTGCATTGACTAAAACCGTACCAGCGAGTTCTGTATTCGCGGCTTTTTCGGGAGCAACAGCCGACATGGTAGAGGAATACATCAAGCTCATGCCCATGGCTTCAAATGCTGAAGACATGGTATTTGCCGTATACATACCACCGCAGGAGCCAGCCCCTGGGCAAGCATTGCGCTCAACTGAGTTGAGTCTGACTTCATCAATGCGACCTGCACTATATTGACCAACGGCTTCAAAGGAACTAACCACGGTCAAATCTTCGCCATCAAGATGTCCTGGTTCGATTGTGCCACCGTAGACAAATATAGCGGGAATATTCATTCTTGCCATTGCGATCATCGCCCCTGGCATATTCTTATCGCAGCCCCCGATCGCCAAAATGCCATCCATACTCTGAGCGCTACATGCGGTTTCGATCGAGTCGGCAATTACATCACGGGACACAAGAGAATATTTCATTCCCTCAGTTCCCATGGAGATTCCGTCGCTAACGGTGATTGTGCCGAAAACTTGGGGCATCCCATTAGCATCACGAATTCCTGCTTCAGCGCGGATTGCTAGTGGGGCAATTCCCATATTACAAGGGGTAATCGTGCTGTGGGCGCTTGCCACACCAACAATAGGTTTTGTAAAATCCGAGTCTTGGAAACCAACGGCGCGTAACATGGCGCGGTTAGGCGATCGCTGAACGCCTTCGGTAATTGCACGACTTCTGCGATTGTCGGACATAGTTCACATCTCTGTTATTAGCTTTATCAACTAAAACATTTTAGAATTTTTAGACACTAGAATAATCATCTTGGACTATCGGCAATTACCAAATGCAACTTCAAACGCAATTTCCCAAGCACCTGTCTGATCGTTTATCAACTGCTTCCAAGCGTCGTACTGCTCTTTATGCGGCGACTTTGAGCCTTGGAATAGTACTCAATGGTTGTGGGGAAAGTAAGATTTCTCAATGTAACAAAGTTGTTACGATTGCCAATAAAACTAATGCTCTGGTGATTCCCAAGGATATTACAGGCTTTGGTGCATTTGCGGACAATATTGATCAAATCCGCACAGAAGTACAAGCGATCGCAGTTCAAGACTCAAAGCTTAAGGAATTGCAAGCGCAGTTGTTAGGTGTATATGGTGAAGCTTCTCAAGCTCTGAAGGGGCAAGTCAAAGCAACTGAGGCAAAAGATGTCAATGCGATGACTAAAGCCAAGCAAGATTTAGAAACTGCATCAACTAAGGAAAGTGAGGTTGTCGATCAAATTAATACTCTATGTAGTAAATAAAGCAAAAAACTGCACTCAGTGCAGTTTTTTGCTTTTAAAGTACAGCTTGATGCGCTTGATCGACTGAATCGATCATTTTTTGCCGTTCCCGTTTCCACATTTTTTGAAGCTCGTCACTGTAGCCCAAAATCAAATAAGGGAAGCGATTGAATAGTTCTTTTAATAACAATTCCACGTCGGCTTCATTAGAACAAGGACATCCGTACTCCTCTCCGTAGCGATCGTATAGTACTGCACTATAAATCTTGCCATACTTAGTAGAAGTCACTTTTTTGTAAGCCCAAACTAGTTGATCAAGCTTAATTGCCTTTATATCAGTATTCAGAAGCTGAAGTAGCCAAGATCGTGTTAATTGATTGCCGCCAATCGTAACCGTATTAATTCCCGAACTTGCTTCTGTATCAATTTCTTGAATCAGAGTCTGCCAATCGCCTATCTTTGCCAGACGTTTGCGAATTGGATGATTGCCCAGATCCGATCGCCAACGCAGCGCCGAGACAATTTGCCAAATGCTAACCAGCGACAGGGGGAGTGCAAACAACAGTACAACATATCCTCCCAAACGATAGTCATTGGTATCTAGCATAAAAGGTAAAAATGCACCCTTGAGGCTAGAATCTTGAGATTCAATTGGGGTGACAATTCTGCTTTTGATTTCACTAGAAATATCAGATAAACCACCTGTAACTTGATTGCTACTGCCACTTATCCCTGACTTTACCAATAGAATACGTTTGTCAAGTTGCAAAGTTTGATACTTCGCAGAAACGGACTGACTAATAGTTTGTCCAGTACTACGACGAACTCTTTTTGTGATTTGCTGAACACCCGTATCATCGATTGCATTACCTTTGACTGTAATGTATTGTTGCAGGCTATCATCAAGAGATTTAATGTCCTCTAAGTTTTTAGCATCAACGGGGAATGGACCAAGAGCAAAATTATATAAATAGCGATATTGCCATCCAGCTACGCCTAACAAAATCGCCATTAATATCCCATTTGATATTAATAAATTGCGGCTTTTGCGAAGTACTTGCTTGCCGATAATGGTGTTGAACATGGTTGTTTTCTCTAATATCAAAAGTTATACCAATTCACGAAAGTGTGGCTACACTTTTGTGGATTAAGAACCAAACTCAGTCGGGGTTTTAAAAAGATAAAATGGCTAGCCATTTTATCTTTTGGTATTACAGTAAATTGCGAACTAAATTCAATCAATAAGTTTTTTGTGTCTGCATAAAGTTAATTCTGCAATTAGCTTTTTTTGAGTGTAAAACAAATAATAAAAAAACCAATCAGTGTTGCAAATTTTGAAACGGCTTCCATCATCAACCTGTGGTTTTGTGCCAATGTCCTCAAAATATAAAATTGTGGCTTACAGCAATTACCGATCAAACGAACCACAAGAAAAAATTTGAAAGCGTTGCAAAGCAACGCTTTCAAATTTTTTCTTGGTTTGGGTTTGAGCGCAAAGCGCTGTAGGATCTACGCCGATGACTAGCAAACCAATCAAGCAATAACTCTTGGCATTCTCGATCGCGGATTCCTGCGATCGCCTCTAGCTTGTGAAAAGACACAGGACTATCAGGCAAATTAGCCACGGTACGAATTGCCCCTGCTTTAGGATCATCAGAACCATAGACTAAAGTACTAATCCGCGCTTGCAAAATTGCCCCCGCACACATCGGACAGGGTTCTAAAGTCACATATAAAGTGCATCCGTTTAAATGCCAATCCTGTAATACTCGCGCCGCCTCACGAATTGCCACTATTTCCGCATGGGCAGTAGGATCTCGATCGCGTTCTTTGCGGTTTACCCCAGTGGCGATCGCCTCCCCCAACCGATTCACAATTACTGCTCCCACAGGAATTTCTCCAAAATCCCCTGCAGCTTTTGCCAGTGCGATCGCCCGATCCATCCAAATTTGATGCACTTCTAAATTTTTCATCGTTTATGGCTTTTCAAAACCCAAAAATTATCGACGGCTCGATACGCCGCCGATAATTTTGGAGTTTAATGTTACATTTACCACCATTTTTTTGCAAAATGGTATTAGTCCTGAATTGAGTTACCCATGTCCCTAGAACCGATCGCCTTAACCACACCACTTTTTTACGTCAACGATCGCCCACATATTGGTAGCGCTTACCCCACGATCGCTGCTGATGCCTTTGCACGGTTTCATCGGCTCAAAGGACATCCAGTCATGTTTGTCACAGGGACAGATGAACATGGGCAAAAAATTCAGCGCACTGCCGAAAAAAATCATCTATCGCCCCAAGAGCATTGCGATCGCACCGTCGCCGAATTTTATAAGCTCTGGGAAAAGTTTAATATTCGCTTTGATCGCTTTACCCGAACTACTGCACCAAAACATCAAGCGATCGTTAATGAATTTTTTCAAAGAGTCTATAAAGCGGGTGATATATACTTAAATCAGCAAAAAGGTTGGTACTGCGTCGCTTGCGAAGAATTTAAAGAAGAGCGTGAACTCCCTGAAAGCCATCATTGTCCAATCCATACCAATGTCGTCTGTGAATGGCGCGACGAACCAAATTATTTCTTTCGCCTCTCCAAATATCAACAGGCCCTGGATCAATTTCACGAGTCTCATCCCGACTTCATCCAACCTGAAAGTCGTCGCAATGAAGTCCTTGGCTTTATGAAGCAAGGCTTACAGGATTTCTCGATTTCTCGCGTTAACCTTGATTGGGGATTCCCTATTCCCACCGATCCCACCCATACAATTTATGTTTGGTTCGATGCTTTGCTAGGATATGTCACGGCGCTGCTCGATCCTGACGATGAGCCAACCCTCGAAAATGCACTCAAAAAATGGTATCCCTTCAATCTCCATATTATTGGTAAGGATATCCTGAGATTTCATGCAATTTATTGGCCAGCGATGCTCATGTCGGCGGAATTAGCGCTACCAGAGCGTGTATTTGGTCATGGATTGTTGACAAAAGATGGACTAAAAATGGGGAAAACTTTGGGCAATACCATTGATCCCTACGATTTGGTTGATCGCTTTGGTGCTGATCCCATTCGTTATTATTTTCTAAAAGAAATCGAGTTTGGGCGCGATGGTGATTTTAATGAAGAGAGATTTGTGGCGATCGTGAATGCCGATCTCGCCAATAGCCTCGGCAATTTACTCAATCGCAGTCTCGGCATGGCTAATAAATATTGTCAACAAACTATTCCTGCTCATGATCCCAGTGATCGCACTGAAGTCTCAGATTTGATTAAACCAGTGATCGAGCAAGCAAAAAATTTGGGCGATCGCGTGGCTTTTGATTACCAAAATCTCAACTTTCGTGCTGCTTGCGAGAAAATCCTTGAATTGATCTGGAATTGCAATAAATTAATCGATGAAACCACGCCTTGGAAGTTATTTAAAGCAGGCAAACAAAACGAAGTTAACGAAACTTTATACACTTTGCTAGAATCTGTAAGGATTGCAGTCTATCTACTATCACCGATTACCCCAACCCTCAGCGTTTCTGCTTATCAGCAACTGGGTATAAATTTCAATGAAACATCTCCCCCTGATTGGAGCCACACAAATTGGGGAATACTGGAAGTAGGTACATCCCTAGCTACACCCACACCAATTTTTCAGCGTATTGAAATTATGTAAATAGCAATGCATTCTGAATTTTTATGTAGTGTAGTTTATTAATCTCCCCACCTATCAGATTCTATGCCTCTGAGTATATTTACTTATGGTGTATAGTTAAATATAGGTTATAAAAATAAAATTCTTGTTTTTGTATTCTTAATTATAAAAAACTCGTTTTTATAGTTCTAAGTTCATTTGAGATTTATCTTAGATCTACCTAGAAGCAACCATTATTTATTCTCAAATAGTCTTGGGATAGAGCAGATGTCTTTTCTTATTGAAAGCTACTTTTAACGTCCAATACTAGCTTTACACAAATAAGCTACGTGTGAGTTTATTAAAAAGTTTTAAGAGGTTCTTCTGAATTAGGTAAACACTTAGGACGGTTTTAAGTATCAATGCTAATACCAAAGCTTCATCCCGCGGCACTAGATAACAAGCGTTCTATAGGCAAAAATATGTTACCTTTTGAGCAAGATTCTGGTTTTAAACCAGACCAAATTTTAGAAAATCGAGGGCGAGTCGCCATCTTTATTGATGGCTCTAATCTTTTCTATGCCGCTCTACAATTGGGGATCGAAATCGATTACACCAAGTTGCTTTTGTGCCTTACTGATGGCTCACGGTTACTCCGTGCCTTTTTCTATACAGGTGTTGATCGCACCAATGAAAAGCAGCAGGGATTTCTGTTGTGGATGCGTCGCAATGGCTATCGAGTTATTTCCAAAGAACTAGTTCAGTTACCCGATGGTTCCAAAAAAGCTAACCTTGATGTCGAAATTGCTGTAGACATGATGGCGCTAATTGGTTCCTATGACACAGCCGTACTTGTTAGTGGCGATGGGGATCTTGCCTATGCAGTTGATGCAGCGAGTTATCGCGGTGTACGTGTTGAAGTGGTCAGTTTGAGATCGATGACCAGCGATCATCTGATTAACGTTGCCGATCGCTACGTTGATCTTGAAGCAATCAAAGAAGATATTATGAAAATATCGCGACCTCATTCGCCCAGTAATTTACCAAGTAATTTGCCTAGCACCGCACCATCGATCGCCAGCTATACCTATCGTCCGATCTCTGGAGTTGCATCCATAGACAGCGATCGTGACATTTAGGTTTTCAAAAATTAATGATGGGGGCTTAGCCCCCATCATTAATTTTTGAAATAATTTTAAAATACAGATTAATTGCAAAAACATTGACAGAAGTTGCCATTGTCAATATATTATAGAGTTCGCTGTAAAATATTACGTCTTCGTAATTTGCTTCTGTCGATTGTAGCTAACCCACTGCATAGAACGCACGCTCTCACGAAGATAGTGTTGTACAGCCATCCGTCCTCAAATTTACTCATAAAACACCTGAAAAGGTCTGTCAACGAGTACTTTTAGGGCAAACATAACATTGAAAACTGACAACAAATTGGGAGACTTATAGTGGCTCGCATTGCAGGAGTTGACCTTCCGCGTGACAAGCGCATCGAAATAGGACTAACGTACATATACGGAATCGGTCTAACTAGCGCCAAAAAAATCTTAGCAGCTACCAAAATAAACCCTGATACAAGGGTTAAAGAACTTACTGATCCTGAAGTAACAACTTTACGCCAAGAGGTAGAATCCAACTTTCAAGTAGAAGGCGATCTGCGTCGTCTCGAAGGTTTAAGCATCAAACGCCTAGTAGACATCGGTTGCTACCGAGGTCGTAGACATCGTATGGGTCTTCCTGTCCGTGGACAACGTACTCGCACCAATGCGCGTACTCGCCGTGGCGGTCGTCGTACTGTCGCAGGTAAGAAGAAGGCTCCAGGTAAGAAGTAAGTAAGGATTAATACGAAACAATGGCTCGTCAAACAACTCGTAGAACTGGCGCACGTAAGAATAAGCGCAATGTCCCTAATGGAGTCGCTTACATCCAGTCTACTTTTAACAACACTATCGTCACGATCGCAGACACTGTTGGAGATGTGATCTCATGGTCTTCGGCTGGTGCTAGTGGCTTTAAGGGCGCGAAGAAGGGTACTCCATTTGCAGCCCAAACTGCTGCCGAATCGGCGGCTAGAAGAGCGATGGAACAAGGAATGCGTCAGGTTGAAGTAATGGTCACAGGTCCTGGATCAGGTCGCGAAACCGCAGTGAGAGCATTGCAAGCTGCTGGTTTAGAGATCACCCTTATTCGTGATATTACTCCTATTCCTCACAATGGCTGTCGTCCTCCAAAGCGCAGACGTGTGTAACCAATTACGAATTAGAAATTACGAATTAGAAACTAAGCTCATAATTCGTAACTCGTAATTCGTAATTCCCCAATTCTCTAATTTCTCCCTTTGATTTTCGTTTACTCTTGCAGACTAAGTCGGTACAAATATGGCACAGTTTCAGGTTGAGTGCGTTGCATCCCACACAGAAAAAGACAATAGCCAGTACAGCCAATTCGTACTGGAACCACTAGATCGGGGGCAAGGCATTACCATTGGAAATGCGCTCAGACGGGTATTGCTCTCCAATCTTGAGGGTGCGGCTGTCACTGCTGTTCGCATAGCTGGTGTCAACCATGAGTTTGCGACGATTCCAGGCGTGCGGGAAGACGTTTTGGATTTGATGCTCAACTTGAAAGAACTAGTGCTGAAGTCTTATAGCTCAGCACCGCAGATCATTCGTTTGGTAGAGCGCGGTTCAAAATTAGTCACGGCTACCAGTTTTCATTCTTTGCCATCGGACATTGAGATTGTCAATCCTAACCAATACATCGCAACTCTCAGTGAGGGTGCAACTTTGGAGATGGAACTCACAATCGAACGTGGTAAAGGCTATCGCTCGGTAGACCGCTCTAAGGAAGATCACAGTTCTCCGATTGATACACTCAAGATTGATGCTGTGTTTATGCCTGTGCGTAAGGTCAAGTATGAGATTAAAGACGCTCGGATCGGTGATGCGATCAACAAAGAGAGTCTGCTAATCGATATTTGGACAAATGGCAGCATTACACCTCAAGAAGCACTTAGCCAAGCCGCTAGTGTGTTGGTGAATTTGTTCTCGCCCTTGCAAGAAATCACTCTTGCGCCTTCGTTGCCCCAAGAACGTGATGAGCAAGACGAAACTAAGCAAATTCACATTGAAGAATTGCAACTATCTGTTAGAGCTTATAACTGTCTCAAACGCGCTCAGATTAACACTGTTGCGGATTTGTTGGAATACACCCAAGACGATTTACTGGAAATCAAAAACTTTGGTCAAAAATCGGCTGAGGAAGTTATGGATGCCCTTAAACAGCATCTTGGCTTGACCTTAACTGAGTCCAAAGCTTCTAAAGTTCTGTAAAAAAGCAAAATCTCTTTATCGCTAAAGAGTTTGGTTTCATATCCATCTAGTACACACCTATGCGTCACCGTTGTAAAACCCCCCAGCTTAACAAGGCTGCCGATCAGCGCAAAGCTCTCCTACGGGCTTTGACCACTGAGCTAATCCTCAGAGGCGAAATTAAGACCACCAGAGCTAAGGCTGATGCCGTTCGTAGCAGCGTTGATCACATGATCACCCTTGCTAAAGATGGTTCGCTGCACGCTCGTCGTCAAGCGATCTCCTACCTATACGATATTTCGGTTAAAGATGGCGAACCCGTTAGCGATCGTCCTCAGACCAAAACTAAACAAGAGCAATTACCCGAAGAAGAGCGCGTAACTACCTTGGTTGACTTGTTGTTCACCCAAGCAAAGGATCGCTATGCTGAGCGTAATGGTGGTTATACCCGTATCGTTCGCACAGTTAGCCGTCGTGGTGACAATGCTGAAATGGCGATCTTGCAACTTGTGTAAGCATCAAGATGTTCTCTGCTGATTCTGAGTCTCCCCATCGTATTGCTTTAGTTATTCAATACTTAGGTACATACTTTTATGGGTGGCAAAGGCAGCCAAATCATCCCAGTGTGCAGCAAACGATTGAAGAAGCGATCGCTAAGATTTGCGGAAAACCAACCGTTTTGCATAGTGCAGGCAGAACAGATACAGGCGTTCATGCTGCGGCTCAAGTAGCGCATTTTGATACGTCAAGCATGATCCCTCCCCAACGTTGGGCAAAGGTACTTAATAGTTATTTGCCTGAAGGGATTTTGATCTGTGGATCAACGGAAGTAGCAAGCGACTGGCACGCAAGATTTTCGGCGACATGGCGGCGTTATCGTTACACGATTTACACCGCAGCAATTCCGAATCTGTTTGTAAAGCCGTTTAGCTGGCACTACTACCACGATCACCTTGATGAAAAGCTGATCCATCAAGCCTTGCAGCCGATGTTAGGTGAGCAAGACATGGCAGCATTTCAGAGAGCAGGTTCAAGTCGTCCCCATAGTCGCCTTGAGCTTCAAGAAGCCCTATGTTGGCGAGATGGAGATTTTGTCCATGTGGAAGTCCAAGCAAGTGGCTTTTTGTACGGCATGATTCGCCTGTTAGTAGGGCAATTAGTCGATGTGGGGCGTTCGCGTCTGAGTGTCGAAGCCTTTACGAGCATTTGGCAAGAAAAACGTCGTATTGAAGTTAAGTATGCTGCTCCCCCACAAGGATTGTGCCTATTGGCGATCGGCTATGTCGATAACCCATTTGCGGAATTCGCATCGCGCAAGCAAACGCTAGGTTTAAATGATAGCCATGTACTTAACTTGGTCTGAATTTTAAAAGCTAACCTGTCCCAAACTAAAAAGTTTGATAAATATATTTCCCAAATATATTTTCCAGATAAATATCATAGATAAATCTCGTTTGTAGAGAAACTAATGACTACAACTACACTTACTCCCAATAAAAGCTACCTACCAAAAGATCCTGATCGCAAATGGTATGTCATTGATGCGGAAGGTCAGCGCCTAGGAAGACTTGCTAGCGCGATCGCGGTAATCCTACGCGGCAAAAATAAGCCCATCTATACACCCCATCTAGATACTGGTGATTTCGTCGTTGTGATCAACGCCGAAAAAATTGCTGTAACTGGCAAAAAATCCACCCAAAAGCTATACAGAAGACATTCTGGTCGCCCAGGTGGGATGAAGGAAGAGACCTTTGACAAAGTAATTGCGCGTGTGCCTGAACGTATTCTTGAAACTGCCATTAAAGGTATGTTGCCAAAGAATACCCTCGGTCGTCAGCTTTTCACTAAGCTCAAGGTTTATAAGGGCGCTAGCCATCCCCATGAGGCGCAACAGCCTGAAACCTTGGTCATCAACACCATTCCATCGCTGAAGTAGGAGAAATCACAGATGTCAGATACTGAACGTTCTAATCGTGCTGTTTACTGGGGAACTGGTCGTCGTAAAAGAGCGATCGCTCGTGTACGCCTCGTCCCAGGTGAAGGCAAAATCGTGATCAATGGTAAGCCAGGTGATCTGTATTTGCAGTTCAATCCTAGCTATATCTCAGGTGTAAAGGCTCCTCTAGAAACCTTGGGCTTGGAAAATGAGTACGATGTTTTGGTCAATGCCCATGGTGGTGGTGTCACTGGTCAAGCTGATGCAATTCGCTTGGGTGTTGCTCGTGCATTATGTGAACTTGCTCCCGAAAACCGTAAGCCTCTCAAGGTTGAAGGCTATATGACCCGTGATCCTCGTTGTAAGGAGCGTAAGAAATACGGGCTTAAGAAAGCTCGTAAAGCTCCTCAATACTCGAAACGGTAATCATTTACCTCACAAAAAAAGCCTCGCAATGCGAGGCTTTTTTTATTTGAAACATAGGATAGCGCGAAGCGCTATCCTATGTTTTTTCAATGCCATGATCTAAAACTTCATAGTAAAGCGGCAGGTATCCCGACTTGATGCCACCGTCTTCTTTGGCTTTGTCTAAATTGCCGCGCAAAGTATGGCTGTTATGAACGCTGTAGATTTCGTAGCGATCGCCTATAAACACATAGTCAGCAACATCGGTAAACTCTTCACCTTTAACTAGTTGCCAGCGATCGTCTATATAGGCAAAATGATAATCGGCGAGATCTGGACTTGAGGATGGACGCTCGACTGCCGCAGATATTTCACCAGTGTAATGGGGATTTTTATCATTAGGTGGGATAACTTTACTGGTAACGTTGCGATAAAAACAGCTTTCGTTATAGCAAAATCTTAGTTTTGCCATTTTGTTTTTGATAATCTCAAAGCGCTCGATGATCTGAGTTGAAGAAAGCTCACTTGCTGCGGAAACTTTTGGAGCAAGGGTGTTAGTGAAGGTTATCCCAAGGCAAATTACACAAATTAAAAAAATATTGGCAAGCGATCGCCATTGCTTACTGGTCATAAAGTTTATAGTTCTTAAAACTATATTATCCATGGCTAAGATTAAATTTTTTTCTGGACTGACAAAGTGGCTAATTTTTCGTGAATAAATAACTCCACAGCCTGTATTTTTCCGAACATATCATTAATAAGTTCTATAGCTCTTTCCTGATCTTGACCTTGATCTAGTTTCTCAAGTTGTCCTGCCAAGGTCTGGATTTGCAAAGCTCCCACATTTGCACTAGAACCTTTTAGGTGATGGGCTTCACCCATAATTTTTGACCAATCATTTCTAATAACTGCATCACGAATTGTTTCAATACGCTGTGAGACATCTTCAACATAAACCTGTAAAACTTCAATCTCAAACTCGATATCTCCCTCTGATATTTGATTAAGTTGTTCTAAGTTAACAGGTGAGTCTGGTTGTTGATTCATATAGATAAAAGCCTTACAGCGATTAACTTAGCTAATTTAAGCTTGTATCTGGCTAAACTACCATGTATACAATCCAAAAATCCAGTAAGTAGATGAGCATAATTAATTACAAACCCAAACCCGTAAGTTTGCGACCCGCAGGGTCGCAAACTTACGGGTTTGGGTAATTTATTCTGCACAGGTACTTAACTAAAAAAAGCAATTCAAAAGCATTTTAGGCGATCGCGATATCGATGTTAGAATGAGAAGCAATTGTAAAGATTTGCAAAGTCAACTATTTATCCAAAATTTATTAGATTTGGCAGTGCTTAGCCTTGTCAAGCCTAATCTCATCAAAATTTAAACAAGACGAGTCATATCGACCATGCGTATCATTTTAATGACAGGAAAAGGCGGAGTTGGCAAAACTTCTGTCGCCGCAGCCACAGGTTTACGCTGTGCTGAATTGGGTTATAAAACTTTAGTCTTGAGTACCGATCCTGCTCACTCTCTTGCCGATAGCTTTATGGTCGAGTTGGGGCATGATCCTAAAGAAGTCCGACCCAATCTCTGGGGAGCGGAGTTAGATGCATTAAGGGAGCTAGAAGGAAACTGGGGTGCGGTCAAGCGTTATATTAGTGAAGTTCTCCAAGCAAGGGGTTTGGAGGGTGTTCAGGCTGAAGAATTAGCCATCTTACCAGGAATGGATGAGATTTTTGGTTTAGTGCGTGTGAAGCGTCACTATGATGAAAAGGAATATGACGTATTAGTAATTGACTCTGCACCTACGGGTACAGCCCTCCGCCTGCTTTCTTTACCAGAAGTAGCAGGTTGGTATATGCGGAAGTTTTATAAACCATTACAGGGGATGGCTCAGGTTCTGAGTCCTGTATTTGAGCCTATTTTTAAGCGGGTAACTGGCTTCTCATTGCCCAACAAAGAAGTGATGGATGCTCCCTATGAGTTCTATGAAGAATTAGAAGCTTTAGAAAAAATTCTCACGGACAATACCACCACAACTGTCCGACTGGTAACTAATCCTGAAAAGATGGTGATCAATGAGTCCTTGAGAGCGCATTCCTATCTCAGTCTCTACAATGTTGCCACAGATATGGTGATTGCCAATCGGATTATTCCTGAAGAAGTGCAAGATCCATTCTTTAAGGCGTGGAAAGACAATCAGAAGCAATATTGCGAGCAAATTCATCGTGATTTCCATCCTCTGCCGATCAAGCAGATTCCACTTTATGCTGAAGAGATGTGTGGGATTGCTGCCCTAGAGCGCTTAAAAGAGACTTTATATGGTGATGAAGATCCTTCGCAGGTCTATTACAAAGAAAATACAATGCGGGTGGTGGAAGAAAACAAGCAGTATCGTTTAGAGTTGTATTTGCCAGGTGTCCCCAAAGAAAAGATCGAGTTAACGAAGACTGGTGATGAGCTAAACATCCGCATTGGCAATCATCGCCGCAATTTAGTATTGCCGCAAGCTCTATCGGTTCTCCAAACCGCTGGTGCAAAGATGGAAGATGATTATCTAAAGATCCGCTTTTCTACTCCTGTATAGACAATTTAGGCGATCGCCTACTCTCTTCCCACTGAAAGAATAGGTGTTGTAAAGTAAAAAGTTAGTGGTGTGCAGCTTTGCCGCACACCACTAACTTTTTCGGGGATAAGGGAGCAACATTTTTGCTAAATCTTTCCCAATTTTTGCTCGATTATTTTGATTAATTCTGCTTCTTCAGGCGTTACAATCCCATCTAGCATGACAAATTTCTGACACTGGACAAACAGAGATAAGGCAAACTCTGGTTTGATGTCGTTGATCAAAATTTCCAGAGGAAGTGGTGAATCTATGTAACTGGCGATCGCATTGATCGACTCAGATTTGAGGTTAGCAGCTCTCAAATCATTTACAATCTCTTCCTTGGTTTTGCCTTGATTTCCAGCCAAGATTACATGGACAAGAATCTGATCGATGATTTCTTCCTGTGGAATGGCACTTTTTAAGATCTCCTCACTATCTTTCTGAATTGCTTCTAGCTGCTCCTCAAAGTTGACAGGATTGAGCTTGGCTTCATAAAACGCGCAACTCGCCTGACCCAATGTATAAAGCATCACTGCATTAGAGCTTACGGCAATCACTGAGCCTGCGATGGGAATATTTCTAAGCATTCCTAACCCTGCTTTGATTGCCATTTTGCCACCAAAAGCCAAGCCAAATACTGCGGCAACTTCACCTTTTCTGGTCGAATCCTGAAGATCCATTCCATAGGCACTAGCAATTTGATAGACCATTTCGGCTTGAAGTGTAGTTGTGGCAATGAGATCGCCTGCAAAAAATATAGCCGCCGCCCCAGGGACTATCGATGTCGCAAATCCAGTTGCTCCAGAAATTAATGCTTTTTGTTTGATAATCTTTTGGGCGATTTGATTGGCTGAATTGTTGGGATACTTTTGTTGGAGTCGCTTTACCTCAGCTTCCGCCTTGCTAACATCAATTTGATCTAGTATTTGCAGTAACCAATCAGCCTTGAAGGTTTGAGCAACTTTTTTAACCACAAAACTACTCCCGATCGCATTGATCGCCTGTCCTGTGGTACTGGTTGCTGTCGAGATTCCGCCAACTACTGCTCCACCAACGTTTTTAGACAATGCGCCAACCGCCCCACCAACTGCTCCTGCGGCATTGCCAATGGAATCTCCTGCCACAACAATGGAACCACTAACTGCATTACCTACCGATCCTGCGACTCCAGAAACTGCTCCAAATACTTTCCCCCATCTTCCTTGCTTCTGATTGGCTATAGGGGTAGTAATTGCAGAATCTATGTTCGGAATTTCTTCTATAGGGTCAGGGTCGTCAATAGGCTCAGTTGTCATCTTGATTTTCTTATTGTATTTTCGCTAGAATTTTTTTAGCTATTTATCTTTAATGATAACGCGATCGCCTAAACAAGTGTCAGTAATTTAGCGCTTCATACTCTAGTCCCTTAAACTAGTGCAAACTCCGTAAACTTTCGCACGTTAGGGGATTGGTAGGCTAATACAATATTTTGTTTCGGGATGCCTTTGTCTACTAGTAAGTTAGCGATACCGACTTCTGTTCCATCGCTTTGAATCCAGATTTTATCGTCTTTAAGATCGATATGAATTAGAGAACCATAAATGCGGCGTTTTTGACTCCAGCCAGTGCAGACCAGTTGATAGCGATCGCGCTGATGATCAAAAATCAATTCCATCTCTACGTCACCATAGGCAGGTTGGTGCGTACTATATTCTGTGAGGATCTGCTGGACTATATCTCGATAGGTTTCTAGGGATACCATTGCACAATAACCTCCTCTGATACATCAAAAATAATCAGCTTTAGTTGATATTCAGCTATAGCTAGTTTAGCAAATTCACGCCGAAAGAATGTATTCCAAGCTGTGTCTGGGATTGCTAAGTATAAGAGGAGATCGCTATCTTCTAATTTTAAGGCTAGACGGTAATTGAGACATTGACCTAGAACTGTGTGAAATTCAGAAATAGCCGATGGATTTAAAAAAGTTTTAACTTCCACTGCGATTTTATTTTTGTCTTTTTCTGCGGCGAATAGTTGTTCTGCACCAATATCAATATAAATTTCAACTTCAGCAATATTCAAATAAAGCGGATCATGGGTAATTGTCCATCCGTCTTTGATTAGGGCTGTTTTTACAGATTGATGGAATAGGTCTTTTGCCATAGTTTTAGTTGATTAAGCATCATAAATCTCTGTGTAAAGTTCAGATCTCCGACTTTTTCTTCTCTGGTAAAAACATCTGTGAATTCACACAGAAAGTCGGAGATCTTGGCTCTTTGCAAGCGTCCATCCGTCTTTAATATTAGGGCAATTTTTACCGATTGAGCGACTTTGGCTACACCTGAACCAATGGTTACGGTTTGCATTGCCCAAAAACATGGATGAGTTGTTGCGGCTTTTAGGCAAGAATTGTCTCTCCAAGATGGCTAAATCTGTCACTGCTTCTATTGTCAGTTGGGCTTCAATTATATGAGAAAGAAGAATTCGACAGATAATCTACCACCTAGACTCATCTTTGAACTACAAGACAGACCCGCTTCTACACATTCCCATACAGCAGGCAAGCTGGCATGAGGAAATGTTCTATTGTCTTTTATAGTAGAGTCATACATCGCCCAATAATTAGTATCAGGATTATGCCAGCCAGTTTTTCTGGCAAATTGCTTCCATGTCTCATAACCGTAATGATCAATTTTGCCTTGGCAACAGTCCAAATAAAGTTCTCTCTGGACACTAAAGCCAAACTTGCCATTACTGTGATTAACCCATAGTAGATCAATGGTTCGTAAATCTTGACGAGGAAAATCATTATGATCAATATCCCAACAGTTTAAGTACCCACGAGAATTACAGTTTGCTAATTTGAGTATTATTTCTCTGGTTAGCTCATCCGCCTTACGCCATTTTTGCTCTGTCAGTAGTATATCTAGTTTTCGATATGCCGCTTCCATACCTCTCTGCGATTGAAACCCAACTAAACGTTGCCGTTCCAATTCGATGCGTACTTTTTCTTTTCGTGACCTCCGCAACTCCTCTTGACGTTGTCGTTCTACTTCTTCCTGTTGCCAGCGCAGTGCTTCATTAAAAGCATCAATGCGTTCCTTTTGAATTTTCTCCAAAATCTCGAAATAGGGCTGAATATACTTTTCTCGCACCGCTTCAGGCAAACCCACATTGACGCGATCTAGTTTGGGAATATAGAAAGGATTATCACCATCAACGATCGCATAGAGATCCATCAAAAATGTAGCGATCAACTTCTGCAAAGCCGTCAACCAATCGCCAATCATTTCATAAATATTATCCAAATCATGATCGCTCACTTCGCCCACAGAATCTAGCAAAGGCTGCAAAAATTCCTCGCGCCAAGAAAATTCCAAATCAAAATGTCCATGAAAAATCTCCGCAATCTGACTACCCCACAGCTTGTAATGGAAATGGACATTACTGCGGGTCAGCTTACTAAAACTCATCACACAAGGCGTGTCAGGAAGGATAGTTTTTAATTGTTCAGCATTGACATCAAAGACATCTCGATCTTTAAAAAAGCGGCTATAAAAACGCACATCTCGCCTAAAAGTTGAATTGGCAAAGGTTAGCATTTTGCTTTCTACTTCCGCAGCAAGTTCTGTCTGAAAGTATTTTGGCGAACCCTCGGTGATTTGAATTTTGGAACAGATAAACAAGGGAAAATCAGATTTTTGAGCAAAAATGTCTGTTAATTCTCGGCGACTAAAAATGGTTGGTAGTTCTTTCTCATCCCATTTAGCTTGGATTTGCACAGCTTGCAATTCACCACGATTTTGGAACTCATTTTTTTGTAATTCCCGTTGCAGATTGCAAGTGATTTCACAGAGTTTTTCTTTGAGTTCCCGTTCCTTTTGTGCTAACTGTGCTTTCTGAGCTAGAGCGATCGCATTCAACACCAGCCCCGCCTTTTGCAGCTTATTCTGCTCTGCTTGCACTGCCACCAAACTATTTTGAGCATCAGCAAATGCTTTCATGGCGATGCTATTGCTACTGAGGGCGGTGGCGATCGCGCTGTCATGATTCGATCCCCCACTGTGCGGCGCAATGCCAAATACTTTTTTACCAAAGGATAACCCAAGGGATTCTGCGACCCCACCAAGGACTTTGCCGCCGAACTCCCATACCTTTTCTTTAACCTTATGCCAATTAACCATGACCTTCAGCCTACCAAGAGGAGATTTTAATATATACTGTCATTGACATATTATTTTGTCAATATGATCTTGCATGATTAACTTACAGATTAGCTTAGATAAACAATGGACACTCGAAGAATTGGTGATCGCCGCTAATGAAATGCTGCCCCAAGTTTTGCCTGCGCTGAAACCCAATGCCAAATTAAATGCTAAACTATCGGAAGAAATCACACCCCGATTAATTCGTTATTACACCAACCAAGGCGTACTAGATGCCCCGATTCGTGAAGGGAAATATGCCTTTTATAACCAACGACATTTATTACAACTTTTAGTTTGTCGGCGACTCTTGACTGAAGGATTTACCGTAGCCGTAATTCAGGCGATCGCTAAACATAAAACTAATGCCGACTTAGAAGCAATGCTCACAGGCGGTATTGAATTTAATCTCAGTGCTGCACAGCCTGATACTCGGTCAAAAAACTTAGAAAATGACAACCCCAAAATATTTTCTAGTCAAGTTTCTAGTCAATGGCTGCGTATCCAAATTCGTGAAGGCGTGGAAATTCATTGGCGATCGGATATCACCTTGCCACAAACAAGTTTGGAATATCAGCACTTTCTTCAAGAAGTAGAAAATGCTCTCAAGCAATGTGATTTGTAGATTTGGATAATGATATCAAGCAAAAATTTAGGCATAGAAAAGGTGATAGACCTATCTCAGTCATTTAACTTTTCAAATCTCCCAAGGGTTGACTAAAGTAAGCTGACAGTCGCAAAAATCTGCAATATTACGAGTTGCTAATATGGCTTTTTTAGAAAGAGCGATCGCCGCAATTTGAGCATCAGCTTGAGCGATCGGCTTACCAATTTGTCTCCTAAATGAGGCTAACTTTGCATATTCCAGAGCCGCCGCACTATCAAAAGATAAAATTCTTTCTTGAAAATCTTGTTCAAACATTTGCTGCACAGCCCTTTCCATATCACTACGGCGTTTTCCCATAGGTAATAGAGCCAGCCCGTAATACATCTCTGCCTGTGTAATTGTCGTGACAAAGATTTCTGATGAAACTTGCTGCCCGATCCAATCCATAACCGCAGGATTGGGAACTGCTCTCATAAACTCTGAAAGCACATTTGTATCGAGAATAATCATAAATCCTCGAATAAGTTGCGATCGCGAATCGGTTCTCTCTCAACTTGGGGAAAGTCAAATCCACCTAAATCTGCAAAGCGCTGATGGATAGATTCACCAAGACTCTTGGGTACATCTTCTTGAGCAAGCACATTTTTGAGAATAACGCGCACTTCTTCTTCCATAGAACGACCTAACCGCGCAGCTCTAACCCGCAGTTTTGCCTTGAGTGCATCATCTAAATTCCGAATCGTAATATTAGCCATCTTTGCAATCAATTATTGATATCAATGATAGCACTAGATCCATCACCATTAAACCTAGAGATCGCTATATAAGCTATAAAATATTGCAGCAAGTAGATAATTAATTTCCTATGGCAATCAAACGGCGGCAGTTATTGATATTAGGTGGATTGGCAATTGGTGGTGGGATTGGCGGTGCTGCATTTTCAGGAATCTTGAGCCGTCAACCTGAAGCGATCGCCCCCACAAATCCGCAAGCCCCGATAGCCAATAATCCGAAACCAGTCAAATCTATATCAACTGTCAAGAGATCGCCTAATCCTGCGCCCAAAGGTTTATATGCACCTGCGCGAGGTGATATGCGAATTGTGGTGATTAGTGATCTCAATAGTGCCTATGGTTCCACGGATTATATTGATCAGGTTAAACAAGCGATCGCCTTTCTGCCAGCTTGGGAGCCTGACTTAGTTTTATGTGGTGGTGACATGGTGGCTGGACAAAGCAATGATCTGAACGACGGTGAAATTGCGGCGATGTGGCAAGGCTTTGAGAAGTATATTGGTGCGCCTATTCGCAAGGCGAAACTGCCCTTTGGTTTTACGATTGGTAATCATGATGGATCTGGTTCTGTTTACAATGGCAAGTTCTCCTTTGAAGGCGATCGCAATGCTGCCAAGAAATATTGGAATGATCCCAAACATGATCCGAATTTGAACTTTGTTGATCGTGCAGAATTCCCCTTCTATTACACTTTCCAACAGGATGATATTTTTTGTTTAGTGTGGGATGCCTCCACAGCCACGATTCCCCCAGAACAATTGGAATGGGTCGAAAAAAGTCTTGCCAGTGAAGTTGCTCAAAAAGCGAAACTACGGATCGCGATCGGGCATTTGCCTCTTTATGCGGTCGCTAGAGGTAGAGAAACAGGTGGAAATTATTTAAATGAAGCCGATCGCCTGAGAGCCTTATTAGAAAAATATAATGTGCATACTTACATCAGTGGACATCATCACGCTTATTATCCTGCTCATAAAGGCAAATTGGAACTGCTGCACGCGGGAGTTTTGGGCGATGGACCTCGACGATTATTAAGTGGCGATCTTGCCCCAAATCGCACTGTGACTGTAATCGATATTAAGTTAGAAACTTCAGAAACTATTTACACAACTTACGATATGGATACGCTAAAAGTTGTCGATCAAAGTACGTTGCCGCGCTATATTGACGCTCCCAATGGGCGGATTACCCGCCGCGATATCAAGATCTCATAGTGTTGCGCGGCTTTGCCGCGTAACACTATGAGATAACTCAAGAAGATTTAAGTGTAAAGTGCTGTAATCGGGAACATACAATATTGTCGTTGCTGAAAATGAAACCGTGATGAATCCTGTTTAATTCAGGTGATATCTTCAAAACAGAAGAAATAAAAATATCATGAAATAAAGGTTCGTAAGGATAAGCATATGCGTCACTTAACTACATTCGTTCTCAGTCTTGCTTTTTGTATTCCCTCGGTAGCGGCGATTGCTCCTTCTGCAAAAGCGCAAGAAACTTCGGCGAAATATTCTGAAGTCAAAAATGAGCGGGTTCTCACGGTTACAGGACGTGGTGAACGCTCCGTCAAAACCACTAAGGCTCGTATTCAGCTAGGAGTAAATGTGGAAGGAAAAACCGCGATCGCTGTTCAAGAAGAAGTTGCTCGTCAAGCTAATAGCATCGTTTCTCGCTTACAACAGTTAAATGTTGAGAAGTTGCAAACTACCAGTGTTCAACTCAGTCCCAAGTATGTCTATGAAAATAATCGCCAACGCCAAGATGGTTTCACTGGACAAACTAGTGTAAGTTTCTTGGTGTCTCTCGATCAAGCGGGTGCAGTCCTTGATGCTGCGGTTAATTCGGGGGCAAATCAAGTTGAGCAGATTAGCTTTATTGCTAGTGATGCCGAATTAAATGCTGCCAAGCAACTCGCACTTCAAGACGCGATTAAAGATGCTCAAACTCAATCAAATACTGTATTAAGTGCCTTAGGTTTTACCCCAAAAACCATTAAGACGATTAACATTAGTGACTCGGCGATCGCCTATCCAGTTGCACAGCCACGGGCTTCATTTGCCAAAGATGCGGCTAGCTCCATCCCGATTTTAGGTGGTGAGCAGAAAGTCGAAGCTTCAGTCACTTTACAAATTACTTATTAAATTGTTGTACCGCCCGCTATGCGGGCGGCACAATATAAACCGTAGCGCTGCTTTGCCGCGCTACGGTTTATTATTAAGATCCCCTTAACCAATTTCATGCTTGACTATATCCGTGATGGCAACGCCATTTATCAAAAATCCTTTGCCACTATTCGTGCCGAGGCAAATTTATCAATCTTGCCACCAGACTTAGAAGTAGTCGCAGTGCGCTTAATTCATGCCTGCGGGATGACGGATATTGTCAGCGATCTTGCTTATTCTGAAGATGTTGTGAAAATTGGTAGAGCAGCCTTAAAAAATGGCGCAAAGATCCTCTGTGACGCACAAATGGTTGCTAATGGAGTTACCCGCAAGCGTCTGCCAGTCAATAATTCTGTAATTTGCACTTTGAATGAGCCTGAAGTGCTTGAACTCGCTAAGCAAATTGGCAATACGCGATCAGCCGCCGCTATCGAACTATGGCGATCGCATATTGAGGGATCGATCATTGCGATCGGCAATGCGCCCACAGCCTTATTTCGTTTATTGGAGCTACTTGATCAAGGTTTGCCCAAACCAGCCGTTATACTAGGATTCCCTGTTGGTTTTGTCGGTGCGATCGAATCAAAGGCGGCTTTGGCGGAAAATAGCCGTGGTGTTCCCTTTTTGACTATTCATGGTCGGCGTGGGGGGAGCGCAATGGCAGCCGCAGCCTTGAATGCATTAGCGATGGAGAATGAGCTATGAACACAGTTGAAGAAGTAATTAACAAAAAAGGAAGTCTTTATGGTTTAGGAATTGGCCCTGGTGATCCAGAGTTATTAACCATTAAAGCCCATCGTATTTTGACTTCCGTTCCTGTGATTGCCTATCCCACGATGGAAAGCGGCAAAGTCTTAGCAAGGGCGATCGTCGCTGACTTTATTCGTCCTGAGCAAATAGAAGTGCCAATGCCACTTCCCTTTAGTGTGGAACGCTCCTCGCAACCCTATTACGACATTGGGGCAGAAAAAATTGCGGAACATTTAGAAGCAGGTCGTGATGTAGCGGTACTTTGTGAAGGTGATCCCATGCTTTACGGCTCATTTATGTATATATTTAATCGCCTTGCGACTAGATTTCATACAGAAGTAGTTCCAGGTATATCTTCCACGTTTGCCAGTGCGGCGATGTTGGGTGCGCCCCTGACATTCCGTAATGATGTGCTGAGCATTATGCCTGCTACTTTAGAAGCAGATATCCTACGCGATCGCCTAGCCGTTGCCGATGCGGCGATTATTATCAAATTAGGTAGACATTTCGCGAAAGTAAAAGCAGTTTTAGAAGAATTAGGATTATTTTCTCGCGCCTTATATATTGAACGCGCCACGATGCCCAATCAAACGATTAAGGCGATCGCCTCAGTCGTTGCTGATGAAGTTCCCTATTGGGCGATCGTGATGATTCCCAGTCAAACAAATCCCCAATAAAAAAGAAGCCGCGCATTGCACGGCTTCTTTTTATTGCGTTTTATCATATAGAGGAACGCGATGTAACAACTAATTATTGGGAGAAGTTGTTGGGGTAGGAGTTGCAGCCTTTGGAGTGGCAACTGGCGTTGGAGTCGCAGTTACGGTTACGGCTGGAGCTGGTGCTGGAGCTACAGGTTGAGGCTGGACGGTTGCCGCAGGAACATTAATCTGAACTGTGGGTGTCGGTTGAGGTGATGCGGGACTCACCTCTCTGATAGTTGTGTTGTTCCGCTCGATAATTGTGGATTTGTTTTCTTTCACAGTATCAACAGCGCTCGGTATTAAGACTGGTGTTGGCGCAGGACGGTTATTGAGGAAGTAGGCGATCGCACCTCCTCCTATAGCTAAGAAAAGTAAAACAACAACAATCACTGCACTAGAACTGCCATCATTTCTGACTTTAGTTGTGCGTTCTTGCGAAACGCTGTATCCATTCGCAGGAGTATTAGTATTAGAGGTAACTTTTCTAGTGATTTCTTGATCTCTTTCGTCAGACATGAATTTAATTTAACTCTTAATAATTGGTTAGACTAGTTGTTGGGAAATATCGCAATTAATACCAATTCACTTTTGTGTTTTGGTATAACAACTACGCGGACTTAATGAGGCGTAGACCAAATAGAAGTACGACAGCGCCAATCGTGGCAACGATTAGGCTACCAAGTAATCCGCCACCAGTAGACACCCCAAAGGTGCTAAACAGGAATCCACCAAGCAATGCACCGATGACACCAACAATGATGTCTCCTAGCAAGCCAAAGCTACTGCCTTTAACCAGTTGTCCTGCAAGCCAACCAGCCGCTAGACCGATCAAAATAAACCAAATAAAACTCATACAATTACATCCTTTTGTTAGTTAAGTTCGTAAGCTTTCTATTCCAGATTCCTCTATATAGCGAATCTAAATCTAGTGAAATACAGGATTTTCTGCTCACCAGATCACAAGATTTTAGAGTTATGACATTAAGGAACCTTATTTAAAAATGCCATTAACTTTGTCTTTCGCATCTTCCATCAAATTGCGAGTCTTTGACTCAACTTGCTTAGCTTTGCCGACAATCTGATCTTGGCGATCGCCTGTCAAATTACCAAATGCTTCTTGGGTTTTTCCTTCAAGATTTTCGACATTTGCTTTCACTCGTTCTGGCAATTTCACCCCTTCCTTGATATTTTCAGTCACTTTCCGAGAGTCAGCTTCAGCTTGCTTTGCTTTGCCAATAATTTGATTTTCGGCATCACCTGTGACATTGCCAATCGCTTCTTGAGTTTTACCTTCAAGATCCTTGGCAGTGGCTTTAACTCTTTCCATTATAGCGATCGGTGCATATTGGAAATTAGATTGCTGATTGAATGACTGTGCTGCCGAACTATTTTCAATAGCAATCCCCAAAACTAAGGCGAATGAGAAGAATGAAACTAAACTAATAGTCATTAATGCTCGGTAAAATCGTGAAATCATTTTGCTTCTTTAACTGAATCTTTAAAAAATTGATAGTTACAAAATTTTATTAGCTAAAAAATAGCTTGTAACGACTAAATTTATGGCTAAATATTTGATAGTTTAATCAAATAAACTATCAAATATTTTTAAATTTGATTATTTAGATAGTCAAATTTAATCAATAGCATTTTTAGCATCTTTAGCCTTATTTTTTACAGCGTCAGCAACATTTTTAGCTTTATCTTTGACGACATCAGCGACATCTTTAGCTTTATCTTTGACATCTTCTGATGCATTGCGAACATCTGCTTCAACCTGCTTTGCTTGCCCTTCAGCCTGCTTTTCAGGGTCATTAGTGATATTGCCGATAGCCTCTTCAATTTTGCCTTCAACGTTTTTGGCAGCAGCTTTAGCTCTTTCTTGTAAACTCATAAATACGCCCTTAATTTATTTAATAAAATTAGTAGATTCACATAAAATTAAAATTAATTTATGCCTTCTTTTCTAATAATTTCAGTATGCACTATTAGAAAAAATTATTCATCCGCCCAAAGAGATAAGTTTTAGATATATCTAGGTATAAAATTATTATTTATATCTATAAGATTTTGATAGAAATAAAACTACTACTTAAACAAATAGAATTAAATACTTTATAAGTAATCGTTTTACTTAACTAACTTTATTTGTCTTTAGATGTCTACTTTTGCAGAAGCGTGTTTGATTTATTGAATGAAATGTTAGAATTGATTGATTACGATACACAACGTAACAACGAAGATTTTGACAACAAGTACTTGTGCAAAATAAATTCCCAAAACCCGTAAAGTTGCATCCCCGCAGGGGTGCAACTTTACGGGTTTGTAATTAATTACGCCTATCTACTTAGATATAGCGATCGCTAATCGCTATGCCCACACCCATAAACTACAATCTTATACAGATTAAGAATTAAGTATCATGTTTCAACCCCAAGCCGCCATCATCGCTGATAGCGTTAATTTAACAGGCGATCGCCTGACTACTTTTGTTCTCACTTACCATCGCATGATTCACTCAGAATTCATGACCCATCGGATGCTCAGCAAAAATAGCAGCAGTAGTCGCGCCATTCCCGTCGAGAAGATGATCAAACTCGTCGAGAGTCAAGAGGTCTATCCATTACATTGGGGTAAAAATCAAAAGGGAATGTCCGCCCAAACCGAGGTTACGGAAGATGAAATCCAAGCAGCAACAGAGGTATGGAAAGCAGCCAAAAACGATGCTATCCTTCATGCTAAACAACTAGTGCATATTGGTATTCACAAACAAGTAGTCAATCGCCTTTTGGAACCTTTCTCCACAATTACCGTAATTTGTTCAGGAACAGAATATCAAAACTTTTTTGAGCAGCGCTGTCATCCCGATGCACAGCCTGAAATTCAAGCTTTAGCTCATAAAATGAAAGCTGCCTATGATGTTAGTCAACCCCAACAGCTAGCCGCAGGTGAATGGCACTTACCATTAA
This sequence comes from Pseudanabaena sp. SR411, assembly GCF_002251945.1. Taxonomy (GTDB): domain Bacteria; phylum Cyanobacteriota; class Cyanobacteriia; order Pseudanabaenales; family Pseudanabaenaceae; genus Pseudanabaena. Next base: position 39,343 of record NZ_NDHW01000075.1, read on the forward strand.
TTAAACAAGAAGATATTGACGAAATTAGCGATATTAACGAATTGGTCAAAGTGGCGGTAGGACGATGTGCGCGGGTTAGTTATCTCAATCATGATGGGGTGCGGAGTCTTGCCGATGATGTGAAACTGCACGATCGCCTATTGACTTCTAAGCCTGCTCATCTATCTCCCTTTGAGCATGTAGCCAGTGCGCTTCCTAATTCTGAGAAGAGAGCAAACTTCACAGGATTTCAAGCCTATCGATTTGATCTAGAACGAAATAAGATTAAATGATTTTTGGGTAATGAAGTGATGCGCCTTGTGTGGCACTTCATTACTATCGCGTTTTACAAATGAGTAATTACTCATTTGTAAAACAAAAAATAATCAGAGTAAGAAGTTTTGATTTTCCCTACGGCAAAATCAAAACGGCTATAGGCGAGATCAGTAACTGCTAATGGAAGATGCGGCTGCCAAATGACTAGAATATTGATGGATCGATTTAATATCAGCAGTCTGCCAGACTTTTCGATCCTGACATTGGTGGGCAACTAATAGACCCCATAATTTTTCGTGAATCAAAACTGGTGCAACTAAATTCGATCGCACTTGTAGCGATCGCAAAAAATCTCGATGACAATCACTAATAGGAGCCTGCTCGATATCATCAATAGCACGTATACGTCCCGCTAAATAAAGCGCTGCATATTCTAGATTGAAGCAATCATCAGCTCCTGTTGAACCAATGATCGAATATTTATGATCACTGATTGATTCAAAGGTTACTTGCCCTTTCCATTGGGTATAGAAATAATACAAAACCACGCGATCAACATCAAGCTGCTCCCTGAGCTTTTGCAGGGTGTCACTAACGACTTGATCTTGTTGTAACTTATTGGTAATCCGACTTAAAACTGAACTCAAATCGCGATTGGCAGGATTCATTGTGGCAATAAAAATGGTTAAATCAGCAAAAGATGGAAAAAGCAACAAATCATTGACTGAACTAGATCCACAATCTCTAGCGCTGTCTCCGCTACAGGTTGTGGGGTTTTATATTTACAACGCAAAGCGCGGTAATTGAGCCTAGCTGCTTACGATCGCTATTTTAATCCATTTACCTAGCCAAGAGTCTCAAATTGCCCAAAGAATATCGCACCACAGGAATAAATCTTAAGGGAATGCCCTTGGGGGAAAACGATCGCCTATTAACGATTCTCACCAAGGAACATGGATTGATCAGAGCCGTCGCCGCAGGAGCAAGAAAACATCGCTCAGCAATGGCGGGGCGATCGGGTTTATTTGTGGTCAATGATTTACAAGTCTCAGTGGGGCGCAATATGGATCGGATTAAAAATGCCGAAGTGTTGCAATCTTTTGTGGGTTTAGGCAAAACTCTAGCTAAGCTCACCGCTGCCCAATATTTATCAGAACTTGCCCTCATGCAAGCATTATCCGCCCAACCACAGGAAGAACTTTTTTTAGTGCTAGTCGAGCATCTAAATCGCATTCAGGAAGCTGAAAATCAAAATGTTTTGGCACATTTGAATCATGGCATTTATCATTTGCTGGCGATCGCTGGATTTGCGCCACAAGTGCATAGTTGCTGCATTAGCCAAAGCCCAGTGGTTGCCAATCGCCACCAGCCAAAATGGAAAGCAGGATTTAGTATTGTTGGCGGCGGTGTCATCAATCTCGAAATAACCGATCTTGCTAATGACGGTAATCCGAACGGCGATCGCCATGAGCTAAGCCTTAGTGACGCTATGTATAACCGCATTAGTCACTACCTCAATGCATCTGAACTTCTTGCTATGCAAGAACTTGCACAGACTGATTTAGCAGATAATATTTTAGAAACGCATACAACAGATTGGCTTGCAGTTGAAAGATTGTTACGAGCCTATGCACAGTATCATTTTGATAGACCAATCCAGTCTTCGGCTCTGATTGATAACTGTTTTTTTAATATATGACCCATTTATTCGATCCACCTACACCTAATCTGCCAGAACCACCCGATCATCATCATGCAGATCTTCACATTAATAATGGCAATGGCGAAATCTTAAATGGCGAAATCCTAGAAACACCAGATTTGCCGATCGATTCTAAATCTGTGCTTCGCAATCCTAATTTTTTATCGCTGTGGAGCGGACAGGTCTTTTCGCAGATTGCCGATAAGATTTTTTTAGTACTCGTGATTGCGATCGTTTCTACACAATTTCAGCAAGAGGGCGAAACGATTAGCGGTTGGGTCTCCGCAGTCATGGTGTCTTTTACCATTCCCGCGATTTTATTTGGATCGATCGCTGGCGTATATGTCGATCGCTGGAATAAAAAAACAGTTTTAGTTAGTTCTAATATCTTTCGTGGAGTTTTAGTTCTCAGTATTCCTCTATTACTCTGGGTGACCAAAAACAGCGTGCTACCTTGGGGCGCACCAACAGGTTTTTGGGGTTTATTGTGCATTACTTTTCTCGTCTCAACCTTTACGCAGTTTTTTACCCCAGCCGAACAGTCGGCAATTACACTCGTAGTTGAGAAACCGAAATTATTAGCCGCCAATTCGCTCTACACAACGACGATTATGGCGGCTTTGATTTTGGGATTTGCACTTGGTGAGCCGCTCTTAGCCCTATCCGATCATCTCTGGCACAATGTCGGTCAAGAAATCCTTGTGGGTGGCAGTTATTTACTCGCAGGGATTATTTTAATTTTATTGAAAACAGGTGAAACCAAAGAAGACTTACACCGTGATAGTTTTCACCTTTGGAATGACATCAAAGAAGGCTTGCAATATCTCAATCATAAGAAGACTTCTTTATCAGCACTGATTCAATTAATTTGCACTTTTTCGATCATTGCCGCCTTGACAGTATTAGCTGTGCGTTTAGCCGAGGTAATGCCTGAAATTAAATCAGAACAGTTTGGTTTTTTGTTAGCCGTTGCGAGTTTAGGCATGGCGATCGGCGCGGCGATCGTTGCCAAATTAGGACATAGTTGCAGTCGGCAAACACTTTCTCTGATCGGTTCTGTGGGGATGTCTGTGTTTTTGTCGATGTTAGCGATTTTTAGCGATCGCTTTGGCTTGGGGCTAATTGCGATCGCGGGTACTGGCATTTTTGCAGGCTTATGTGTCATCCCCATGCAGACAGTGATCCAAGAAGAAACCCCTGAAGATGTACGCGGTAAAGTTTTTGGCTTACAAAATAATGCGGTGAATATTGCCCTCAGCTTGCCTTTATCAGTAGCAGGAATCGCTGAGTCCTATTTTGGCTTGCAGAAGGTGATTTTTACGCTGAGTGCGATCGCAATTATGACAGGCATTTTAACTTGGTACATTGCACGTCAATTAGTTGAGTCATAAGGGACTCACACAAAATAATTGATCCAAAAAAAATGTTATGGCGGGCTTTGCCCGCCATAACATTTTTGGGTTTTATAACGAAAACAAGGGACTTAATTAAGTCCCTTGTTTTTCTAGCCTACATTCCGCTCGTAATGGAAGGGTAAAATAATTACCGAAAATCAAAATCATCGAAAATCAAAAAAGAGGAGGTAAATATTAATACAGAGATGAAAGTATCGAATCTAGACCATCTAGGGATCGTGGC
>NZ_NDHW01000076.1 GCF_002251945.1 Pseudanabaena sp. SR411
TGTCGATTGAACTGCTTCTGCCAATCTTTGAGATCTAACGGCTTGTTCAGAAGCGCTTCGTTTTGGTTCATTTTTTTACTGTCTTTTTATTTCATATTTTACCATGCCTTACAGCGGGAAGGGAGTATGTAAATCTTTTGCGACAGTTAAGTTCTTTTTTGAGTTTTTTACTCATCGACAAATTTTTAATTTCCCAAAGCTTTTTACCTATGGCTTTTTCTCACAAATCATTTAGGATTGCTATAGTCCATTAGCAATTATTCCAATATAGTTCAATTCAAAGTCATCTCAAAAAATTGAATCAATCCTGCTCTTTCTAAAATGGAAAGTGGTTCTGTTTTGAGTGAGTCTTGCAATAAAAGTAACGCTCTCAAAATTAGAAAATCTCTGTATTCATCGAATATCTTCTTCTATTGTTTTTTCCTTAATACTAAACGCATATAGAGTTTATTTTAGATATGATGTAGATTAATAAAACTTAAATTTTCATCATTTTATTAATCTGTTGCTTAAAAATCATTTGCACTTTTTCAACAAGTTCAGGATCTCTTTCCTGAAAAGATGAGGCATAAGCATTAGATTTCCTTTTTATCTTTACAAAAGATGGCATATAGCTAAGCTTAGTCTGTTTAGCAAAAACCAAATGCCTACTTTTGATTGTTTCTTCGCTTTGACTATTTAAACTTTTTGTTATATTCACAAATCTATTTTCAAATGTACGAATATTAATATGCTTATTTCGGTCATACAAAGATCTTAAGTTGTTTTCATTTTCTCTGGCATGAAATCCTAGAATTGAATGTGCATTCATCATTTGAAATGAATTTAAAATATCTATATCTGTAATGTTAGAAATATAAGTCACTAGACTTTTGGCACTGGACAGCTAATTAGTGATAGAGCGATGAAGCTGTTGATTGGCAAGGCTTTACAAGTAAATTGCGACTAAAGCCTGAAATCGTTGCCAGATAGAGGTTACAGCTTGATATCACTAATTAGTGAGCCAGCGCCAGACTTTTTTGTCCATATTTATATACTTTGGGGTCATATAAACAAAGGGTCAGAGTTGGCGAAACTGGTAGAAAAGCTTGAAAACCTCTTGCATGGATACCCGTAATAGCTGGATGGTCTAAGTTCCTATAAAGCCAATTATATGTAAAAACTGGGTGATCAGAAATACAAAATTCTAATTCAGTTGTGTTTACAGCAAAATGAAAAGCTAAATCTCTAAGAATTATTGCATTTACACTTCCTTGAATGGTTATGAGAGAAGCAATTTGGCTCAAATCATAAATCTCAAAACGACCATTACTAGCTTCTTCTGGGTTAAATCCATTTAAGCTAAGTAATTGTCTTACTATTGATTCAATATGGCTATTAAAAATTGAAAGTGCTTCTTCTCTAGCTGAAAGTGTGCGAGATAAAAGTGAAGAGATAAATCTAAGAAGAGTCAGTGATTCTTCATTTACCACTTCAAAATTTCCCCTAACAATCTGATCTATTATTATAGAAGCTGGAGTCTCAATTTTTCTCTCTATAAAATTTTCAATTGAGTTGTCTTTATCATAAAAATAGTTCTGAGAAAAAACCTCTTCAATTGCCTGATTATATCTAACTGTAGATCTGGCAATATCAAAAATATTAATCTTCCATATTCCCTTATTCGCTTTCCAACCAAAATGCTTGAGAAGACATTGAGGAACGTAATGTTGATTTCTTGTCATTTTCTCATTAGCTTTTTTTGAATCAGACAATTTAATGAATACTCCATCCACGAATTGCATTAACTTCACTTGCTAAAATTTCCTCATCTCTTTCTGAAACATCTTTTTCAGTGGAATCCCCCAATCCTACGATTGATAGTAAAAAACTGTTGTGAGGAAGATGTACTTTTGTCTCAACAGTCTTGTAGCGAAGATAACTAATAAAATTGACAAGCTCAGGGAAAGAATCATCTGGCAATTTATCCATTAACTCAATAATCTGTTGTCGCGTTGGAGTTAGAGTATTCATAAGCAAATATGAAAGATACTCATCATATTTTAGCTACAAGATTAGGCGATCGCGCTTTTAGCTAGCTGATTTATGAGAAAGGCGATCACTTTATATTTTAATCGGATCAAGTGATGGCGGATGTAGCCCTGTTTGAATCCAAAATTGCCTTGTACTGCGGATCGAATCACCTTCAGGGTAACGCATATCATTTAGATCAAAGCGATCGCAAGTAGCCCTTCCAATTGGTGTCACACCTTTAACTACAGTTCCGCCAGCAGTCCAAATAAAATGTTCAGCCCAATCTTGTTTTCGCGGATTGAAAACGGGGACAATTTGTTGAGTTTCTACATCAAACCCAGCCACAAAGTTATATCGCCTCTCATTGCAACGACGGCAAGCAAGCGCAAGATTATCAATATGATCAGATCCACCTAGCGAAGCAGGAATGACATGATCAATCGTAAATCGAGATGCGCTGAGTCTTTCAGAGGAATGACAATATTCACAGAGAAAACCTGCTCTTTCCCGAATAATTTGTCTAGTTGAATCAGGGATTGGCATTTTGTGCAATTAGCATCGCATTCATATGTGTAAATATCCGATCTAACTCCCCAATCGCTTCTAGTTCCACAATTTCTTCTAATGCAAGTTCATCTGCTTTCTTTTTGTCTAAAAGTAGTTCCATTCGATCTTGTAAGCGATCACTAAACTTAAACAGACTTAGATCACCAGTTTTCCTAACAGTGATCTCATGTAGAAATAGCGAAGGCTTACTAAGAGTTGTAACCATAGAATTTCTGTAATAGCCTAATATGCAAGTATCATAGCATCTGGCATCAGAAAGTATTTATGGGTAAACATCAAAAAGATACTCATCATATTTTTGGCTACAAGATTGGGCGATCGCACTTTTGGCTAGCTGATTGATGAGAAAGGCGATCACGCTGATATTTGAGGCATTGAATCTATCAATGCTCTTAGAACTTTGTTGACTGCTTCAGGAGTAGTGAAAACCTTTGCTACATCCTCATCTAAAACTACAAATCTTAAACTTTGGACTTCATTACGACTAGCAAATCGATTAGGTTTTGCGTGCTGATAATCAAAACTATATTCAGCTAGAAGCTCATCATCAGAATTTGGCTGGTTTTTAAAGGGAGTTTCGTTCATAGTCCTCACGTTCCTTCCGAGTAGCTGGACGGGCGCTAATAATACGAATACTATTGGAGCGCTCAGTAAATGAAATTATTAATAACTGACTTCGTAACGATTGCCAATTATGATTTCTCGATACTCATTTATAGAATGCGCTGCACATCTAAAGATCACTGCTAGAGGATTATCAAAGACAGTCTGAGCTTCCTCAAAGCTAACACCATGCTTTTTAAAATTAGCAGTCGCTTTTGAATTATCCCATTCAAACTTCATATCCAAATTATATCTGATTTTTTCATTGTCGCTTTTGACTGGCTAATTCTATGAGAAAGGCGATCGCTTTGAACTTTTAGAAAATTCATAGCGATCGCCTTTTAGTTGATTGATTTTGCTAATTTACTGACGAGAAATTAAGCAAATATTGATTACACAACTGCTTGGTTTGCAACATTGCTATCGATCGCTTCTTTAAGAGAACGCACAGTCGCAATCATCGAAACTACATCATTCAATTGGTTAACGGCGGAACCAACACCAACACCCGACGCGCCAGCAGCGATCGCCATTGGTGCAGTGATATTGCTCAAACCAGAAGCACACATCACAGGGATAGAAACTGCGCGGCTGATGGCATGGGCAGCAGCAAGGGTAGGCGATGCCTTTTCGATCGCACCAAGGATACCTGCATGAGTTGGAGCCGAGCTTGTACCACCTTCAGTTTGAATAATGTCCGCACCGATCGCTTCGAGTTTTTCAGCGAGAGTGACTTGCTCATCAAGAGGCAAAGTGTGAGGAACAGTTACGGAAATCGCAGTGTGGGGCAGTAATGCTCTGGTTTCTGAGGTCAACGCAATGATTTCATCAGCAGTAAATACACGACCTTGAGCATAGAAACTATCGTAGTTACCGATTTCGACGAGATCAGCACCATTGGCAACTGCTTCTGCCAACTTGTGAGCTTCGACTGCTGATACACAGATAGGTAAAGAGCAATTAGCCTTTGCGATCGCAATTAATTCCGCATCAGCCGCGATATCTACAAATGTTGCGCCACCGCGATCGGCTGCTTGCACGACCATTTTCACGGAGTTGCGATCGAAGTTGTGCAGACCGCTAATAATCTTGAGAGCGTTGCGGCGGCTAAAAGCGGTGAATAACGAAATAGGTAAACGAGACATAAGCTTTGTCATCCTAATAGACTGAATATTTAGATGTAGGAATACTTTAACGCGATTTTGCGTAATACCAATTCACCTTCTTACAGGGCTATTGCGTAAGTCCTAACTGTTTATACTAGTGGTTAGAAGCAAATACTCTCTAACTTTCAGAGCCATATGGATACGATTCAGCAACCCCAATCCAAGATCGGTGCATTTGACAAACTGCGAAAGGCTTCAGAGTTTACGATCGCGGGAGTTGAAGATTCGATTCCGTTGCGGGTACTAGTACAGATATTTGTATTTATCAGCATTGGGGCAATGGACTCTGTAGCGAGTTCAGGAAATAGTGCTTGGGCAATTCCTCTAAGTGCGATCGCAGGCGTTTGGGCATGGTATGCAAGGCGCAAACGTAATGTGATTGTAAAACTATTCATTGCGATCGCCATGATTGTGATGTTGGTGGTATTTCTGCGAGATCTGGTACGAAATACCGATGAAACTAGACTATTACTAGCGCGATTATTAATCCAGTTGCAGGTCTTGCATAGTTTTGACCTACCGCGCCGCAAAGACTTGGGCTATTCGATTGTGATCGGATTAATTCTCATGGCTTTAGCCGCGACTTTAAGCCAAACGATGGTTTTCGCGTTATGGCTAATTGCTTTCTTATTGTTAGGGATTCCGATTTTATTACTTGATCACCGATCTCGTTTGGGTGTGCAAACTAGAAGTTTCCAACCAGAGAAAATGGGGATTTCTCTGTTGCCTTTATCGGGATTACTCGCGATCGTGTTGGTGTTAGGCTTAACAATTTTTGCCTTTTTACCTCGCCTTCCGGGTTTTCAGCTACGCAACTTTCCTGTCAGCGTCAATCTTTCAGTCCAAAGAGATGTGCCTAGAGGTGACATCTTAACGAGACAACAACAAAACCAACAACAGTCTGGTACAAATGGTACTGGCGCAAATGGCAATGGGGGGACTGGAGGTAATAACGATCAAGAAACCTTGCCTCCATTATTTGCACCTGAAATTGACACAGTTTCTGGCTCTAAGCAAAGTACGCCACGTCAACCTGAATTAGTGATGCGGGTGCGATCGCAAGCCGAGCTATTTTGGCGCGTGATGGCCTATGACGAATTTACAGGTAAAGGCTGGCGGATTTCGCGCAATGATCCCAAACAAATTCGCACAGTGCGCCGTAATCCCTTCAATTACGAGTTTTTTGTTGCTCAACCACCCCATGCATCCATTGGGGTCAAAAAACAACTCCAACCCATAGCAAGCCAAGATGTAGTCCAAACCTATACGATTACATCCCCAAATTTTCCTAACCTTGTACCTGCGGCTTCTGTGCCGAGACAGATATTTTTTCCTAGTGAAGAGCTAGATATCGATCCAGAAGGGATGATTCGCGGGCCAGGACCTTTGCCTGAAGATCTTACCTATACGGTAATTTCCAATGTAGTAGCCCGAAATGCTCAACAATTGCGACAACTGCCTAACGAATATCCAAGCTCAATTCGTAATTATTATTTACAAGTTCCTAATAATTTATCGCCTGAAGTGCGTAATCAGGCTCTCAGTTTAGTTACTAATGCTAAGGACAAGGATGGCAAGCCGATCGCTTTTGATAATACCTACGATGTCGTGGTGCAGATTGCCCAAAGTGTTAAACAAAACTACGCAATTAAACCTTTAAATTTCGATGAAGCTAAAGGCGATCTTGTATCCCAGTTTATTGAGCAGGGTGGTGGTGAGGAAAGCCATTTTGTCTCGACGATGGCAGTTATGTTGCGATCGCTGGGGATTCCTACTCGTTACGTGGTGGGTTTTGCCCCTGGGAAATTTAACCCATTTACAGGGCTGTATGAGGTACAGAACATTGATACCCAGTCCATGGTGGAGGTTTTCTTCCCCGTCTATGGTTGGATTGCCTTTGATCCCGTACCAAATCGTCCTCTGTTTCCACCATCGCTGGAGAACAATCGCACCTTTGGGGTAATGCAAACATTTTGGAGTTGGATCGCGCAGTTTCTGCCCAGCTCAGTAACCAGCTTTTTTGCAGCCCTATTTGACAGTATCGGTAAGTTTTTGGGTGGGGTAGTCAATTGGCTGATTGAAATGGGCTGGATTGGGATTGCCTTTGGTTTAGCGATCGCCTTTGGCCTTGGTATCGGATTATGGGCATTGTGGCAATTGGCGATCTGGTGGTGGCAAGTGCAACGCTTGCAAAAAATGCCGATCCCGCAGCGTACTTATCAACAAATGTTGCAATGGCTATCGGAGCAAGGTAAACCAAAATCGTCTCACCAAACGCCTCAAGAATATGTGGCTAGTCTTAGCGATCGCGTCTCTGAGAAACAAGCATCCGCGATCGCCCAAATTACGCTGATCTATCAGGATTGGCGCTATGGCGATCGGGCGATCGGCTATAACCTAGCCACAGAATTAAAAATGCTGCTCAAGCAATTGAAAGCCAAAATATAACCCAAAAGTAGAGTTGCGGCGCGAAGCGCCGCAACTCTACTTTTGGGTTTTGATTGTGAAGATTTGTGATTTTATTACAAATTCTTGGCGCATTCACCGCTTTTGGTAGACTAGATGGCGAATATATTAAATTTTTTATTTTAATTATGAGTGTAGTTAGTCAAGTTTTAGAAAGAGCCGACGAAGAACTCCGTTATCCCAGTATTTCTGAGTTGCAAAGTGTGCAGAACTTTCTTGCCACTGGTGCTCAAAGAGTACGCATTGCCACCACCTTGGCAGAAAGCGAAGATAAGATCGTCAAGAAAGCCACCGAAGAACTATTTAGAATTCATCCTGATTACATCTCTCCAGGTGGTAATGCCTATGGTCAAAAGCAACGTAACCAGTGCCTGAGAGACTTCACATGGTACATCCGCCTCACCACCTATGGGGTTTTGGCAGGTGATAAAGATCCGATCGAAAAAATCGGCATCATCGGTGTTCGTGAAATGTATAACTCCCTCGGTGTGCCTTTAGTTGGTATGGCTGATGCAGTGCGCTGCCTCAAGAATGCATCTTTAGCATTACTCAGCAAAGATGATGCTGCTACCACTGAGCCTTATTTTGACTACATCATTCAAGCAATGTCTTAGAAATTAGAAGGGGGCGCTTTGCGCCCCTTTCTAATTTATTAATGAATTTGTAATTCTAAAAATTCGCGAATGCGTTTGATTTGAAAATCACGGGCATAGTCTAATACTTGATTGGCAAAGGGACTAAAAGTGGCATCAGTTGCTTGTAAAAGTGTAACTTCATCCTGAATTGCCAGAACATCACCCATGCGAGCAAGTTGCAGTAATTTCTCAATCGTGTAGTTAGGAGGTGGAATTAGAGGTTGCTCGATCGCCTCGGTTTTGGCATTAGCGATCTGTATGACATTAGGATCAGAAGTATGGGCATTTTCGTATTGCCATTCCAAATGGAGTTGCGATCGCATCGTATAAAACAATGTATCTGGGTCAACGGGCTTCGCAATAAAATCATTGCACCCAACCTCAATACTAAGATTGCGATCTTGATTGAAAGCACTCGCCGAAACCATGATGATCGCGGTTTTTTGGAACATTGGCAATTGACGTAATTGCTTTGTAGTTTCATGCCCATCCAGTTGTGGCATCACCATGTCCAACAAAATTAAATCTGGCTCAAAAATCTGCGCTTGATTAATACAGTCATAACCATCGATCGCTTCAGCCACAATAAAACCAAGGGGAGTTAATAAATCACTTAATACCATGCGATTTTCGGTTTTATCATCGACGATCAAAATCTTGCGCCGCTCTCCTAAGTAGCCCGTAATTGTACGACTATCGATCATTACATGGGGAACATGATTAGGAACTTCGGTTAACTCTATTTCAAACCAGAAAGTACTACCCTCATTTAATCGGCTCTCCACATGCAGTTGTCCCCCCATCATCTCCACAAGTTTTTGACAAATTGGTAAGCCTAAACCAGTACCAGAATACCGCCGAGCGCGATCGCCAACTTGCTGAAATGGCAAAAAGATGTCTTCCAATTTATCAGGATCAATACCCACACCCGTATCGGCGATCGCAAAATGGACTTTATATTTATGACTAGATTCACAGGGCTGAGTGCTGACGGTCAGCGATACATTACCGTGATCAGTAAATTTAACGGCATTCCCAAATAGATTAATTAACACTTGGCGCAATCGCTTTTCATCACCATACATCGTAGTGGGTAATGCTGTCAGTGGTTGATAGATTAACTGAACATCCTTAGCACCTACTTGCAATTGGAACATATCTGTAATACTTTGCAGCAACTTCGGAAGATCAAATTCACTAGGGTTGAGTTCGAGCTTTTTAGCTTCAATTTTAGAAAGATCGAGAATGTCATTGAGTAAAGTCAGTAAATGCTCACCACTACGTTGAATGATCTCTAAACCAGCTTTATGTTTATCAGGATCGTAACTACGCTTGAGAATTTGAGCATAGCCAAGAATTCCATTGAGGGGAGTGCGTAACTCATGGCTCATATTGGCGAGAAATTCACTCTTAGCCCGATTTGCCATATCTGCAACTTCTTTAGCAGATTGTAGTTCTTCTTCAGCCTGTTTGCGATCGGTAATATCTGTCCCTACCGATAGAATTTCGATTAACTGTCCTTGGTCGTTATAGATTGGCTTGTTTGACCAAGTAACCCAGACACGTCGCCCATCTTTGCAAATATTCTCATTCTCATTGAGTTGATATTTTTCAGGAGCGCAGCAGATTTCCGCAATCATATTGCGGAGATCTTCGCCTGATACATCTTTAGCGGAGACAACCGTATCTAATACATAGGAGCCAATAATATCTTCAAATTGATAACCAAAAAACTTCAATCCATAATCATTTAAGAAGCAGATCCGTCCCTGTGTATCCCATCGCAAAATAATGCAATTTGCCGACTCCACCAGATCCCGATATTTCTTTTCACTCTGTTTGATATTTTCTTCGATGATTTTGCGATCGCTAATATCTTTAACTGCATAAATCGCAAAAACCTTACCACCAAACTCAATGGTTTCCGAAGAAATCAGCCCTGTAAATCTTTTCCCACTCTTGGTCACAAAATTCGCTTCGTAGTTAAATACTCTGCCTTCAACTTCTAAAATCGCCAACATGCGATCGCGTTCTTCTAAATTAACCCAAAGATTTAAATCTGAAGGAGCTGCACCAATCGCCTCTTCACGGGTATAGCCTGTGATCTCAGTCCATTTATTATTAACATCAATATGTTTGTAGGTTTCATTGGAGAGCAAAGCCATGCCATCTGGACTAGAACGAAAGGCCTTAGCAAATTTTTCTTCGGACTCTCTCAAAGCTGCTTCAGTGATTTCATGTTCCCAAATTTCCTGCTGTAATGCATAGGTACGTTCATCGACTTTCTGCATTAAAAGCTGTGAATATTCCTCTAACCTTGTATGCGATCGCTTCATCTGGCGACTCATTTGATTAAAGGAATTCGCTAATATTGCTAATTCTTTGATTGCACAGGAGTCTTCCACCTTTTGATCAAGATTGCCATTGGCGATCGATTGACTTGCCTGACTAAGTTGAGTGATCGGACGACTGATACGACGAGCGGCAATAATTCCCAAGACCGCATTCAAAACAAGGGCAATGAGACATAGCATCACCGTTGACAATGTATTTTCTTTGATCTGCAACATAAAATCAGATGCAGGTACAGCCACAACAATCTGCCAATTCAATCCACTTAAACCAGAGTCATTCTTCAATTTCCCAACTTGAATAAAGTATGGCTCGCCCTCAAACTTGATCATTGACTGTTGAATCTCATTGTTATGCTGTACAGGTTGAGATTTCAACCATTCAGCCACTGTCCGAGTTAATTTATCTTGGCTTTGAGTTGCTAAAATACGCTCTGATTTATTACCTAAAGCCGAGGTTTCCACATCCAAATTAGAAGCTGCGACCAATTTCCCTGAAGGTTCAATAATTAATGTTTGCCCATGCTCACTAACTTTTGTTTCCTGTAAAAACTGATTGATATCGCCCAATAGCATCGATACACCCAGAACACCCTGTATATCCCCATTGTCTTGAAAGATCGGTTTAATCGCTGTAATCGCAGGTTCCTCGGTAATCGAATCCGTATATACTTCAGTCCAAATACTTTTTCTGGTTTCAACTACAGTTTGATACCAAGGGCGATCGCTCAGATCGAATCTATTTTTTGGCATCAAGGCTATTTGAGGTCGCCCCAAATTATCGGTCATAAAAGTCGAACTGGAATTTTCAAGGGCAAATCCATCTTTGATTCGTCTTGCGCCAAAGTATTGTCCAGAAGTAGTAGCAACGTAAATATTACTGATGCGCGGAAAGCTTTGTAATTGTTTCCAAAAGTGATTTTGGACTTTCTGTTCATCACTAGGGTCGATTTGAGCTAACTCAATGCTATTGGCATTAAGTTGATTGAGCGTAGAGGGAAGCTCTAAATAGGAATGTAAGCGATCTTGAACTTGCTCCGTAACTTTACGGTGGAACTGGTTGGCGAGGAGAAGAACCGCCTGATGTCCATTCCGAAAAGATAACCATCCAATTAATCCGACAATGCCGAAGGTGTTTAACAAAAATGGCAATGTAATCAATAAGCTTAGAGGGATTCTCAAACCTTTATATTCGCAACGATGGGATTGCGTAGGAATGAATCCTGTTGTCGCCGTGCTGATTACTTTAGTAGATAGAGGATTGATCTGTTTGGTCATGGGCTTTATGTTCTGCAATATTCCTAAGCTTTAATCAAAACCAAGTCTTCTCAACGCGATTTTACGATTTTGCCAAACCTGTGGTTCTTGTGGTGATATTTGAATTGCTTGATCGTAGGCAGCGATCGCCTCTTCGAGCATTCCCAGTCCACTGAGTGCATTGCCGCGATTGTACCAAGCAAAATGGTCGTCAGGATTGATCTCTAACGCACGGTCATGACTAGCGATCGCCTCTTCGTAAAGCTCTAGTTTACTCAGTACCAGACCACGATTGTTCCATGCGTAATAATCATCGGGACGAATTTCTAAAGCTTTATCGTAACTGGCGATCGCTTCCGTGTAATTGCCCCATTGCTCAAGAGCTTTGGCGCGGCTATACCAGATCTGATGATCACGCGGCTTATACTCTAGAGCGCGATCATAACTTGCCACCGCCTCTCCATATTTGCCGATACTTTCCAGAGCATAGGCGCGACTAAACCACCCCTGTACATAGTCGGGTCTAATCGCTAGAGCCTTTTCGCAATGAGCGATCGCTTCTTCATATTTGCCGAGAACACTGTAAACTAACCCTTTCCCGCCGTAGGAATAGTAATAATCAGGTTTATGTTTAAGAGCAAGATTATAACTATCAATCGCTTCTTCATAGCGACCTAACATACTTAAAGAAGTGCCAAGATTGTGCCATGCTGCATAAAAATCTTCTTTATAGGCGATCGCCTGACGGTAATTCTGCACAGCCTCTTCATGATGACTAGATAGATCTAACGCAACTGCACGGTTATACCAAGCCAAATGATTATCGGCTCGAATCTGCAACGCGAGATCGCAATTAGCGATCGCTTCTTGACAACGATTACCTGCAACTAATAACCCACCTTGCTCTAGTAATAGCTCGATACGACGTTCAGAAATTAAGGGCTGAGCCGCAATCAGCTTTTGCAGATCCTCATATTTGCGATCGCGTTCTTCCTCACTGATTTGAGCATAGGCTTCATAGCGATCGTCACTGACCCAGCGAAAAGTCTCCTGTCGCATCAACTCCATGTCAGTGGGAAACTCAAATACCTCAACAGCATCATCAAAAAATTCGGGATAGCTATCAATAAAAAATTTAAGTGCAAATAAGGGCAGTAAAAATACAAAGCAAATCGGAAAATTCTCTTTGAGCTTAGATTGTAATAGGATCAGATGGGCAAGGGGACGAGGAAGATGGGTTAGTTTTTCACCCAAGGCATGATCATCTAAATCCTCAACTTTCTTTTCTAAGAACTCTTCGATACCTGTGATAAATAATAAATTTGCTTCATGTAAATCTGGCTCATTGGCAAACATTTCATAAAAATCAGCGATCGGGCGATCGAGCCTTAAGACACGAATGGTTTGGCTCTCTGCATCAGCCCATACCCTTTTAATTATTTGCTCTCCCTCCGCAGGCGAACAACGCACAAACAGCATTCCAAAATCTTGCTTGTTTCTGAGTAAACCCAATAGAGTCTGATATTCTGTCTCTGGATTTTTTAGAGCGTCCTTATCCCAAGCGTTTCCAGTGTATTGCATGGTTCTCCAATTTGACCGAATACTCAAACTAATCATACCAAAAAAGATTAGAGGCGGCGCTAAGCAACACCTCTAATCACAAGAGTGTTGGCATGCTTGACGCTTGGCGCTGTAAAACATCAAAACCAAAGGAGAATTGCGGCGCGAAGCGCCGCAATTCTCCTTTGGTTTTGAGACTGCTATAACATAGAGATCTAGCTCAGGTTCTACCTGCGTTACTCTATTGAATACTCAAATCTTACAAAAAGTTCATGAACGATCGCTTAATTCGCGCCCTCACTGCCGACGGCCGCGTCCGTGTCATTGGCGTGAATATTACCCAATCCCTTAATGAAGCTCATCGTCGCCATCATTTATCGGCAGTCGCCACCGCCTCACTCGGTCGGGCTATGAGCGCCAGCTTGCTGCTTGCCTCGAATATGAAACAACCTCAATCCAGAGTAAATGTCAGAGTGGCTGGGGATGGTGGACTGGGTTTAGTCTATGCTGATGCTGGATTTGATGGGACAGTGCGCGGCTTTGTCACCAATCCTCAATTTACATTGTCCCCCCTTGCCGATGGTCAACAAAATGTCAGTCAAGGCGTTGGGCAAACAGGTTTTTTTAAAGTTATGCGTGACGTTGGCTATGGCGAACCCTATAGCAGCACCGTGGAGTTAATTGCAGGTGATATCGCCAATGATGTTGCTTGGTACTTGGCTTCTTCTGAGCAAACTTATTCCAAGCTCATGCTCACGGAAATAATTGATCAGGATAATCAAGATCATAGTGAAGCTCCCGTTAAGGTAGCCGCAGGAATTTTGCTGCAAATCATGCCCATGGCAACCCTGCGGGCAGCGAAGACCGCTAACCTTTCTCAGGAAGATTTACTGCTCCAACTAGAAGCAAAAAGTGATCCGCAAAATTTCATGGATTTGCTGCTTCAAGGCAAAGCGATCGAAGAGGTGATGACGGAAATCTTTGCTGATATGCATCTCGATATTTTGCCGATGACTAAAGATGTCAAATTTCATTGTCCTTGCTCCCTCGATCGCATGTTAGCGGCAATGAAAATGTTTGGCGAAGAAGATTTGCGATCGATGATTGCTGATGGCAAAGGTGCAGAGGCAACTTGTCATTTCTGTGGCGAGGTCTATCACGCCAGTACTGAGCAATTAAATAATTTACTTGCAGATTTACAGGTAGCAAAAGCATAACCAACAAGAAGTCTCGCGCAGCGAGACTTCTTGTTGGTTATGCTTTATGGTAACTTCACTGCTAGACGCTTCTCGATAAATTTGCATAATTCCTAAAAACTATGACAGTTAACGCACAAATTGGCATTATTGGTGGCAGTGGACTCTACAAAATGTCCGCTCTGACTGATATTCAAGAAATTAACATTGATACTCCCTTTGGCAAAACGTCAGATGCATTTATCTATGGCAAATTGTCAGGAACTCCTGTGTTATTTCTGGCTAGACATGGGCGATCGCACCATTTGCTACCATCGGAAGTCCCCTATCGAGCCAATATCTATGCGCTCAAAAGTCTGGGCGTGGAATATATCATATCGGCTTCAGCCGTTGGCTCGTTACAGGAATATGCCCGCCCCCTTGATATAGTCCTTCCCGATCAATTTATTGATCGCACCATTAGCCGTACTTCCACATTTTTTGGTGAGGGGATTGTCGCTCACGTTGCTTTCGGCGAGCCAATTTGCAAATCACTACTATCAGTCGTTGCATCATCGGCGGAAGGGGTTGATTTAGGACGTAACAAAGTCCATAAAGGCGGAATTTATCTCTGCATGGAGGGGCCAGCCTTTTCGACTAAAGCTGAGTCTCTGCTCTATCGCAGTTGGGGCGCAAAGGTAATTGGGATGACCAATCTCACTGAAGCCAAGCTTGCCCGCGAAGCGGAAATCGCCTATGCTACGATCGCCTTGGTCACCGATTATGATTGCTGGCATGATGATCATGAGAGTGTGACCGTAGAAATGATCATCCAAAATTTACAAAAAAATGCCCTGAATGCTCAAGCTGTAATTCAAAACGCAGTGGCAAAAATTGCCGTGAATCCGCCTAAATCTGAAGCTCATCATGCTCTGAAGACTTCGATCTTGACGGATTTAAGTAAGGTATCTGATGCTAGCCGCGATCGCTTAAAAGTAATTTTGCAAAAGTATCTCTAACAAAAAAGCCTCGCTTAGCGAGGCTTTTTTGTTAGAGATACTTTTTTAAGAGCCAAGCCCTTTAACTGTCTCAAAGAAAAATCTGGCGTTATCTTCGGGTGTGTTGGGTAAAATGCCATGTCCGAGGTTCATGATATGACCCTTGTTGCCAGCTTTTTGAACAACTTCCAAAATGCGATCGCGAATGTAGCTTTGCTCAGCAAAAAGCACACAAGGATCGAGGTTGCCTTGAACAGGAACATGATGACCAATGCGATCGCGTGCGTCAGCCATATCAACTGTCCAGTCAACACTGACAATATCCACACCAGACTTAGGCATTAGATCTAGGACACCCGCACTACCACTAATGTAAAGGATCAATGGGGTATCAGGATACTGAGCCTTGACCTTATCGACAACCATCTTTTGGTAAGGCAGTGCAAAAGTTTTATAGTCAGTTGGGCAAAGATGTCCTGCCCAAGAGTCGAACATTTGAACGACTTGAGTCCCACACTCGATCTGGTGGATCACATAAGTACCGACCATTTCGGCAATTTTAGTCAGAAAGCTATGGATGATCGCTGGCTCTTTGTAAGCCATCGCCTTAATCGTAGAATAATCCTTAGAGCCTTTACCCTCAACAGAATAGGCAGCTAATGTCCAAGGTGCGCCCACAAATCCAAGAATTGTCGCTTGATCCTTAACTTCTTCTTTGATCGCGCTTAAAATCTTCCGAATGAAGGGAACAGCAGTATCAGGATCAAACTCTGTTAGAGCATCAACCTGAGCTTGGGTGCGAATTGGGGACTCAATAATTGGTCCTCTGCTTTCGATGATGTCAAAGTTAATGCCGATACCTGTGAGTGGAGTGAGGATATCGGAGAACATAATCACGCCATCAGGTTGAAAAGCGCGAAATGGTTGCAAAGAAATTTCGGCGGCGAGTTCAGGGATTTCCGATCGCTCTCTAAATGTTGGATATTTGTCACGCAAATCACGATACACCTTCATGTATCTACCTGCTTGACGCATCATCCATACTGGTGGACGATCCAGTACTTCACCTCTTGCTGCCCTTAGCAAGCGATCATTTCCTCCCATAATCAACTCTTTCCTATGTTTTAAAACTTTTTTATGATTGTGCTTTTGAATTATAGAACGTCAAGTACCAGACGCTAACGCTTTGCCTGCTTGGCTAAGTCGTGAGTTTGCTATCGGACAAAGGTTGATCACCGCACCGTATCTCAGAATGGGGCATCAGGCAATGATCAAACTTAGGCTTTATTTAATTGCTAATTACAATTCGATTACTTATACTTTCTTTAAGATATGTTATTAATACTTAAGCTATGAATACTTTACGAAGTACAAACTAAGTAAAAGTTTTGGCTAACCAATAGCTAGGTTTAAAAACTGTGACTAACGAAGGGGCAAATTTGACAAAGGGTACTGATGTGGTGGCAGATACGACATCAGCTCCAGCATTGAAAGAAATTGAGGCAGGTTCGTCCCTAAAAACAATCGTGGCGATCGCAGTTACTTTTGCGATCATGGCGCTCTCCATATTCTTCTGGATATTCAGTCCACCGCTCGATCAATATACACAGTCGGTTTTAAATCTTTCAGGCGATCCTGTACAGGGACGCTCAATTTTTGTGATGAATTGTGTGGCTTGTCATGGGCAATGGGCTAATGGCAAAGTTGGACCCAGCTTGCAGGGTGTGTCTGATCGCAAGTCCGATGCGCGTCTAATCCAACAGGTAGTCAGTGGTGAAACTCCACCCATGCCACAGTTTCAACCAAGTCCTCAAGATATGGCAGATTTGTTGAGTTATCTCAAGCAACTATAAAAAGAGCGGCACATCGCGCCGCTCTTTTTATAGTTGACTTTGGAGCAGTTCTCCAATTCCTTTTTCCGCAACATCGAGCATTTGATTAAGTTGCGATCGCGAGAATGTATCCGATTCGCCAGTGCCTTGCACCTCGATCAGCTTGCCACTGCTGTCCATAACCACATTGAGATCAACACTTACAGCGACATCTTCTTTGTAATTTAAGTCCAAAATTGGGACACCATCCAGTAAACCTACAGACACAGCCGCAACAGCATTACGAATTGGCGATCGCGTAATTTTGCCTTCAGAGAGTAAGCGATCGCAGGCTGCTTTGAGAGCCACAAATCCCCCTGTAATTCCACCCGTGCGTGTACCACCATCGGCTTGTAGCACGTCAATATCAACAGTAAAAGTGTAATTGGCGATCGCGGTCATATCTAACGCAGCTCTCAAACTACGCCCAATTAATCTTTGGATTTCTTGAGTACGTCCTGATAGTTTCATAAATTCCCGTTGTTGACGCGGAATTGTAGATGCAGGCATCATCCGATATTCGGCTGTTAGCCAACCTTGATTACTCCCAGTCAGGAATTTCGGTACACCTTCTTCGATGGAAACTGTACAGATCAATTGGGTATCGCCAAATTTTGCCAACACTGAACCCGCAGGTGCTTTGGTAAATGGCTGCTGCAAGTGCACTGGGCGCAGTTGATCCCAAGCTCTACCATCGGGACGTTGGATAATCGGCAAATCACTCATGATCACTGTTTGTAAAGTCTTTCCAATCATATAGCAATCCTAAAGGGTTTGTGGAAGAGCGCTTCGAAGGAGCGCTCTTCCACAAACCCAAAAATCTACAAAGGATTTAGGACAGCTATAGCAAAAAAAGAGTTATCCCAAATCACAAAATGGCGTAGCCATTTTGTGATTTTGAAACCCTTATTGGGATTGGTTTTTAATTCCCAAAAGTGTAGCCACACTTTCAGGAATTGGTATTAGCTAACCCAAGAATCGAGTGGCGGCGCGAAGCGCCGCCACTCGATTCTTGGGTTTTATGTCCTAAGCAAAACTTGCTTTGCTATATATAGCTGTCACCATTCTTGTTAGGACATAAAACCCAAATAGTGTGAGGCGGCGCGAAGCGCCGCCTCACACTATTTGGGTTTTGATTTGTCCTGATACAGATGGCTATAGCTATAGCAATTAATATATAGAGATTTTCCAGTCTGCCAAAGAACGTGTTTGTGTTCCTAAAATGCCCCTACATCTCATAGCATCAGTTCTATCCATATCAATCATCATCCTTTTTCTTACCACCTTTTTTTGAAGGAAGTTCGCGTTTCGAGGGTGGGATTAATCGCTCATCAGGTCTGAGTTCCAGCGCTTTAGAAAAAGATGCGATCGCCTCATTCTCACGTCCCATACTTCTTAGTAATAATCCCTTTGCTCCCCAAGCATCGGCATTAGTGGGTTCTAACTTGATGGCTTCTTCTACTTTTGCTAAAGCTTCCTGAGGTTTGTTATTGCGATTGAGGATCAACGCTTGGGCAAGAAGTTCTTCAACGGATAAGGGCGTTGGGGCTGTGGTCGGTGAAGGCGTAACTTTTGGAGGAGTTGCCGTTGGACTCGCCGTTGGACTCGGTAAGTTGGGAGCTACGGGATTATTAACAACTTCAGGTACATTCTTGGCAGTTTTGCTGATGATTGCCATGATTACTACCAGCAGCAAAGCAAATCCTCCAGTGACCAAAACCCAAATAGGAAATGATTTGCGCGACGATGACTCTTGGAAGGCGACAGTGTGAGGGTTTCGATAAGAAGAATCCCCTTGAGAACCTGCTGCTTGTGTCGCAACCTGTGACGACGTGATGATAGTTGCTGCGTTGTTAGTCACATTGCTGACGCTAACGACGGTGGGCAAATCATGCTCAGTAACATTGGGCAGAGAGGCGATCGCCGCTAACACTTCTGAAGCTGTCTGATAGCGCTGGCGGAAATCGTAACGCACCATTTTGTCGAGAATATCTAGAAATTGCGGTGAGTAATTACCCTGTAAGCGATCGCGCCAAACCAGTTCCGCAGTTTCAGGATGTTCATTAAATAGGCGTGGCTCTGCGCCCGTAATTGCTTGGATTGTCATCATCCCAACCGCATAAATATCACTACTAAAGCGCGGCTTACCATTAAGTTGCTCGATGGGCATATATCCTGGGGAACCGATCGCGATCGTCAGATTGGTATTTCCTTGGGGATCAACTGCCAAACCACCAATTTCTTTAACTGCTCCAAAATCGATCAAGACAATTTTGCGATCGCTAGTACGACGAATTAAGTTGGCTGGTTTGATATCGCGATGGACAACATTGCGCTCATGCACATATACCAGTATTTCTAAAACCTCTTTGAGCAAGGCGATCGCCACCGCTTCAGGCGATCGCTTGCCATTACCAATCTCCTGAGTGAGATCCGTGCCATCAGCAAATTCTTGGACTAGATAAAATTCCTCACCTTCCTGAAAGTGGGCAAGTAAACGTGGAATGCGATCATGTGAGCCTAGAGAATAAAGCATCTCGGCTTCTTGATCGAAGAGACGCTTAGCAGTTTCCAACACAAAAGGCTCATGGGATAAAGGCTTAAGCTGCTTCACCACACAGGTAGGATGCGTTGGCAAATCAATATCTTCAGCCAGATATGTCTGCCCGAAGCCACCACCACCAAGGTGACTAATAATTTTGTAATGCCCTCTAAGTATGGTGTTTAGCACATTTTATCTATTTGTTTTTCTAGGTGATGGTAGGGAATTTAAGGTCATTATAAGGCTTAGAACAGCGAATACAAGGGGATTAAGCAATATGTCGCAACTGTAAATACTCCCCAAAAACAGGAGGTACGAAGCACCTCCTGTTATTTTTATAGCGATCGCCTGTTTTAATTTCGACTTTTGTGATGTATTTGTGCAAACATTTGCTAGTATAGAAATCGCTCTTTGAGCAAACGAGCAAATTTAGGGTGACTGGCGCAGTGGTAGCGCATCGGACTCTTAATCCGCTGGCCCTGGGTTCGAATCCCAGGTCACCCATTATCAAAATTTAGAGGTGCGTCGCTAAGCG
This sequence comes from Pseudanabaena sp. SR411, assembly GCF_002251945.1. Taxonomy (GTDB): domain Bacteria; phylum Cyanobacteriota; class Cyanobacteriia; order Pseudanabaenales; family Pseudanabaenaceae; genus Pseudanabaena. The sequence continues at coordinate 19,740 of NZ_NDHW01000076.1, forward strand.
ACGTACCTCTAAATTTTGTTGGATATATGAGTAGTGCATAAAGACTTTTGAAAGCATCGTGACGCTTTCAAAAGTCTTTATGGGGTTTATTGCTAGCTGTGTCGAAAAAGAGGAAGAGCGATCGCTCTTCCTCTTTTGAGAATTAGAGAACTACACCCTTAGGAGCAGGAATAGAAGGTTGTAAATACATGGTCAGGAACTGCAAACCATTATTCGCAAGGTAAGGAAGCTTCTGAATCTTTTTCATCCATTCAGGAGCATTAGATTCGTCAATCTTTACCAGCTTGGCATTGTTCTCTTCGCACTTCTTCAGGCAAGCCCAGAATTTAGGATTTTCTAAATCCATAATTACAGGGAAAGCTTTTGCAGCATCACGATTGGTTTCGCGAAGAACTTCATCGACATACTTTCTAGTATCCATGCCGATAGATTCGTAGAACTCATTGCGAACACAAATATCATTTAGATACATGGTGGCAAATACTGATAGCAAGAAGAACTTACTCCAGAGATTAGCTCTGATACCCTTGATATTATTTTGCTCACTGCGGAGAAGCAAGCTACAGAAATCACCGTGGCGGCTCTCATCTTGGCACCAATTTTCAAAGAAATTGAAAATCGGGTAGATGCGATATTCAGGATGAGTAAGGAAATGTTGGTGAATCTTGATGTAGCGCCAGTAGCCGATCTTTTCCGAGAGATAAGTGGCGTAAAAAATAAACTTCGGTGCGAAGTAAACGTATTTCTTGGTTTTGGATAGGGTCGAAAGATCAAGTTGCAGATCAAAGTCGGGCATCGCCTTATTCAAGAAACCAGCGTGACGGGCTTCATCACGGCTCATCAAGCTAAAAATTTCAGCCATCAAAGGATTCTTGTCCTTAATTTTGACAGCAATTTCCTTGTACAGCAAAAATCCTGAAAACTCAGAAGTGCAAGATCCTTCAAGGAACACACGGAAATGCTCTCTCACCTTGGGATCGATATGATTCCAATCTTGGTTAAAGTCAGCAGTACGGACAAAGTGACGACGGTTATAGTCAAATTTAAATTCTTCGAGAATAGCTTCATAATCTGGCGTTAGATCGAAGATATCCATATTTGCCATCGCTTCAAAGTCAGTAGTGTAGAAGCGTGGGGTCAGGATCGATTCGCGTCGGCCAGTCCCGTTAACCTTTTGTTGGTTTGACTGGCTTACATCGGGTTTAGAAGGGGTAGCTACCATATTCTCTGTTTCTTAAATACTGAATAAAGGTGGGGATAAATTGCAGTTTAAATACCTATCTGACTGCCTATTTTACGACTAGTGTCTAGTTTATGGGTAGTTATATCTAGAAATAAGGTTTGCTTGTTAAGAAGCGTTAAGCAATTTTTCAACCGTGCAACGCATGGTTGAAAAATTGCTTAATTTGCGATCGCTGCATCAATTTGTTCCATACTTAGCGATCGCAACAGACTCACCTGAGCCAATGGCGTGGAAATATTTGCAAAATAGGCGGTAGTCAGGTATTCAGCATAACCAGCTTCTTGCAGCAGATGGGTTTTGAAAAAAGCCACACTTAGCAACTTGAGATACTCTTGCGAGGCGATCGCACTGGAACCTGACAGAACACTGCTGATTTCAGGACTAAGGCGATCGCTAGAGGTAATAGCCGTCACCGCCGTATGTCCCGCCCTATTTAGCAATACCAAGTAGCGATTGGGTGAGGTCAACCATGTAAATGGCACAATCTGCTCAGCGACCGCAGGCGCAAAGGTATCATCAGAACTGCCAACGATCGCGATCGGCGCAGTGATTTTGCTCAATGCAGGCTTACCCAAAACATGACTTGTTACTGGATTAACCGCGATCGCTGATTTAATACGCGCATCACCCAATTTATAGGTTTGGTTTGGCAATCCGAGAGCTACGCATTGCAATAACAGTGAGGCATTCCACTTATATTTACCTTGACAGGCTTCTGTCAAATCCGCAAACTGGATTTGAGCATCACTGACTAACGCCAAAGCTGCATAACCACCAAAGGAATGTCCAATCATGCCCACATTTTGCCAGTTGATATTGGCGCTATTAGGATTACCTGTCTGTGGTGACTTTTCTAGATAATTCAGCACCGCCGTAATGTCATTGGGTCGCTCAATAAAGCTCTGTGGTGGCGCAATCTCGCTAGCAGCCCCAATAATTAATTTATCTAACTGCTCCTCGCTGCTATTAGGGGAGACGGTCAGCACCACCGCAAATCCATAGGATGCTAAGTGTTCAGCAAGATAGAGTAATGGTTCGCGATTAGAGATCAGTCCTGGATAGATAACGATCGCTGGTATGGACGCAGATTTAGCAGTGGCAAGCTTTGGAATAAACAGATAAAAGGGGATTTCATACCGATTATCTATGGCTGGTGCATTGAGACTATATCGATCCCATGTTAATCCACCTTGATTTCGCAAATCAGCTAACTGTATTGGTGAAGGCGTTGGTGTTGCTCCTGATTGCCCAGCTTGTTTAATAGCCTCATCGTTGACCATCTGCACAACTTTTTGTGTATCTTGCAGTAGGTCGCTCAATTCGCCAACGGTTTGCAAACCTTCTTGAATATCAAAATAAATATCCGATGTGGGGAATTTTCGGAGGAAATTGAGCAAAGTTAAACCGTTTTGTTTGTCGGCTGTTGCCAACACAGCCGACGCACGGATAGCGCGATTACCCGATAGCATCGGGCCAGTTTTAATAAACTCACCTAAGATATCTAACGCTCTTTCTCCTTGAGATGTGTAGAGAAATCTTGATAGTAAAGATATAGGAACATCGGCTCGCTCTGTCAAAATGCGCCGAAAAGTTGCCATATCTGTTGCAGAAATATATCGCGAAGCCATATCAAGTGCGCCGCGCAGTTCCCCCGTTTTAGAAAACTCTTCCAAGTCATCCACAGATACCGAAACTTCAAAAATATTAAATCGGAAATTGACAGTTTCAGCAGCTTCACTAGGCTGAGCGATCGCCGCTCCACTAATTGCACTAAGCAAAAATATTAAAGTGGCAGATCGGGTAATCAATCGGCGTGAAATGTTGGCGATCGAGGCTGTGAGATATTTCATCATATGTAGCTTTATCTGGAGATCTCCCCTAGAAGCTAACACAACATTCACAAATTAAAACCCAAAAGGTAAGTGGCGGCGCTTCGCGCCGCCACTTACCTTTTGGGTTTTAGTCCCTAAATAAAACCTTCACGATACATAAAACAATACAAATGTTAATATTCATCAATTTTGCCCCAATCACTCTGGTGGCAATGCTAACATCCAAAATAGTTAAACCCCGATTAAATAAAGCTTTAGGAGCGTATTTTGACATTACGAGTTGCTGTTGTAGGCGGCGGGCCTGCGGGTTCTTGTGCGGCTGAAACACTTGCCAAAGCAGGAATTGAGACCTATATATTTGAGCGTAAACTGGACAACGCCAAACCCTGCGGTGGAGCAATTCCTCTATGTATGGTTTCCGAATTTGATTTGCCCGACGAAATCATCGATCGCCGCGTCCGCAACATGAAAATGATCTCTCCCAGCAATGTGGAAGTAGACATTAAACTCGACAATCCCGATGAATATATCGGTATGTGTCGCCGCGAAGTTTTAGATGCATTTTTACGCGATCGCGCTGCTAGCCTTGGAGCTAAGCTGATTAATGCTCGCGTCCTTGATATTAAAATTACCGAAAACGGTAAAAAGCCCTATGTAATTACCTATTCAGATTTCTCTGAAGGTGGCAACGAAGGCGTAATGCGTACTCTTGAAATTGACTTAATCGTCGGTGCTGATGGCGCTAACTCCGTAGTTGCTAAGGCGATGGATGCTGGTGACTATAACTATGCGATCGCCTTCCAAGAGCGCATTAGGATTTCGCCAGAAAAGATGGAATATTACAAAGATCTTGCAGAAATGTATGTGGGCGACGATGTTTCGCCTGATTTCTACGCATGGGTCTTCCCTAAATACGATCACGTTGCGGTTGGTACTGGCACAATGCACAAAAACCAACGCCTGATCAAGCAATTGCAAGCTGGTATTCGCGCCCGTGCGTTGCCTCGCATCGAAGGCGGCGAAGTGATTAAGGTCGAAGCCCACCCAATTCCTGAGCATCCAAGACCTCGCCGTGTTGTTGGTCGGATTGCCCTAGTTGGCGATGCGGCGGGCTATGTCACCAAGTCCAGTGGCGAAGGTATTTACTTTGCCGCTAAGTCGGGTCGCATGTGTGCCGAGGCGATCGTGGAGTTTGCGGAAGCAGGTAAACGCATCCCCACTGAAGCTGATCTCAAGGTTTACATCAAGCGTTGGGATAAGCAGTATGGCTTGACCTACAAGGTTCTCGACATTCTCCAGAATGTGTTTTATGCCACCAACGCCACTCGCGAAGCCTTTGTAGAAATGTGCGCTGATAAGGATGTACAGAAGCTCACTTTTGACAGCTATCTCTACAAAACCGTTGTGCCTGCTAATCCTTTCACTCAGTTGAAGATTACGCTCAAAACCCTCGGTAGTTTGCTGAGAGGCAATGCTTTAGCACCTTAATCAAAAAGGAGCGCGTAACGCGCTCCTTTTTTTTCTTGTTATAGTTTAAAAAGAGCAGTTCAAAATGTCACAAAAAAATGGCTCAGCTAACCATTGAAATTCCCGACGAATTAGCCCAAAGGCTAGCCCCATACAAAAATCAAATCTCAGAAATTTTCGCTAATCTAGTCAATACATCATCACTCCTCGAAAAGTCCACAGAGAAACTTGATGTATCAGGCACTCCCTCACCCACAGAATTACCAACTTATTTAGAGATTATTGATTTTTTAGTCAATCGCCCCACATCAGAACAGATTGCCAACTTCAAAGTTTCTGAGCGATCGCAAGCACGGTTGCGCGAATTACTTCAAAAAAATCGTGATTTAAACCTTATTTCGTCAGAAGTAGCAGAACTGAATCTTTATGAGCAACTCGATACCCTCATGACAATGATGAAGGTGAGAGCTTACGCTGCTATGAAATCCTCAAAGACTAGTAGCTCCAATCCAGAATGACTGTCTATATTTCCACACCTAGCAGACAGTTTGTAAGCGATCGAGCAAATGGGAAATGCGAATATTGTCTAATCCATCAGGACTTTTCTATATATAGCCATGAGGTAGATCATGCAGTTGCGATCAAGCACGGAGGATCGTCAAACACAGACAATTTAGTGCTGTCTTGTCTGCCTTGCAATCGATATAAAGGATCTGACTTAACCAGCATTGATCCTATAACCAAAGAGATTACAACTCTATTTAATCCACGAGCGTACCAATGGAGTGATCACTTTAAAATTGAGGGAAGTTATATTATCGGCTTAACCGATATTGGAAGAACCACCATATTTCTATTGAAGCTAAACGAGCCAAAGCGTTTAATGCTCAGGCAGTCTTTAATATCGCAGGGAATTTATCCTTAGACTTGCATAAATTTAAGATCGACTTACACCAGTTCATAAAAGTGTGACGACACTTATGTGAATTGGTATTACTGCTTAGCCATAATCATGAGAAAATCAGGTTAAATCGTGAGGTGTGAATATGGAGCCAGTAACAACGACAACGGCGATCGCGGCGGCTAAGCTTGTCGAACTTGCGTTTAACGAATTTGTTAAATCTGGTGCGGGGGAAATCGCGAAGAAAACAGTTGGTGGTGCTATCGACTTAGTGAAAAATCTGCGCGACAAAATCAAGGCGAAATTTCAAGGGAATGAACGTGCCGAAAAAGCCTTAGCTGAAGTCGAAAAAGAGGGTGATTCCACAGCACTGGACAAAGTTACCAAATATCTAGACCTTGAGTTGGATGAGGATGAGGCTTTTGCTACGGAAGTAAGGCAGATTGCCCAACAAATTATCAATATCCAAAACCAGAACAATTCAAGTCGGGAATACAACAACTATGGTCGCGATCAGATCAACATTGAAACTATCCAAGGCAATCCAAAAATTGGTGGGTCGTAGTCATGTCTCGTCAATATGACAACTATGGGCGTGATCAATACAATATCGAAAATGTTGATACGCTTAATGTTGTCAATCATGCCGATCGCAATGTGTTGCTAGATGATTGGAAGCCTTCCTTTGAGCATATGCAGGGACGCAAAGAGGCGATCGCTGATCTCAATATTGCGCTTGCCGATCCGAAAAAGGCGATCGCTTGCATTGTTGGGTTGGGTGGTTATGGCAAATCGACTTTAGCGGCAAAGTTGTTTGCTGAGTGGAAAGGCGATCGTTTTTGGGCGGATTTGAGTCAGCGATCGCGGGACTTTCGGGAGTTTGCGACTAGGGCGATCGCGCAGTTGGGGCAGAAATCTCTGGAACAGGTGAATAATTTGCCTGAAGTGGATTTGGGCTATGAGTTAGCGGCGGTGTTGCAGGGTAAGGGCTATTTGGTGGTGTTGGACAATCTCGAAAGTTTGCTCGATGGCGATGGCAATTTGGAGAGTGTATTATGGCAAGATTTTTTGGAACATTGGGCAAAACGAGGAGGAGGAAGCAAAGTTTTAATTACGACTCGTGAAGAGCCAAACTTATCGGATTTAGCAAATTTAGGGATACGTTGCTTTGATGTGCATGGATTAAAGGATTTTGAGGGACGGGCATTTTTGCGTGATCAGAATCTATTAGGAACAGATACAGAATTGGCAGAGGTGTCGCAAAGAGTAGGTGGTATTCCCTTGTCGTTGATGTTTATTAGAGCCTTGCTCCTCAGTGAATATAAAGATGAACCCCACGTTCGCTTTTTGCCTGAAGATTTGTTTGCAGTTGAGGGAGAGCATACGGGGCGTTGGCAGCAGGAGATAGTGACAACCGAGCAATTGTTTCGAGTCTGCTTTAACCGCCTAGAACCAAGATTGCAAAATCTGTTAATGGCGGAGAGTGTGTTTGCAAAGCCTTTTGACCGCACGATGGCGGCGGCGATGATCGCGGATGAGGAGGTGACGGATCGGGATTTGCTGTTGTTGAAGAAACGGGGTTTTGTGTTGGCGGAATCTGGTTGCTATCGCTTTCAACCACAAATTCAAGAATTAGTGCAGCGACAAGCCGAAAGTTTAACAAAATTCCATCGTAAAGCAATTTCCTATTATTGGAAAAATCGCAAACCAACACTCGATCCGAGTTACGACATGCTCGAAGATGCCGATCCCTATCTCCAAATTTTTCATCACTATTGTGAGTTGGGTGAATATGAAAGTGCTTTTCATGTGCTTTGCAGTGACACAAACAAAGTTGATAACTTTCTAACCTTGTGTGGATATTCTGCAAAACGAGTCGAACTTTACACGCGCTTAGTCAGTAGGTGGCAACAAGAGCAAACACAACAGTGGCAATATACCAATTCTTTAATCTCTCTAGGTGGTGCTTACTATTTACTAGGGCAGTACCAACAATCGATCTCCTTTCTCCAGCAATCCTTAAAAATCGCACAGGCACTTGGTGACAAGAATGGTGAAGCTAGTTCTCTCAATGGTTTGGGCGGTGCTTACTATTCTCTAGGGCAGTATCAAAAATCGATCTCCTTTCTCCAGCAATCCCTAGAAATTCAACGGGCACTTGGTGACAAGAATGGTGAAGCTAGTTCTCTCAATGGTTTGGGCAATGCTTACTATTCTCTGGTACAGTACCAACAAACGATCTCCTTTTACCAGCAATCCTTAAAAATCGCACAGGCGATCGGTTACAAGAAGGGGGAAGCAAGTTCTCTCGTCGGGTTGGGAAATGTTTACAATTCTTTGAAACAGTACCAAAAAGCAATCTCCTTTTACCAGCAATCCTTAGAAATCATACAGGGAATCGGTGATAAGAAAGGTGAAGCAAGTTCTCTTGGTAATTTAGGCAATGCTTACAATTTGCTAGGACAGTATCAAAAAGCAATCTCCTTTTACCAGCAATCCTTAGAAATTCAACAGGCAATCAGTGACAAAAAGGGTGAAGCAGGTTCTTTTCTTAATTTAGGCTGTGCTTACTATTCCTTAGGGCAGTACTGCCAAGCGATCGCCCTTTACCAGCAATCCTTAGAAATTCAACAGGCGATCAGCGACAAGCGGGGTGAAGCAATTTCATTTATGAATCTTGGTGAGGCTTATCATCATATTTGGAAGTTTAAGGAAGGATTTGTTGCTTTGAATAAAGCCAATAAACTCTTACAAGAACTTCAAATACCAATTCCAGAATCTTATGCCAAGAGGCTTATATTAATCATTCGTTTTGCCCAGCGCGGTAAATGGCAAATCGTCCTATGTTTCTGTATCGGCTTATTTGCCTTCCCCTTATTTCTCACTTACCTAATCGCACTCCATCTCTGGCGCTTAATCAAGAAAAAAGGGAAAAGATAAAAGGAAAAATTGGAGGTGAATTATGGAGTATTGCACATATTCATAGAGATCGCCTAGTTGTCTGAAAAGTAACGTGATTAGCGATCGTCAAGATCTAAAAACCTACATTCCGCTCGTAATGGAAGGGTAAAATAATTACCGAAAATCAAAATCATCGAAAATCAAAAAAGAGGAGGTAAATATTAATACAGAGATGAAAGTATCGAATCT
>NZ_NDHW01000007.1 GCF_002251945.1 Pseudanabaena sp. SR411
GCCACGATCCCTAGATGGTCTAGATTCGATACTTTCATCTCTGTATTAATATTTACCTCCTCTTTTTTGATTTTCGATGATTTTGATTTTCGGTAATTATTTTACCCTTCCATTACGAGCGGAATGTAGGAAATAATAAAAGCGATCGCACTTTTTCTCAATCACCCTTAACTCTTCCAAAATATCCAACTATTGAACAGATAAATCTTTGAGCTTTGTCTTTGTAAGCAAATTCCGAATGCTTTGTAGATCAACAGATTTTTCACTGTAGAATTTCAACGCATTATCTAGTAATGCTTCATCACTATTACCAGATGCGGATGCACGCAGTCTTTCAAATACCATAGCAGCGTTATTAAAGAGCTTAACGATATCTTCATGAGACATGTAACTAATCTCTTGAAGATGAGGTAATGTAAGCTTATCTATTGTGGTGCGTGGAGAAATAATTATAGTGAAACAAGGCATAAATTCAGGAATAAGTTTATCAGCCCTAGTTCTGACTTCATGTCTACCTGCCTGTGTAACTGTATCTAATGAAATACCTTTTGTAGGTGACTCATTAGTTTTAGCTTCAAAAACAAATGCAACCAAATCACCAAAAATCCATAAGCCATCTGGAGCGCCATCATCTTTCCATTGATGTGTTTTTGCTCCTAGCATTCTTCCTAAAATGGCTAATCCATTTTCAAATTTCTTAGCTTCTTGAGCCTCTATAATTCTTTGAGTCTCTGTTAGTTTTTTTGCAAATTTACTACCTGAGATTCCCCACTCTTGAAGTAAACTATCAATTTGTTGAAACCATTCTTGTAGTGGTAACTCTCTATCAATCAATTTGTTGGAATTACCTGATAGATCAGAACGTAATTTTTCTATCCAAGTAAGTGAACAACTGGCTGCTGATTTTTCCAAATATGAAACAGTAGCGTTTTTGAAGGTTTCGTTATCCAAATATTTCCACGCTAAAAAGGCAGAAGTTGCTGCTTGATGATACCAAAATGCTCTATATGGTTTAAGGTCTGATCCACCTTCTATAGCTTCAAGAACCTTTTGTGCTAGGGTTAAAGCTTTTTCATGTTGTCCTTGCCACGAAGCATATACATAATCAATTTCATAAGGCATAGCTTTGGCTAGAGATATTACTGTGGAATCAGGTGTTTTTTCAAATGAGTCACGTTGCTTACGAATATCTTGTTCTGCTTCTTGCCATTCTGGTACACGATTTAGAAATGCTTCAGAAAGTTCGACAAAATCTGAAGTGGTGTAATCCATAGAATTTTGTAGCCCAAACGAAATTTCAGCTTGTAGTTCGGGATGCATACCTTGAGTGAAATTTTTAGTGCAGCATCGTTTCGTAAGTTTATCGTCAAGAATTATGACTACAGAATAATCACTCTCATCTCGGGTACATCTTCCCATAGCCTGTGTGATTCGTGTTCGGATACGATTATATAGCTGAGAAGATGCGAATAGTCTAGTTCTCATGTACATTTCTTGTAGACCTGAAGCTGATGGTTCACCATCTAAGACCATGAATCTACAATCATCTGCTGGTAGATCAATACCATCGTAGCGGGTAGCCAAAAGAAGAATAGATGGACTTGAACATCTTGTAAATTTATCTAGATTCTGTTCAATATCATCTGATTTAACTATAGTGTGAGATTTAGACAGTTTCTCTTCCCATTCTTTCAGGTTATTATTATCAGGAACCAAAATAAGAGCGCGAGGGACTTTTTTAATCATTTCGATTACAGTCTCTTTAGGATCTAAATCAGAAGATTGTCTTGGGAATAAAATTAATCTTCTTCCCGTACTTCTTTTATGCCACTCTTCAGGAATTGGCAATCTAGCAATTTTTTTTACTCCAAATACTCTTTCAATATCTCCATCTTCCCCCAAGGTAGCAGACATATAAATACGTTGCTTAGCGCCAGAAAATGGTTGATGGTTTAGTGAGGGTGGAATAATTGGTCGAATTTCAATACTTTTGGCAGATATATAAATTGAGCAAGATTCTAGATGTGATGAAAGGACACTCCAAGAGTACATTAAGTCTTTATCATTTTTAGTAAATTCTCCCAATATCCGCTCAAGCTCAGGAATGTATTCATAGCAGGAAATATTGGAAATTAGATCAACATGTTCTTCTGAGGGCTTAATTACCCCTAAATCAATTTGATAATTCACATAGTCTGGTATAGCTGATTGAAGTAATCTATGTATAGATATAAATAGGTCTTTGTGCTTTACTCTTTGGATAGTAAGAGTCCATAAGTCTGCAACATAGTTATCTGCTGCATGAGCATCATCGCAAATAATTACTTCAGGATCATCTATACGTGGATTCGTATTAAAAACTCCACTATATGTTGATATTGCGATTGACTTACCTTGCTGATATTGAAAAAACAAAGACGAATCATATTGACTTTGTGGACCGACAAGTAAAGAAGTTTTTATAGAACCCATTTGGTATCTTAGGAAGCCTTAGCGAGGCGCTTAAGCATAAGCCTGATAAAGCAAAGATGAATTCTCGCATTAGCATTGTCTAAAGTTCTGTCAAAGTTTTTGACCAGACTTTTACAACGAT